>NZ_PXNU01000031.1:0-121024 GCF_041300735.1 Phaeobacter sp. SYSU ZJ3003 | reverse complement strand
CTCAACCGCCCCAAACTGCCCTCAAGCGGCAACATCGGCGCAGCCGAAGACGTTGTTCAGACGTTCCCTAACATCGGGGATCTATGGCACTTCAGATCGCCCGGGAGTGGGCTTGGCCGACGTTCAACCCCTGACACACATTGGGGTACCCTGTCACTATTCGCCACAGTGGCTAACAATCTGTAAAACGCGCTGCGGCGGCGGGTGGCCGTAAGCAGGGTATTCTGGAGGGGTTTTCGCTGCAGGGCAGTAGATTTTCCTATCCATTTTTTTGACAATTGGCAGGGCATTGAAATCGCTCAAATTATTCGCGTTAAAGGGGAGGGTGCGGGCTTTGTGTCGCGTCAGAAGCCGCGCATCTCGAAGGTTCTAGGCGCCATCTGATGATAGAGCATCAGCAAAGTTTAGGTGGCGCAAAAACTGCAATAAAAATGGTGGTTTGCGGGAGTTTTACCTTGGGTCGGCGAAGGAAAATCAGACAGGAATTTTGACCTTTTGGTATCTCTTACTGGGCTGGCGCATGGCACGCCGCGCCGGACAGGATATCCAGCCGGGCAGGGGGAGAGAATGACCGGTGTGAACCGGCGGCTTCTGCGGTAGGTTGTGCGGTGCCATCGTGGCACTCACGATGAATTTGTGGCTTTGCTGCCGCTGTGTAGGCAAGGATAGGCGGCGGCCGGACTTTGACCTTTCACTGGACAACGGCCATTGGTACGTTCTGCACAATAACAAAAACCGAGGCAGGCAAGAGCAATGAAAACGGGCTTTACTGGCACGTTTGTCATTTCTTGGTCGCAAACAGAATTGGACGGTCTGGCGTCCGCGCCGACCGATGCCCTGAGGATCGGGGCGGCCTGGTCGTGGCATGGGGACAGCCTGCGCCTGGACGGGCCGACGGAGTTGTTGCGTCTGGAAGTGGCAGAGGGTGAAACGGATCTGCGGCGCAGGGCCGCGCGGTCGGTGCGCAGGCTGGTGGGCGCTGCCCTGGACACCGGCGCAGTCCCCGAAGCAGATGATCAGGCGGATGCGGTTCCGGACAGGGGCTTTGTCGTCACCGATGGGATCCGTCAATACACCGCGACGCTGATCGATGTCGGGGCTAGCAGGCTGCCGCTGCTGATGTTTGTGGATGAGCTGCCGCCGCGGGATGCGGAGCTGTGGGTTGTGCACCTTTCACTGAATGTGGGGCAGAGGGCGCAGCCACAGAATGGCGCCGACACAGGACTGATCTGTTTTACACCCGGGACCCTGATCGACACGCCGGGCGGGACATGTCCGGTTGAACGGCTCAGCCCGGGTGATCTGGTACAGACCCGTGACAACGGTCCCCAGGCAATCCGCTGGATCGGTGCACGCCGGATGAGTGGTGCCCGCCTGTTTGTCTACCCCGCGCTGCGTCCGGTGCGTGTGCGCGCTGGGGCGCTGGCGTTGGACCGCCCCGAAGAAGACCTTCTGGTCTCCCCGGAACACCGCCTGTTGCTGCGGGGCGCGCGCGTGCAGGCGCTGTTCAACACGCCCGAAGTGCTGGTAGCGGCGCGGGACCTGATCAACGGGACCAGCGTTGCCCCGGATACCCAGCTGCGCGAAGTGACCTATATTCACCTGTTGTTCGAAGAGCATCAGGTGCTCTGGGCAAATGGCGTGGAAAGCGAAAGCTTTCATCCGGCCAATGCCTCTCTTAGTGCCTTGTCGGAAGGGGATCGGCAGCGGCTGCTGACCCTGTTGCCGGGGATTGATGAAAATCCGCTCGGCTATGGTGCCTTTGCCCGCCGCAACCTGACCGCATCTGAGGCCGCAATCCTGCGGCACGAGGCGGCCTAGGCCGTTTCGCTCCCTGAATGGCAAATACCGTTGTTCGCAGGTGTTGACACGGGCGGGGCTGCCTGTATAAGCGCGGCTTCATTGGTGTTGGTGGCCCCCGCAAGGGGATCCCTGTCATGCCGCAAGGCAAGAGGACAACGCCCTTTATAGCCGCCGTTTGCCCGGCTGCGTTCTGGCTGATCTGGTTTGCTGGCCCTGCGTCCGCAATCCGAAAAGTGGGAACCGGTTTTCGGATCAAATTGCGGAGCCATAAATAAAGGAGATCAGCCGTGACCAAACGCACGTCTGCCAAGTACAAAATCGACCGCCGCATGGGCGAAAACATCTGGGGCCGTCCGAAGTCCCCGGTCAACCGTCGTGAATATGGCCCCGGTCAGCACGGTCAGCGCCGCAAGGGCAAACTGTCCGATTTCGGCATCCAGCTGCGCGCCAAGCAGAAGCTGAAAGGCTACTACGGCGACCTGACCGAAAAGCAATTCCGCCGCATCTACGGTGAAGCCGAGCGTGTCAAAGGCGACACCGGTGAAAACCTGATCGGTCTGCTGGAGCGCCGCCTGGACGCCGTCGTATACCGCGCCAAGTTCGTGCCGACCGTCTTTGCTGCCCGTCAGTTCGTCAACCACGGCCACGTTCTGGTCAACGGCCAGCGCGTCAACATTCCCTCCTACCGTGTGAAAGAGGGTGACGTGATCGAGGTCCGCGACAAGTCCAAGCAACTGGCTGTCCTGCTGGAAGCCACTCAGCTGGCCGAGCGCGACGTTCCGGATTACATCGAAGCCGACCACTCCAAAATGAAAGCCACCTTCGTGCGCACCCCCTCCTTGGGCGATGTGCCGTACCCGGTGATGATGGAGCCGAACCTGGTCGTCGAATTCTACGCCAAAAACTAAGTCGGATCCCTTTCGGGATTTGCGCAGGGGCTGCCTTCGGGCGGCCCCTTTTCCATTTTGGCAGTCGTTGCGACCCGCCGCTACCAATTTCACGCGGCGAAATGGTGCTGAGCGGCCGATTCTCATTTGTCTATTTGGCGTATCCAGTTGTAGGCTTGGGGCCGAGCATTGGGAATGCGCAGCCCATCAGACTGAGGTGACCAAGATGAGAACAGTATTCGGCACGTTTCTGGCCGCAGCTTCAATGACACTGGCAACGGCCCTGGCAGCTGCGCCTGTCAAGCTGCAACCAGCAGATCCGCAGCCGGGTAGCGTCCGCTCCGGTCTTGCTGTGCGTTATGCCTATCCGCAGGACGTACGCACCCTGTCCGAGGCTTCGGCGGCGTTGAAACAGGGATCCGAAGCCGGGCGCCCGCTGAAAGGCCTTGATCATCGGGACACCAACGAAGGCGACATCACCCTAACGTCGAAACAAGCCCAGCACGTGGTAGCCCGGATCACGGGCTATGTCCGCTTTGACAAACCCGGCGTCTACAATATCGATTTCCTGACCAATGACGGGCTGCGGGCGAAAATCGGCGGGCAGATCGTTGGTCAGTTCGATGGGCGGCAGACCTGTGACAGCACCGTCATGACCGAAGTCGAAGTGCCGGTAGCCGGATGGTATCCGCTGGATGCCTTGTATTTTCAGCGCCTTGGCACGGCTTGCCTTCACATGCGCATGGGCGCGGAAGGCGCGCGGATGAAGTGGATGCCTGACGCCGCCTTCGGCCACTGATCACACCGGTCCCTTCCTGCCTTCCTGCGCCCTGATCGATCACCCTGGTGAGTCACAGGGGCAGGGGGCGTCCTTCGGCAATGGCCTCCATCGCGAAATATGAGGTAACGCTGTCCAGCTCTACCCCCGCGATCAGGCGCTGGTAGACCTTGTCGTAGCTGGTCATGTCTTCGGTGACCACTTTCAGTTGATAGTCGTAATCACCGCCGATGCGATGAAAATCCACCACTTCGGGGATGGTCAGAACGTGCCTGCGGAAGGTTTCCAGCCAGTCCGCAGAATGGTGGCGCGTGCGCAGCATGACAAAGACCACCAGATCCAGTCCCAGTTTCGCGCGGTCAATCCGCGCGGTTGCCCCCTGTAGCACGCCGTTGTCATTCAGCGCCTTTAGCCGCCGCCAGCAGGCATTCTGCGATAGGCCAACCTTTTCGGCGAGTTCCCGTTGTGACAGGCTGGCATTCCCCTGAAGGCAGCGCAGGATGGCGCGATCAATATGATCTAGGTTATTTGTCATTTAGCGATCATATGACACAAATTTGCGTGCCATCAATCAAAATTAGGCGGAGTATTTCCAGCTCCAGAGGGTCAAGTTTCTGTGGTGAAGAGCGGAGAAACAGATGATCCTTGCCACCATAAAACAAACCCTGAAGGATGCGGCCCGCGAAGGGCGTCTGGCAGATGAGCTGATCGGTGAGGGCGTGCAGATCCCTGGCGCCGATGGAATGGTGCCGCTGGTCTACGCCGATTATGTCGCCTCTGGCCGGGCGTTGCGGTCGGTCGAGGATTTCGTCGTCTCCGACGTTCTGCCCTTCTACGCCAATTCCCATACCGAGGCCTCTTATTGCGGTGCCCATATGACCCGCCTGCGCCGCGCTGCGCGCGCGGAAATCGCGCGGATCACCGGGGCAAAACAGGAGGATGCGGTGATCTTTGCCGGGTCAGGGGCCACCGCTGGTCTGAACCGATTGGTCAGCCTGCTGGGCGTGAATGAGGCCCGCGCGCCAGTGGTCTTTATCGGCCCTTATGAACACCACTCCAATATTCTGCCCTGGCGGGAGAGCCGCGCAACAGTCGTGGAGATCCCCGAAGCGGCGGAGGGCGGGCCTGATCTGGAGGTCCTTCAGGTGGCGTTGAGCGAATATGCCGCCTGCGATCTGAAGATCGGCAGTTTTTCGGCGGCCTCGAATGTGACCGGCATCCTGACCGATGCGGATGCGGTCAGCGCTCTGCTGCATGCCCATGGCGCGCTTGCGGTCTGGGACTACGCCGGGGGCGGGCCCTATCTGCCGATCGACATGGGCGGCAAGGGGGGCGCGCGCAAGGATGCAGTGGTCGTCTCGCCGCACAAGTTTCCCGGTGGGCCCGGTGCATCGGGCGTGCTGATCGTGAATGGCACTGCGGTGCGCCGCAAATGCCCTTCTTGGCCCGGGGGCGGCACGGTCAGCTTTGTCTCGCCTTGGGATCATGCCTACAGCGCGGATCTGGCTGCGCGTGAAGAGGCGGGGACACCGAACGTGATCGGTGATATTCGCGCCGCGCTGGCGTTTCTGGTCAAGGAAGCCGTGGGTGAAGCTGAAATCGCCCGCCGGGAGGCCCGCTTCGGCGCCATGGCGCGGGAGGGCTGGCAGGGCAATCCGCAGCTGACCCTTTTGGGCCATCCGACTGCGCCGCGCCTGCCGGTGTTTTCCTTCACCGTCCGAGGGGCTTCGGGGCGACCCGTGCATCAGCAGCTGTTCACCCGGATGCTGAGCGACTTTTATGGCATTCAAGCGCGGGGCGGCTGCGCCTGTGCAGGTCCCTATGCGCATCGGCTTCTGGATATCGATGCGCAGGATTCAAACGCGCTGTTCGCGGATCTTCAGGCCGGAAAGGAGCTGCGCAAACCCGGCTGGGTGCGGCTGAATTTTTCCTACCTGATGCCGGATGAAACCGCGCGATATATCATCGACAGCGTCAATGATCTGGCCCTTCGGGCCGAGGATCTGGCTGCGCGATACGAGGCGGACCCGGCGACCGCGCGGTTCCAGCCAAGGGCAGCCTGATCAGGCCAGGGTCGGCGACCACAGGACGACAGGCGGCGCAAAAAGCGCACTGCGTCTGTTGAGGGCATCTTGCGGCTTTTCGATTGCGTTGTGCGCGGGTATGAACGGGGCGGAACCAAGGAGTCCCTCTTATGACCCAGATCACACCGCAGCCCGGAATTATGGACATCGCCCTTTATCAGGGTGGGGCTGCCCATGTGGATGGGGTGAGCAACACGGTAAAGCTCTCCTCGAATGAGAACCCTCTCGGCCCCAGCCCGCGCGCCATCGAGGCGATGCGCGAGGCTGCTGCGACGATGCATCGCTATCCGAGCTCGGATCATGCAGAGCTGCGCGCCGCCATTGGTGAGGTGCATGGGCTGGACCCGGCGCAGATCATCTGCGGTGCGGGCAGCGACGAGATCATCGCCTTCCTGTGTCAGGCCTATGTGGGGCCGGGGGACGAGGTGCTTTATACCGAGCACGGTTTTGCCATGTATCGCATCAGCGCGCAGGCGGCAGGGGCGACCCCGGTCGAGGTGCGCGAAAGCGAACGGGTGACGGATGTGGACGCCTTGCTTGCGGGCTGCACCGAGCGGACCAAGCTGGTATTTATCGCCAACCCCAACAACCCCACCGGCACCATGATCGGCGCTGCCGATGTGGCGCGTCTGGCCGATGGCCTGCCGAAGGGCGCGCTGCTGGTGCTGGATGGCGCCTATGCCGAATATGTCGAAGGCTTCGATGCAGGCGCTTCGCTGGTGGCTGAGCGTGACAATGTCTTCATGACCCGCACCTTCTCCAAGATCTACGGGTTGGGCGGTGCGCGCATCGGCTGGGGCTATGGCCCGCAGGAAATCATCGACGTTCTGAACCGCCTGCGTGGACCGTTCAATGTCTCGACCACCGCGCTGGCCGCGGCAGAGGCTTCGGTGCGGGATACCGATTATGTCGACCACTGCCGCGCGGAGAACGCCAAATGGCGCGGTTGGCTGGCCGAGGCATTGGCCGAACTTGGGGTGCCTTCGGATACCTCCTGCACCAATTTCATCCTCGCGCGCTTTGCCAGCCAAGCCGAGGCTGAGGCCTGTGATGATTACCTCAAGGCGCAGGGGCTGATCGTTCGGCGGGTGGCGGGCTACAACCTGCCCAATGCGCTGCGCATCACCATCGGCGACGAGGCCGCCTGCCGCGCGGTTGCTGCCGCGGTCAAGGCCTTCAAAGCTGGGCAGGGCGCAGCATGAGCGCGCCAGTCTACAACCGTGTCGCGCTGATCGGGCTGGGGCTGATCGCCTCTTCGATGTTCTGGGCGATGAAGCGGGCCGGGTTGGCGGGTGAGGTCACGGGCTATGCTCGCAGCGCCGAAACCCGGGACACTGCCCGGCGCATCGGGCTGTGTGATCGCGTCTGTGACAGCGCCGCTGAGGCTGCGGAGGGCGCCGATCTGGTTGTGCTTTGTGTGCCGGTCGGCGCCATGGGCGTGGTGATGCAGGATATTGCGAGCGTGCTGAAACCCGGCGCCACGGTGTCTGATGTCGGCTCGGTGAAGGCCCATGTGATCGAGGCGGTCGCGCCGCATATCCCCGATGGCGTGCATTTCGTCCCGGCGCACCCTTTGGCGGGCACCGAGCATTCCGGGCCCGAGGCAGGCTTTGCCGAACTGTTTGATAATCGCTGGAGCCTTCTGGTTCCCGTCGAAGGCACCGACCCCGATGCCGTGCAGCGCCTGCGCGAGCTGTGGGAGGGGATGGGCGCCAATGTCGATGAGATGGATGCGGATCACCACGATCTGGTGCTGGCTGTCACCAGCCACGCGCCGCACCTTATTGCCTATACCATGGTGGGGGTTGCTGACGATTTGCGCCGCGTGACCGACAGCGAGGTGATCAAATACTCGGCTGCTGGTTTCCGGGACTTCACCCGGATCGCGGCCTCGGACCCGACCATGTGGCGCGATGTGTTCCTGACCAACAAGGACGCGACGCTGGAAATCCTGGGCCGTTTCACCGAGGAGCTTTTCGCCCTGCAAAGGGCGATCCGCACCGGCGACGGGGAGCATCTGCACCAATATTTCACCCGCACCCGCGCCATCCGCCGCGGGATCATCGAGGCCGGGCAGGATACGGATGCACCGGATTTCGGACGGGCAAAGAAGACATGATCGCCCGGGCTGCTTTTGCGCTGGGCCTTTTGTTGGCCGATGCCGCCGCTGCAACGGCGCCAGAGGACTCCTTGCGTCCGGCCGGGCGCCCGGCAGGCATTGCAGCCTTACCGGCCCCCGAACTTGAGGTCTCTACCGTGGCGGGGCCCGAGCTGATGCGACCACAAGGGCGGCCGATGGCAGAGCAAACCTTAGCCGTGGCGGCGCTGGGTGCGGCCACGTTGCCCGATGTCGGGCCGGGCAGTTCGTTGCGCCCCAGCCTGCGCCCCGATGCCATTGTTCAGCAGGTGCTGTTCAAGCGGCGCAAGCTGCGTAAAACCTCGGTCTGCGGCGATATCGATATTCAGGGAGAGCCGGTTGGCTCTGTCGTCGGCTCTCTACCGGGCTGCGGTGCGAAATCGGCGGTCCGGGTGTCCTCGGTCGCGGGTGTGCGGCTCAGCAAGAAATCGGTGATGACCTGCGATATGGCGAAATCGCTGAACCGCTGGGTCGAACGGGACGTGGAAAAGGCATTTGGCCGCCGCAACCGCGTAGTGTCGCTGCGAGTGGCTGCGCATTATTCCTGCCGCACCCGCAACAACCGTCCGGGCGCGCGCATCTCGGAGCATGGCAAGGGCAAGGCGATCGATATTTCCGGCTTCACCCTGGAAGATGGTGAGACGATCACCGTTCTGGAAGGCTGGCAGAAGCGCCGTACCCGAAGGAAGCTGCGCAAGATCTGGAAAGCGGCCTGCGGTCCGTTTGGCACGGTTCTGGGACCCGACGCGGATCGTTATCACAAGGATCACTTCCATCTGGATGTGGCGCGACACCGGGGCGGATCCTACTGCCGCTGACAGGAACCGGGCGCGTCAGCGCGCCCGATGGCTTCCTCAGTATAGCGTGATGCGGGGAGCGGTGCCGAGCGGCAGCGGACCAAGAAACATCTGCCCGTCGGAGAAGGACAGGGCGATATCGAGATCCTGTTCGCGGCCATGCATCTGAGCCAGCAGCCCCAGGATCCGTTCGGTGCCACTGCGCAGGCGGGCGGGGAGCAGGCCGGAGCGTTCTGCAAGCCGTAGCAGGCCACGCCAATTCTCTGCCCTGATATCCACCTTACCGCTCATCCGGCCAGCCTCGTCCACATCCACGCTGCCATTGGCCCGCAGGGCAAGGGTGCCCCAATGCGCCTCTGCCTGCGTCAGGGTGATCCGGCGCGGTTGCGGGCGGCGCAGTTCCAGCACGCGTCGGTCCCATGCAGTGTCAAAAAGGACATCCGCCGCGAGCGTGACATCGGTCAGGCTGGGTGGCAGCTCTTCGGCTGAGATCAGCATCCGTTGCAATCTGCCGCGGGGGGTCAGCGTCTCTGCCCGGGCCGAAATGCGATAGCTCTCCGTGTCCCCCGTTCGGGTCATGTCCAGGCTAAAGGCAGGGGCGGATAGCAGGACCTTACCCGCCCGCGATATCTTCCACTCTGCCGCCTGCAGTGACATCCGTTCCAGTGACATGGCTGATCCGGGCGCGAGCTGCAAGTCCGCCTGCAAGTCCGCAGCCTGCAGGACTGCTGTCTTATCATAGTGCGACAGGCGCTGCGGGGCGGGGGGAAACTGCAGCGTCACCTCCTGCGGCTTCAGGGGAAGGCTGTAGAGGCTGATCCAGTCCGCGCTCCAGGCGGCGCCGGTTCCGGGGTCGGCCAGCGTTGGATGCAGGATGCGCGTCCGGTGCGCTGTCGGGAAACCGGAACTTTCCAGCGCAGCGTATTCCGCCAGCCAACCCTGCCGTTCCTGTTCGCCGAACCATTGGGCAATACCGCTGCGCAGGCCCCAGGCGCTGGCGGCCCAATACAGGCTCCACACCAGCCCGGCAGCCACCAGAAGTTTCACAACGCGCATGCCAAAGACCCTCTTTTGCCCGGAGCAGATTTGCTGTTTACAGACAGGGATCAGAAAGGACCAGTTGTCATGACCATGTGGGTGTTCGGATACGGATCACTGTTGTGGAACCCGGGATTTCCCGTCGCGCGCCGCGAGATCGCGACGCTGCAGGGCTATGCGCGCTCCTTCTGCATGAGTTCGGTTCACCATCGCGGCACTGAAGAGAAACCGGGTCTGGTTCTGGCACTGGATGAGGTCGCCGGGGCTCATTGCACGGGCCTTGCTCTGGCGGTGGAAAACGGCGCTGAAACCGAGACGCTGGATTATCTGCGCGAGCGTGAGCTGATCTCCTCGGCCTATGTCGAGCGGGATCTGGAGGTGGAGCTGCACACCGGGGATCTCGTCACTGCGGTGACCTATGTGATCGACCCCCATCATGTGCAGTACTGCGGCGGGATGAGCCTTGAGGAACAAGCCCGGATCATTGCCCATGCGGTGGGCGGACGGGGCCCCAACACCGAATACCTCTATAATACCGCAAGCCATCTGGCAGAGATCGGGCTGAATGATGAAGATCTGGACTGGCTGGCGGGGCGCGTGCGGCAGATCACAGCATAAAGCCTTGGCCTTGCACTCTCTTTCCCTGTAGGCTTCAGGCGCGACAAGAGCACTGAAAGAGGCAGGAGCCCCTTAATATGGCGCAGCCAGACGGTAAGATCAGGCCCCAGTTTTCCCAACCGGTCCGACAGGTCATTCTGATGCTGATTGCATTGGGGCTTGCCGGGTTTGGCGCCTTTGTTGCGCTGCCACGTGTGCTGCCGGTGTTTCAGGCCAACCCCTGGCTCAACGGGTTTATTCTTTTCGTCTTCGTGATCGGGGTGCTGGCCTGTTTCTGGCAGGTCGTGCAGCTGATCGGCTCGGTGCGCTGGATCGAAAGCTTTGCCGGCGGCGGCAGCCGCGGCGAAGACCGACCGCCGTCGATGCTGGCGCCGCTGGCCTCGCTCCTGCGGTCGCGGGGGGCGCGGATGCAGCTTGGCTCTTCCTCGACCCGCTCGATCCTGGATTCCGTGGCAACGCGGATCGATGAAGACCGGGAGATTACCCGCTATATCGTCAACCTTCTGATTTTTCTTGGTCTTTTGGGTACGTTCTATGGTCTGGCGACTACGGTTCCGGCGGTTGTAGATACCATTCGCAGCCTTGCCCCGCAGGAGGGCGAAGAAAGCCTGACCATCTTTAACCGGCTGATGACCGGGCTTGAGGCGCAGCTGGGCGGCATGGGTGTTGCTTTTGCCTCTTCCCTTCTGGGGCTTGCCGGGTCGCTCATCGTCGGCCTTTTGGAGCTTTTTGCCGGGCACGGCCAGAACCGGTTCTATCGCGAGCTGGAAGAGTGGCTGTCCTCCTTTACCCGTGTCAGCTTTTCTTCGGGCGAGGATGGGGCCGGGGACAGCGGGATCGTCTCCGAGGTGCTGGATACAATGGCCGAGCAGATGGATGCCCTGCAGGGCATGTTCGCCGAAACCGCACAGGGCCGCGTCGCGGTCGAGGAAAAACTCTCGCAGCTGGTCGATAGTATCAACGACATGAACCAGCGTCAGGAACAGAATGAAACGCTGAGCGCGGCCTTGGAGCGGGTGGCTGTCGGGCAGGAAACCCTGACCGAAATCATGCGCGCCCATGGCGACGTGGGCCTTGATGCCGAAAGCCGCATGCGGCTGCGCTCGATCGACGTGCAGATGCTGCGCATCCTTGAGGAAATTTCGGCCGGTCGACAGGAAAGCCTGGCCGAATTGCGCAAGGATATCGACCTGATGGTCAAGGCCTTTGCACCGCCACGGGGCGGCCAGCGCGCAGCCAAGGCCGCCTCTCAGGACGAGGGTTGACCCATGGCCCTGTCCCGGCGCACTGGGCAACGGTTCCAGGCCTCGATCTGGCCGGGCTTCGTCGATGCGATGACCGGGCTTTTGCTGGTGCTGATGTTCGTGCTGACCATTTTCATGGTGGTGCAATCGGTTCTGCGCGAGACCATCACCGGACAGGAAAGCGAGCTGGACGAACTCTCGTCCGAAGTACAGGCGCTGGCCAATGCGCTGGGGCTTGAGGAACGTTCGAACAATCTTCTGACCGCCCGGCTTGGCGCGCTCACCGCGACGCTGAGCACGACGCAGGACGAACTTCAGCAGGCCGAGGGACAGATTGCCGAGCAGAAATCGCTGATTGCGTCGCTCACCTCTGAGCGGGACGCGCGGGTTGCCGATCTGGAGGCCGCGCGTAGCCGCATTACCGCCTTCGAGGCGCAGGTAGCCGCCCTGATCGCCGATCAGGAGGCCGCAACGGCGGAAATCGCGGATCTGAGCGCGGAGCGGGAACAGCTGGAGGCGGACAGGGCTGAGCTGTTGAGCGAACAGGAAGCCTTGAACCTGGCGCTGGCGCAGGCTCGTGATGAAATCGATGCCGGTGTCGAAGCGGCGAGGCTGGCTGCGGCCCGGCGCGAGGCGCTGGAGGCGATGATCGCTGATTTGCAGGCGGAAGGCACGGCGCAAGAGGCTCAGCTGGCCGATCTGAAAGACCAGCTGAGCGAAGAAGAAACTGCCCGTCTGGCCGAAGCTGCGGCGGCTGAGGCCCTGCGCAAGAAACTGGAAGACGCTGACGCCGAACTGACCGCCATGACCCTGTCGCTGGAGGCGCAACGCCAGCGGGCCGAGGATACGCTAACCCTTCTGGCCGCCGCCGAGGCTGCCAAGGCGCAGCTGGACAGCCAGCTGGAAGAGGCGCTTGCCACGCTGGAAGCCGCCCGCGCGCAATCGCGGGAACGGGACGAATTGGCCGAGCGGCTGACCCGGGTTCTGGCGCAGATGGAGGTCAGCCAGTCCGAGGCCGAGGCGCGGGTCAGTGCCCTTGAGGCGGAACTCGACCGGGTCCGGGCCGATGCGGATGCCACCCGCGCCAGTCTGACTGCAGATCTGCAGGCCGCCCGGCAAGATGCCGCCCGCACCCGTGACGAGTTGGAAGCGGAACTTGCGCGGCAGCAAGCGGCCTCGGTCGAGACGCAATCACAGTATGAAGACCAGCTTGCCCAGCTTCAGGCAAACCACGCCAAGGCCCGGGTGGATCTGGAAGCGGCGCTGAGCGCGGCCGAAGACAAGGCCGACGCAGAGCGGCGTGCCTTGGAACAACAGCTGGCCGAGGTCCGGGCGGATGCTGCCAGCCTGCAGGCCGGGCTTGAGGCACAGTTGCAGCAGGCCCGCGCTGATCTTGCCGCTGCCCGCAGCGCTGCCAGTTCCACTGCAGAGGACCGGGCTGCGGTGGAGCAACGTCTGCTGACTGCACTGGAAGCACTGGAAAACGCCCGCGCGGCGGCCAGCGATACGGATGTGCTGCAACAGCGCTTGCTTGCTGCGCTCAATGCCCAGAAGGAGGCGGAGAACAGCGCCGAGGGGCAGCGCAACCTTGCAGAGGAACGCGCCGCGCTGCTGGCGCAGGCCCGCGCAGCACTTGCCGATCAGAAACAGCTATCGACCAAGGCGCAGCGCGAGGCGGCACTGCTGAACCAGCAGATCGCAGCCCTGCGTGAACAGCTGGGTAGCCTGCAGGCCATTCTGGACGATTATCAGGCGCGCGATGCAGCGCAGCAGGTGCAATTACAGAACCTTGGTCAGGATCTGAACGCCGCGCTGGCCCGCGCCGCCTCGGAAGAGCGCAAGCGCCGGATACTGGAAGAGCAGGAGCGCAAGCGGCTGGAGGCTGAGGCGGCAGCTCTGGCCGACAAGGCGCAGGATCTGGAGCGCTACCGGTCGGAGTTCTTCGGGCGGCTGCGGGATGTTCTGGGCAGCCAGGACGGTGTGCGGATCGAGGGTGACCGTTTCGTCTTTGCCTCCGAAGTGCTGTTCGCTCCGGCAAGCGCCGAGCTGTCGGAGGCGGGCAAGGCTGAAATCGCCAAGGTTGCCCGTATCCTGCAAAGCGTGGCCGCTGCGATCCCGCCAGAGATCAACTGGATCATCCGGGTCGATGGCCACACTGACAACACGACCCTGCTGGGGCATCCGAAGTTCAAGGATAACTGGGAGCTTAGCCAGGGGCGGGCGCTGTCGGTGGTGCGCTACATGATTGATGCACTTGGCATTCCGCCGGGGCGGCTGGCGGCGAATGGATTTGGCGAATATCAGCCCGTCAACACTGCCGACACGCCAGAGGCCCGCGCCCAGAACCGGCGGATCGAGTTGAAGTTCACCGAACGCTAGGGCGGGGCGAAAGGGCGCGGATCAGTCGATCCGGATCGGCTGGATGATCCGGTCCACTTCTGCCCCGTCGCGCATCAACCGGGCAATCCCGGTATAAAGCCCGGCAGGCCAGGCTGCCCGGCGCAGACGTTTGCCCGCAGCGCGGAAGAATTGCGCCTGATCCTTTTTCAGAGTGGCCTTCTGATCGATCATTTTGCCGCCCGGCCCGTCAATGGTGAGGGTAAGGGTGTCGCCCTCCCGTCCACCAAAGGCATAGGCCCAGAACACCATCGCAGGCGCATCCTTTGCCAGCATCTCTCCCTTCGCCGCAGTGGTACCGGATTTGATCGCGTCATAGGCTGGAACACCGGTGCTGAACCCGGCACCGAGGAAGCCACCAGCCTCATAAGCAACTGGCTGCGCCCACAGGGAGGCGCCGGATGCGGTGCCGCAGGCGGCGCTGCTATCTGGCTGGAAGGGGTCTACAACCGCGCCATCCTTGCGCAGCGACAGATGCAGGTGCGGGAATTGCGTCTTGCCGGAGAGGCCAACCTCGCCGAGGGCGGTTCCAGCGGGCACCCGGTCGCCCTTGGCGACGCGGAGGGAGCCACTCTTCATGTGGCAGTACTGGGTTTCCCAGCCGCCCGCGTGGCGCAGCACCAGACCGTTGCCGCATTCTCGGTCCTTGATCTCGGCAGCGTTTGCCTTGGTCGCGTATTGATCCGGCATGCCATCGCGCAACCCTGCAACGATCCCGTCTGCGGCGGCACGCACCGTGACGCCGGTCTGCATGTCCGAAAGGTAGGGCAGGGCGATATCCGTGCCCTTGTGCCCGTCATAAGTCAGGCCGTTGCAGGTGAAATCCTGCGCCCCGGGGCCGGGATCCCGGTCGACGTATTGCTGAATGTGGCAGCTGTCGCCCAGCACGCAGTCGATGGGCCAGTCCAATGCGAAATCGCCCGCCGCAACGGGTGCGGCGAGCGATGAAAACAGCGCGAAAAGCGTGCGATACATTATTCTGCGGTCAGCAGCGGCGGCTTGTTACCGGAAATCCGGGGCTTGCCTGGGCCTTCAAGGCGCAGGTCGATCTTGCCGTCCTTGATGCCAACCTTGACGAGACCGCCCTTGGTCAGCTTGCCGAACAGCAGTTCCTCGGCCAGCGGTTTCTTGATGTACTCCTGAATGACCCGGCCCAGCGGACGCGCACCCATCTTGTCGTCATAGCCCTTCTCGGCCAGCCATTCGGCAGCCTTGCGGGTCAGTTCGATCGATACGTTGCGGTCCATCAGCTGCGCCTCAAGCTGCAGTACGAATTTCTCGACAACCTGCAGAATGACCTCTTTGGGCAGCGGCGCGAAGGAGATCACCGCATCCAGACGGTTGCGGAACTCCGGGGTAAAGGTCCGCTCGATGGCGGCGGTGTCTTCGCCCTCGCGGCGGTCGCGACCAAAGCCGATGGCGGCCTTCGCCATATCCGAGGCGCCGGCGTTGGAGGTCATGATCAGAACCACGTTGCGGAAGTTCACGGTGCGGCCGTTGTGATCGGTGAGCTGACCGTTATCCATCACCTGCAACAGGATGTTGAAGACATCCGGGTGCGCCTTTTCGATCTCGTCCAGCAGCAGCACGCAATGCGGATGCTGATCGACGCCATCGGTCAGAAGACCGCCCTGATCAAAGCCGACATAGCCCGGAGGCGCGCCGATCAGGCGGGAGACCGCGTGTTTCTCCATGTATTCCGACATGTCAAAGCGCAGCAGTTCCACACCCAGCGTATCGGCCAGCTGTTTGGCGACCTCGGTCTTGCCGACACCGGTGGGGCCCGCAAAGAGGTAGTTGCCGATGGGCTTTTCCGGCTCCCGCAGGCCTGCGCGCGCCAGTTTGATGGCGCTGGACAGCGCGTCGATGGCATCGTCCTGACCGAAAACAACGCGTTTGAGCGATTTCTCCAGATCCTTGAGCACCTCTGCATCGTCCTTGGACACGCTCTTGGGCGGAATGCGGGCGATCTTGGCGACGACGGCTTCAACCTCTTTGACGCCAATGGTCTTGCGACGCTTGTCTTCGGGCACCAGATGCTGCGCGGCGCCGGCCTCATCGATCACGTCGATGGCCTTGTCCGGCAGTTTGCGGTCGTTGATGTAACGCGCCGACAGCTCCACCGCCGATTTGATCGCATCGGTGGTGAATTTGACGCTGTGATGTTCCTCGAAATAGGGTTTCAGGCCCTTCAGGATTTCGATGGCGTCTTCGACCGTGGGTTCGTTCACGTCGATCTTCTGGAACCGGCGCGACAGGGCGCGGTCTTTTTCAAAGTGCTGACGGAACTCCTTGTAGGTGGTGGAGCCCATGGTGCGCAGTTTGCCGCCCTGAAGCGCAGGCTTCAGCAGGTTAGAGGCATCCATGGCGCCGCCAGATGTGGCGCCAGCGCCGATCACCGTGTGGATCTCGTCGATGAAGAGAACCGCGTCGGGGTGTTGTTCCAGCTCGGTCACGACCGCTTTCAGGCGTTCCTCGAAATCACCACGATAACGGGTGCCGGCCAGCAGCGCGCCCATGTCGAGCGAATAGATGGTGGTCTCGGAGAGAACCTCCGGCACCTCACCCTGCACGATCTTGCGCGCCAGACCTTCGGCGATGGCGGTCTTGCCAACGCCGGGATCACCAACCAGCAGCGGGTTGTTCTTGCGGCGGCGGCACAGCACCTGAATGCAGCGCTCCACTTCATGGCTGCGGCCGATCAGCGGATCGATGTCGCCTTCGCGGGATTTCGCGTTGAGATCGACGCAATACTTGGCCAGCGCACTTTCCTTATTTTCGCCCTCGGCGGCCTGCGGCTGTGGTTCTTCTTCAGCCTCGTGAGCGCCGGAAACCGGGCGCGGTTCGCCAAATGCAGGATCCTTGGCCACACCATGGGCGATGAAGTTCACCGCGTCATAGCGGGTCATGTCCTGATCCTGAAGGAAATAGGCGGCATCGCTTTCGCGCTCGGCAAAGATCGCAACCAGCACGTTGGCGCCGGTGACTTCGGTGCGGCCCGAGCTTTGGACATGGATCGCAGCCCGCTGGATCACCCGCTGGAATGCCGCGGTGGGCACAGCTTCGGAGCCGTCAATATCGGTAACCAGGTTCGACAGATCCTCATCCACGAATTCCACCAGGGCCGTTCGCAATTCGCCGAGGTCGACGCTGCAGGCGCGCATTACGCGGGCTGCGTCGGGTTCGTCCAGCAGCGCCAGCAGCAGGTGCTCCAGCGTTGCGAATTCGTGTCGCCGCTCATTCGCCAGCGCCAGCGCTGCGTGAATGGCTTGTTCCAATGTGCTCGAGAATGAAGGCACGGGCGTGCTCCTCTGTCTTGGGTTGAGGGGGGCGGGGCGGCGTATTTACCATCCTTCCCCACTCTCAACCATGGCCTCATAGTATTAGAGTTTGGTTGATAGACCGCCGGCTTCAAGCGCTTTCTTTTATTTTTCGGTCACATTTCTTGTTGCTAAGCCGGAAATGATACACGCCAGAGGTCAGAAATTGTCCTTTCTGCGCCGGATTTCTGTAAAGACATCAACGTCTTCAGCGTTCTGCATGGCCATCGATTCCTTAACGCTGGAAAGATGGGCACGCAGGAAGGGATTTGTGTCCAATTCCAGTTGCAGCGTAGAGGGCACGGTTGGCTCGCCCGCCGCGCGGGCGGTGTCGATCTGCGCGATGCGGGTCTTGAGGGCGTCGTTGTCCGGGTCGATCGTAATGGCAAAGGCGGCATTGGCCTGGGTGTATTCATGGCCGGAATAAACCACGGTTTCGGGAGGCAGGGCGGCGAGCCGCGACAGGCTGTTCCACATCTGCTCGGGCGTGCCTTCGAAGAGGCGGCCACAGCCAAGCGCCATCAGGCTGTCAGCGGTAAAGACGGCGTTGCTGTCCGGGATGTAAAAGGCGATGTGGCCAACGGTGTGGCCGGAAACATCCAGCACCTGAACCTCGTGACCGAACAAATCGAAGCTTTCACCATCCTGTACAGCGCGATCCAGATCTGGCAGCCGGTGCGCATCTGCGGCCGCGCCAGTCACCGAGGCGCCATAGGTGCTGCACAGCTCCTTGGTTCCGTCGATATGGTCCCAGTGGTGATGGGTCAGCAGGATCTCGTCCAGTCCCCATCCGCGCTTCTTAAGGGCGGCGGTGATGGCGGCAGGATCCGGAGCGTCAACCAGTGCGGTGCGCCCCGATGCGGCGTCATGCAGCAGGAAGGCGTAGTTGTCAGAGAGGCAGGGAACGGTGACGATCTCAAGGGGCATGGTCATTCGCTTTTTCATTGTTAGACTGCCCCCAGAGTGACCCAAGCAGCAGGCGCCCGCAATGCATCTTGATGTTCAGGATCTGAGGAACTTCTACTACCGCAGTACCCTTGGCCGGGCCGCGCAGGCGGCAATCCGGGCGCGCCTGTTGCAGATGTGGCCCGATGCGACGGGGCAGACTGTTGTGGGCTTTGGCTTTGCCGCGCCGCTGCTGCGTCCCTATCTGGCGGATGCGCGGCGGGTGATGGCGATGATGCCGGGGCCGCAGGGGGTGATGCAATGGCCGGCGGGCATGCCGAATGTGTCGGTTCTGTGCGAAGAGGTCAGCTGGCCTATCGAAACCGGGCGCGTCGACCGGTTGGTGATGCTGCACGGGCTGGAGACCTCTGAACGCCCGTCGGATCTGCTGGAGGAAGCCTGGCGCGCGCTTGGCCCCGGCGGGCGGGCGATTTTCATTGTTCCAAACAGGGCAGGGTTCTGGGCGCGGTCGGACAAGACGCCCTTTGGATATGGGCGCCCCTATACGCTGACACAGCTGGAAAACCAGCTGCGGCTGCACCAGTTCACCATCGAGCAGCATACGGCGGCGCTTTACCGACTGCCGAGTTCCCGGCGGTTCTGGCTGAAATCCGGCGCGCTGCTGGAAAAGATGGGGCGGCGCCTGCCGGCGGTGCTGGCAGGAGGAGTGATCCTGGTCGAGGTCAGCAAGCAGACCCATCAGCAAAAGGGGCTGATGACCCGCGTCAAACGCAGCAACCCGATCCGGGTGCTGGAAGGGCTGTCGAACCCGGTTGCAGAACCAGCCTGACCCGCGCCATGCCCCCGTGCCGATGGCCGCAGCCATGCACAGGGCGCAATGCTAACGGTGATTCCCGCAGGTGCCCTGCCGGGGGCGTGGCGTGCTCATTCTGCGGCAAAACTGCACGAAGGGGGAACAAATGCCGTTTTTTGACCCTCAGGAATCGCAATTCGATGAAGAACTTGTTCATTTTTTGTAGCCTGTTGCGGGGGCAAAGGGCCGCAGTTCCGCTAAGGCATTGAAAACACTTAACTCGGTCATTTTGCCGTTACCGTTATAGGCAGTTGATAGGTTGGGAACGCTCTGCTACATCCACGCTGATTTCGATGGCCTGCCACGCTGGTGGGCTGACTCACACCCCCGGGTGCTGCCTGACGCAGGTATGCAGACCGGGGCCAAAATAATATCGGAAGGGTGGACGTGTCCGAACCAGCTTCGATTTCTGCAGGCATCGCCGCGCGCTATGCCACAGCGGTCTTTGAGATCGCTGACGAGAACAAGGCGCTCGACAGCCTTGAGACCAGCATCAATGACCTGGCAGCTGCCCTGGCTGACAGCGAAGACCTTCAAAACCTGATCAGCTCGCCTCTGGTGACGCGCGAAGAGCAGGCCGCCGCAATCGATGCGGTCAGCACCAAGATGGGGTTGGACCCCACCTTGCGCAACACCCTGTCGCTGATGGCTGCGAAACGCCGCCTGTTCGTGGTGCCAGCTCTGATCGACTCCCTGCGCGCCAGCCTGGCTGAAGCACGTGGCGAAGTGACCGCAGAGGTCACCTCGGCCAAGGCGCTGACCAAGACCCAAAGCGAAAAGCTGGCCAAGACTCTGGCCGAGCGCGTGGGCAAGAAGGTTACCATCAATGCAACCGTCGATGAGAGCATCATTGGCGGTCTTGTCGTTAAAGTGGGTTCGAAGATGATCGATAGCTCGATCCGCTCCAAGCTCAACTCCCTACAGAATGCAATGAAAGAGGTCGGATAAATGGGTATCCAAGCAGCAGAGATTTCTGCGATCCTGAAAGACCAAATCAAGAATTTTGGTCAAGAAGCAGAGGTGGCCGAAATCGGCCGCGTGCTGAGCGTCGGTGACGGTATCGCCCGTGTGTACGGCCTCGACAACGTCCAGGCCGGCGAAATGGTCGAGTTCCCGGGCGGCATCATGGGCATGGCGCTGAACCTCGAAGCCGACAACGTCGGTATCGTGATCTTCGGCTCGGACCGCGACATTAAAGAAGGTGACACCGTCAAGCGCACCAACTCGATCGTGGACGTTCCCGTTGGCCCCGAACTGCTGGGCCGCGTTGTTGACGGTCTGGGCAACCCGCTGGACGGCAAGGGCCCCATCAACGCCAAAGAGCGCGGCATTGCCGACTCCAAGGCACCGGGCATCATCCCGCGTAAATCGGTTCACGAGCCGATGGCAACCGGCCTGAAATCGGTTGACGCGATGATCCCGATCGGCCGTGGCCAGCGTGAGCTGATCATTGGTGACCGTCAGACCGGTAAGACCGCCGTTGCTCTTGACGCGGTTCTGAACCAGAAAGTCTACAACGACGCCGCAGGCGACGACGAGTCCAAGAAACTGTACTGCGTCTACGTTGCTGTCGGTCAGAAGCGTTCCACCGTTGCCCAGCTGGTTAAGAAGCTGGAAGAAAGCGGCGCGATGGAATACTCGATCGTGGTTGCCGCAACCGCGTCCGACCCGGCTCCTCTGCAGTTCCTGGCACCCTATGCCGCAACCGCGATGGCCGAATACTTCCGCGACAACGGTAAGCACGGCCTGATCATCTATGATGACCTGTCCAAGCAAGCGGTTGCTTATCGTCAGATGTCCCTGCTGCTGCGTCGTCCGCCGGGACGTGAAGCTTACCCGGGTGACGTTTTCTACCTGCACTCCCGTCTGCTGGAACGTTCCGCGAAGCTGAACGAAGACTTCGGCTCCGGTTCGCTGACCGCTCTGCCCGTCATCGAAACCCAGGGCGGCGACGTGTCCGCGTTTATTCCGACCAACGTGATCTCGATCACCGACGGTCAGATCTTCCTGGAAACCGAACTGTTCTACCAGGGCATCCGTCCTGCTGTGAACACCGGTCTGTCGGTTTCGCGTGTGGGCTCCTCGGCTCAGACCGACGCGATGTCTTCGGTTGCCGGTCCGGTTAAGCTGTCGCTGGCTCAGTACCGCGAAATGGCGGCCTTTGCGCAGTTCGGTTCCGACCTCGACGCTGCAACCCAGCAGCTGCTGGCCCGTGGTGCGCGCCTGACCGAGCTGATGAAGCAGCCGCAGTACTCGCCGCTGACCAACTCGGAAATCGTCTGCATCATCTTTGCTGGCACCAACGGTTACCTCGACAACGTCGACGTCAAGGACGTTGGCCGGTACGAAGCCGAACTGCTGAGCTTCCTGCGCGGCAAGAAGGCTGACTTCCTGCAGTGGATCACCGACGAAGACCCCAAATTCAAAAAGGGTGAGCCGGTCGAAAAAATGAAGGCGGTACTCGACGAATTCGCTGCCGACTTCGCGTAAGGAGATAAGGCAGTGCCAAATCTCAAGGACCTGAAAAACAGGATCGCGAGTGTCAAAAGCACTCGTAAGATCACAAAAGCCATGCAAATGGTGGCTGCGGCGAAACTTCGCCGCGCCCAGGAAGCTGCCGAAGACAGCCGTCCCTATGCCAAGCGGTTCAACGCCGTTATGGCATCTCTGGCAGCCTCGGTCGGCGACAGCGAAGCAGCGCCCAAGCTGCTTCGTGGCACCGGAAGCGATCAGGTACAGCTGCTTGTCGTTTTGACAGCCGAGCGTGGACTGTGTGGTGGCTTCAACGCCAACATCGCCAAGCTGGCCCGTCAAAAGGCAGCTGAGCTGAAAGCGGCAGGCAAGACGGTCAAGATCCTGACCGTTGGCAAAAAAGGCCGCGACGCGCTGCGTCGTGACTTTGAAGCCGATTTTGTCGGTCACGTTGACCTGAGCGAAGTCAAGCGTCTTGGCTATGCCGATGCGCAGGGCATCGCAAAGGACATCCTGACCCGCTTTGACGCTGGTGAATTCGACGTCGCGACGATCTTCTACTCGGAGTTCGTCAACGTCGTGACACAGGTGCCGACGGCACAGCAGATCATTCCGGCCTCTTACGAGGGCGGCGAAGCCGAAGAAGCCTCGGCGGTATATGACTACGAACCCAGCGAAGAGGCGATTCTCGCCGACTTGCTGCCCCGTGGCGTATCCACCCAGATCTTTTCGGCGCTGCTGGAAAATGGCGCATCCGAACAGGGTGCCCGGATGAGCGCGATGGACAATGCGACACGCAACGCGGGCGATATGATCGACCAGCTGACCATCGAGTTTAACCGTTCCCGCCAGGCCGTGATCACCAACGAGCTGATTGAAATTATTTCGGGCGCCGAGGCGCTCTAAGAGACAACCGGAGACCAACAAATGGCAAATGCAAAAGGCAAGGTGGTTCAGATCATCGGCGCCGTTGTCGACGTCCAGTTCGACGATGACCTGCCCGCGATCCTGAACGCCCTCAACACCGACAACAACGGTAAGAATCTGGTTCTGGAAGTTGCGCAGCACCTGGGCGAAAACACCGTCCGTACAATCGCAATGGACGCAACCGAAGGTCTGGTTCGCGGTCAGGAAGTCACCGACACCGGCGCGCCGATCTCGATCCCCGTTGGTAACGCGACCCTGGGCCGTATTCTGAACGTCGTCGGCGAGCCCGTTGACGAAAAGGGCCCGGTGACAGCCGAAGAAACCCGTCCGATCCACGCGGCGGCGCCTGAGTTCAACGAACAGTCGACCGAGTCGGAAATCCTGGTGACAGGCATCAAGGTCATCGACCTTCTGGCGCCTTACTCCAAGGGTGGTAAGATCGGCCTCTTCGGCGGTGCCGGCGTGGGCAAGACCGTTCTCATCATGGAACTGATCAACAACATCGCAAAAGTGCACTCGGGCTTCTCCGTGTTCGCCGGTGTTGGTGAGCGGACCCGTGAAGGTAACGACCTTTACCACGAGATGATCGAATCCAACGTGATTAAGCCCGACAACCTGTCGGAATCGCAGGTTGCGCTGGTTTACGGTCAGATGAACGAACCTCCGGGAGCCCGTGCGCGTGTTGCTCTGACCGGTCTGACCCTGGCGGAACAGTTCCGTGACCAGTCCGGTACCGACGTTCTGTTCTTCGTGGACAACATCTTCCGCTTTACCCAAGCCGGTTCCGAGGTTTCGGCTCTGCTTGGCCGTATCCCCTCCGCTGTGGGCTACCAGCCGACGCTGGCGACCGACATGGGTGCGATGCAGGAGCGTATTACCTCCACCAAGAACGGCTCGATCACCTCGATCCAGGCTGTGTACGTTCCCGCGGACGACCTTACCGACCCCGCACCGGCAACCACCTTTGCTCACCTCGATGCGACCACGGTTCTTAACCGTGCCATCTCCGAGCTGGGCATCTACCCGGCTGTGGACCCGCTCGACTCCTCGTCGCGCCTGATGGACCCGCAGATCGTTGGCGAAGAGCACTACGCAGTGGCTTCCGACGTTCAGCAGATCCTCCAGCGCTACAAGTCGCTGCAGGACATTATCGCGATCCTTGGTATGGACGAACTGTCCGAGGAAGATAAGCTGACCGTGGCCCGTGCCCGTAAGATCCAGCGCTTCCTGTCCCAGCCGTTCGACGTTGCGAAAGTGTTCACCGGTTCTGATGGTGTGCAGGTTCCGCTGGAAGACACCATTGCCTCGTTCAAGGCAGTTGTGGCCGGCGAATACGACCACCTGCCCGAAGGCGCCTTCTACATGGTTGGCGGCATCGAAGAGGTGAAGGCAAAAGCCGAGAAAATGGCTGCTGAGGCGGCCTAAGGAGGGCCCTGATGGCTGATACCATGCAATTCGACCTCGTGAGCCCGGAGCGGAGCCTTGCTTCGCTTCAGGTGAGCGCGGTTCAGATCCCCGGCGCGGAAGGCGACATGACGGCTATGCCGATGCATGCGCCGACCATCACTACGCTGCGCCCGGGTGTCCTGCGGGTCGAAAGCCCCCAAGGCACTTCGGAGTATGTGGTCACCGGTGGGTTTGCCGAAATCGGTTCCGAGGCGCTCTCGGTTCTGGCCGAAAAGGCAATCCCGATGGATGAAATGACCCGTGCGCACCTGGATGAGCTGATCGAGGACGCACGTGAGACCTACAAGACCGCTAAGGAAGAAGAGCAGCCCCACGACATCGTCGAGGAAGCCGCGAAACTTCTGGCGGACATGGAGGCCCTTGGCACCCACATGAGCCTCTAAGGTTCCGCGCCAAGCGAGAAAGACTTTGTAAACCGGCCCTTATGGGGCCGGTTTTCTTTTGTGCGCTCAGATGGTTTTATGACGCTTCAGGGTTGTGGGTGCGTCAGGCTGCCCGCGAGCGGAGGATTGGAAATTCATGAAAAGACTGCGAAACCCGCGCACCGGGATTGATCAGGGCGATCTTGTGGTGTTTTCCGAGTTCGACAGCGGCGGCAGCATGTGGACAGGGGAGGGCGCCCGGGAGCGGCGCAAGACCGTGCGGTTTTCCGAAGCCTTTGCCCGCCCGCCCGCGGTGCAAGTGTCGATGTCGATGTGGGACATGGATACCTCGGCTGCCGTGCGGGCCGAACTGGTAGCCGAGAATATAACCGCCACCGGGTTTGATGTGGTGTTTCGCACCTGGGCCGACAGCCGCGTGGCGCGGGTACGGGCAGCTTGGATGGCCATTGGCGATATGCCGTTCGAGGATGACTGGGTGGTAGACTGACCGGCCTCTGAGCGCAGCTCTGCGGAGCACATCCCGGTAATCAAACGGCCCCGGCGAAGATCTCGCGCGGGGCCGGTGTTGTTTCGGACTTCCGGTCGCTGCACCCAGCGGGGCGCGCAGGCTGTCAGACGTGGCTGTAAAGCGACTCGTAGATCGGGATCAGGGTCTTGTCCTCGAACAGGGAGGAGACCGAGGTGCCGTGCCAGATGTTGAGGATCGCCTGCGTGAACAGGGGCGCTGTCGGCAGGATACGGATGTTAGGCGCGGCCGAAACCGCTTCGGTCGGCTGGATGGTGTCTGTCAGAACCAGAGATTTCATCACCGAGTTGGTGACGCGTTCCACTGCCGGGCCGCTCATCACGCCGTGGGTGATATAGGCATGTACCTCGCGCGCACCATTGTCGAGCAGCACCTGCGCCGCCTTGCACAGCGTTCCGGCGGTGTCGCACATGTCGTCGACGATCAGGCAGATCTTGTCTGTCACATCCCCGATTACGGTCATCTCGGCCACTTCACCGGGCTTTTCACGGCGTTTGTCGACGATCGACAGGGGGGCGTTGATGCGTTTCGCAAGCTCGCGGGCGCGGGCCACACCGCCTACGTCGGGCGAAACGACCATCAGATCGGCCATGTTGTCCTTGAACTGGTGCTTCACATCCAGCGCAAAGATCGGCGAGGCGTAGAGGTTGTCCACGGGAATATCGAAGAAGCCCTGGATCTGCGCCGCGTGCAGGTCCATGGTCAGGATCCGCTCGATCCCGGCGCCGGTCAGCATGTTGGCCACCAGTTTGGCCGAGATCGGCGTGCGGGCCTTGGTGCGGCGGTCCTGCCGGGCATAGCCGAAGTAGGGGATCACAGCGGTGGTGCGGCGGGCCGAAGAGCGGCGCAGCGCATCCGAGATGATCAGCAGCTCCATCAGGTTGTCATTGGCCGGGTTCGAGGTCGGCTGAATTATGAACATATCCTCGCCACGGACGTTCTCGTAGACTTCTACGAAGATCTCTCCGTCGTTGAACCGCTCGACACGGGCATCCACCAGCCCCTGATCGACGCCGCGGTGCATGCTCATGCGGCGGGCAATGGAATTGGCGAGCGGGAGGTTGGCGTTCCCAGCGATAAGCTTGGGTTCGTTCATGGTCGGCATTGGCTGATATCCCCGGGCAGCAACGGCAATGTGTCAGATTCGTGATATTGAACCCCGCTTAGCATGCGCCTAGGTTCCAGCCTAGTTCAAAGCCGGAGAAAAGCGACATGGCAACAATTGATTTCTACTTCTCGACCCTGTCCCCTTACACATATCTTGCGGGAAACAGGCTCGAGCAGCTTGCCGCCGCGCATGATGCACAAATTACGTACAAACCGTTCGATATTCAGGCGCTTTTCCCGCGCACCGGCGGCACCGCTCCGAAGGACCGTCATCCGGCCCGCCAGGAATACCGCCTGATCGAGATGGAGCGTCAGGCCAAGAAGCTGGACCTGCCGATCAACCTGAAGCCCGCACATTGGCCCACCAATGCGGCGCCGTCCTCCTATGCGATCATCGCAGCGCAGAACGGAGGGGGCGGTGATCTGGGCGCCCTGGTGCAGAGCATTCTGCGCGCCTGCTGGGCCGAGGAAAAGGACATCGCCGAGGATGCCGTGATCCGCGAGTGCCTGACGGCGGCGGGGTTTGATGCCTCTTTGGCAGACAGTGGCCTTCTGGCGGGCGCTGAGACGTACGGTCAGAACCTTGAAGACGCGGTTTCCGCTGGTGTTTTCGGCGCACCCTTCTATGTCACCGGTGATGGCGCCAAGTTCTGGGGCCAGGACCGGCTGGATGATCTGGACCGGCACCTGTCGGAGTAAGCCCTGGATGAAAGATCTGCCGCACGACCTGCCACAACCGGTATTCTCTCGCAGTTTCGGGGAGGGGGCCCGCCAGATGCTGGCGGTGCACTGCTCGCTGGCGCATTCCGGGACCTGGCGCGGTCTGTGCGAGGCACTGGAAGGGGCCGTGACCATCACGGCCTTTGACATGCTGTCCCATGGTCGCAGCCCGGATTGGGACCGGCAGGGTGACTATCAGGATCGCAACACGGCGGCAGGTCTGTCGCTGATGCCAAAGGGCCAGCCGATCGATCTGATTGGTCATTCCTTTGGCGCCACAGTGGCGCTGCGTATGGCGCTGGCCCGCCCGGACCAGGTGCGCAGCCTGACCCTGATCGAGCCGGTTCTGTTCCGGGTCGCGCTGGAGGATGATCCGGAGATGAGCACCCGGGTTCAGGAGGAGAACAGGCCCTTCCTGGACGCTTTTGAAGCCGGGGACGAGGCGCTGGCGGCACGGCTGTTCAACCGCAGCTGGAGCTCGGGCGCGCCGCGCTGGCCGGATCTGCCCGAGTCCACCCGCGCAGCGATGACGCGGGCCATCCATATCGTTCCGGCCTGTGACGCGGCGGTCTATCAGGACCGGCCGGGGGTTCTGGCGCCGGGCGTTCTTGAGGCGCTCGATCTGCCGGTCCTGCTGCTGCGCGGCAGTGAAACCAACCCTATCATCGGCGTGGTCAACGACGGTCTGCTGCGCCGCCTGTCCAACGCCCGATCTGGGGTGATCGCGGACGCCGGGCATATGGTGTCGATCACCCATCCTGCCGAAACCGCAGCCGCGATTCGTGCCTTTTGGAGCGATACAGACCGCGAAACGGCGCCGGAAGGCCGCTAGGGCCTCCCGGCTTCTATCACAATGTGGTGATTGTGGTGACGGTCTCTCTGAAGAAATCGAGCTTACCGGCCTCCTCGTGAGAGGTGATATAGGTGAGGCTGCGCACCATACCGTCCCGCACGCCGTAGAAGAACTCCTGCTCAAAACGCGTCATCGCCCAGCCATTGCCGAGCGGCGTGGTGGAGAGGTCAAGAATACGCGTGCCCTTGGGGAAGACCTCGGTCCCGAGCCGGGCCAGCAGGCCGCCAAGCTCACTCACGCCATTTGCCTGCTGCCAGCTGGTGTCGGCCTCATCCTTGTAGTGATCGATACGGAAATCAATGTCCTCGGCCAGAAGTCCGAGGATTGCAGGATCTGCAGCCTCGAACAGGCGCAGGACCTGATCAATCACAGGGCCCTGAGATTGATCATTTGATGTAGGGGTGCCCGTCTGGATGTTCATGGTAAGCTCCACTTTCTTGCTGATGAAAAGAGTGGGGTCTTTCTGGCAGACCGTAGGCCTATAGGTAATTGCTGGATCGACTATCCATGGTATAGCTGATGCCTATGAATGATCTTGCGCCACTCAGGTATTTTCGCTCCGCTTATGAAACCGGAACCTTCAGCGCGGCGGCGCGGCTGAACGAGGTGCGCCAGCCGTCGGTCTCTGCCGCCATTGCCCGGCTGGAGGCGCATTACGGGGGGCCGTTGTTTCACAGGGGTGCTGCGGGGCTGGTGCCGACGGATCTGGGACGTGAGCTGTACCAGATGGCAGGGGTGGTGTTGAACAGCCTCAACCAGATGGAGGATCGGCTGGCCCGGCGGGTGCGGCCCGTGCTGCGTCTCTATTGCTTTGCGGATGTGCTGACTTCGCCCTTCGAACAGGGGCTACGGGCAATCACCCGGGATGCGGAGGGCGCGGTGCTGCAGTTCACTGACGATGCGGCACTTGCCGATGTGGTGCTTTGCGCCGAAGACTGCGCGCCGCAGGGCATGCCGTTCCGATCTTTGTGGGAAGAAGGCTATGGCGTAGCCCTGCCTGTCGGGCACGCGCTGAGCCGGGAGGCCGAACTGAGCCTCGCGGATCTGGCTGAGGTGTCCATGATTGCGCGTCCCTATTGCCCCTCGGCAGATCTGTTCGGCGGGGTTCTGCAGGATCCTGGCCCGGAAAAGGCTCTGCCTGTTGCGGCCAAGGCCATGCACGATGCCCAACTGCTGGATCTGGTCGCGGCCGGGCTGGGTGTGGCGCTGGTGCCGATGTCCCATGGCCGTGCTTCGCAGCGGATCGTGGTGCGCCCGCTGCGCGACGCCAAGGATGTGCGCCGCCGGATGGGGATTGCTCATAGACGGACCAGCTTTGCCGCTGGGGCGGCAGATCGGCTGGCCTCGGCGCTGACAGGGCAGGGCGCCTGAGGCGCAGGTCAGATTACAGAAGGTTCAGAAAGGCGGTAATCTCGTCCCGACTGATCGACCAGTCGCAGACGAAACGTGCGGTGACCATTTCATCCCCAGGACCATCCAGCGGGCCATCCCACAGGTGATAGACCGCGCCTGCATCCAGCAACCGCTGGTGAGTGGCGCGGGGCAGGGCGGCAAAGACCATATTGGCCTGCGGCATCTCCAGCGTGGCACCTGCGGCCTGCAACCCGTCGGCCAGGAAAGCGCAGGAATCATTGGCAGCCTGCGCGCTGGACAGCCACAGGTCATCGCGCAGATAGGCCAGCATCTGCGCCGACAGATAGCGGTGTTTTGAAAACAAATGTGCCCCGCGTTTGCGGCGCAATTCGAATTCCCAGGCGTGTTTGGGATCAAAGAAGATCACGGCTTCGACGCCCATCAGCCCGTTCTTTGTGCCGCCAAAGGACACCACATCGATCCCCGCTTTCCAGGTCATGTCCGCAGGCGAGCATTTCAGCGACACCAGTGCGTTGGTGAAACGCGCGCCATCCAGATGCACCGGCAGGTCATAGTCCTTGGCCACGGCGCAGAGGGCGGAGAGTTCATCGGTGGTATAGACAGATCCGCGTTCGGTGACTTGTGTGATGGAGACCGGGCCGCGTTGCGGTCCGTGCACGCCGCGCACTTCCTCACCCGCGATGCTCTGGCGCAGGGCCTCGGCACTCATCTTGTCGCCGCCCGGCACCAGCGTCAGCTTGGCGCCACCGGTATAGAATTCCGGGGCGTTGCATTCATCCTCGTGGATATGGGCCACGGGGCTGCAAAAGATCGTCTGAAAGGGCTGCGATAGCGTTGCCAGCGCAAGGGAGTTGGCAGCGGTGCCGGTGGCGACCAGATAGATCGCTGCCTCGGGAGCTTCGAAGATATCGCGCAGGCGGTGGCGCACCGCCTCCATCTGAGCATCGGCGCCATAGCCCATGGCATAGCCCATGTTTGCCTCTGTCAACGCCTCCAGAACCTCGGGGTGCACAGGGCCGGAATTGTCAGAGGCGAAAAACATCAGATGGGCTCCTCGATGATATGGTCTTCCCAGTCTTCTTCGGGTGTGTCGAATTCGGAAACGGTCATGCCCTGTACGGATACGCCTGCCTCATGCACGCTGTGCGGGCTGCCGGTTTCCAGCGGATGCCATGCGGGCAGCGGTTTGCCCTCCCACAACAGGCGATAGGCGCAGGTTTGCGGCATCCAATAGGCGTGGGTGTCCAGATTGTCCGGCTTCAGCACGATACATTCGGGAATGAACTGGTGGCGGTTCTCGTAATGGGCGCAGCGGCAGGTCTGATCGTCCAGCAGGCGGCAGGCCACGCGGGTGAGGGCGACTTCACCGGTGTCTTCGTCTTCCAGCTTGTTGAGACAGCATTTGCCGCAACCATCGCACAGCGCCTCCCACTCCTTCTGGGATAGCTTTTCGAGCGGCTTTTTCTCCCAAAAGCGCGGGGTCAGGCCGGAGCGTTCGATACCAGATCGTTTCATGCGTTTGCCAGTATGTCGCGGGCCTTGGCGCAATCGGCGTCCATCTGCGCGATCAGCCCCTCCAGCCCGTCAAAGGTCATTTCGGGGCGCAGGTACTCCACCAGCCCCACGGACAGGGTCGCTCCATAAAGATCACCGGTGAAGTCGAACAGGAAGGTTTCGATATTGGGATGATCGCCATCGAACATTGGGCGCACCCCGACCGAAGCGGCGCCGTGGTAGCTGCCCTTGTGCGGGCCATCCAGCACATCGACCAGCACCGCATAGACGCCGAATGCGGGTGGGTGCAGCCCATCAATGGACATGTTTGCAGTGGGGAAGCCCAGATCGCGGCCGCGTTGTTCGCCGCCGATCACGGTGCCTTCGATGCGGTGCCAGTGCCCCAGCATCGCCGCGGCGTCGCGAGGGCGGCCATCGCTCAGCGCTTGGCGGATCGCGGTCGAGGAGACGGTATGTTCGGAGTACTCCATCAGCGGCGCGATGGTGACGCCAAAGCCCAGATCCTGCCCAAAGCGGATCAGATCCTCGGCGGTGCCGGCGCGCCCCTTGCCGAAACAGAAATCGGCGCCCACCACCACGTGTTTCAGACCCAGACCTTCGGCCAGTACCTTGCTTGCAAAATCTTCCGGGGTCAGCCCGGACAGGGCGGCGTTGAAATTCAGCTGATAGAGCTTGTCCACGCCGAGTTTTTCCAGCCGCGATGCGCGCGCGGCGGCGGACATCAGGCGAAAGGGCGGCGCGGCGGGGGCAAAGAATTCGCGCGGATGCGGTTCAAATGTGACCACGCCCAGAGGGGCCTCCGGCGCCGCCTTGCGGGCCAGATCGATGACCGAGCGGTGACCGCGGTGAACGCCGTCGAAATTACCGATCGCGGCAGAGGCGCCGCGATCCCGCTCTTCTACAAACTGATAGTCACGGATGATGCGCATGGCGCCTGCCTAGCGCCCTGTGGCGGGGCTTGCAAGCGCGCGATGTGCTGCCGTTGCGGACTGGGCCGTGCCTGGTCAGTCGAACTTGCGCGAGGGCGCCATCACCATGGCTTCGCCGACCAGAACCTTCTTGCCATCGACCATGCAGCGGCAATCGAGTTTGACCCGGCGTTTGTCGATCTGGATGTCGGTCACTTCGACCTCGGCCAGCACCATGTCGCCGGGCCGCACAGGGGCGAGGAATTTGAGTGATTGGCTCATGTAGATGGTGCCATGGCCGGGCAGCTGCTCCCCGATGACGGCGGAAATCAGACCGGCGGTCAGCATTCCATGGGCAATACGGCCTTCAAAGATGGTGTCTCGGGCATAATCGTCATCCATATGGACCGGGTTATGGTCAGTCGAGACATCGGCGAATTTCTGGATGTCCTCATCCGTCACCACCTTCCGCAGGTAGCGGACCATGCCCATTTCAATGTCTTCGATGCAGATGGTTCCGCGTGGCAGGTTATCCAACATGCGCCCCTCCGGGTTGACTGGCTCGGGTAGATGCCTTTGAAATTTTTGGACGCATGGGCGCCCTGTTCTGCAACTTTATTACTTTGCAGTTGCAGAAAATCAAGGCTTTTCTGATCTACCGCAGGCGACCGATGGTAAAGGTCGGCGCGCTGTTTTCCTTGGTCAGGTATGCGGTTAGCGCCTCTGGTTCCGGTTGGTGCGACGTTTTGGTTTCCGATGCCGCAAGCCCGCCCGAGATGAAGAGGGAATCAATTCCTTCCCCCATGGCACCCGAAACATCGGTGTGTGGGCCGTCGCCGATAGCCAGAATATCGCCATCGGCAATGTCCTGTCCCAGCTCTGCCAGACGGCGGCGGGCCAGATCATAGATCGGCGGATGCGGTTTGCCGAAGTACAGGCTTTCCCCTCCCATTTCCGTGTAAAGCCGCGCCAGCGCCCCGGCGCACCATTCACGAGTCTCGCCCCGGTCCACCACGATATCCGGGTTGGCGCAGAGGAGTTTCATGCCCTTCTGCTTGGCATAGAGAAAATCAGCCCGGTTCACGTCGGGATCTGCCATCGGATCAAAGGGGCCACAGCAGACGATGCCGGTTGCCTCTTGCAGCGGGACGCGCGTGATTTCGACAGGTGCGTCGATCATATGCAGAGGTTCAAAGAACCCCGCGTCACGCTGCCATTCCCCCATGAAATAGACCTTATCCCCCACGGCCCCGGTGAACATCGCGGCCCGCGCGGAGTCGCCGGAGGTTGCGATGGTGTCATAGGCATCCTGCGGCACGCCGAATTGCGCCAGCTGCTCAGCCACACCGGCCCGCGGTTTCGGAGAGTTGGTGAGCAGTACAACGATGCCGCCACGCTGGCGGTAGGCCTGAAGGGCGGAAACGGCCTCGGGGTAGGCGGTGATGCCGTTGTGCACACAGCCCCAAAGGTCCACGAACAGCGCCCGGTAGGGATCGGAAACCTCGGCAAGCGTTTCGATGATGCGGGTCATGATCGGGTCCTTTCCTCTGTGAAACTGCGGGCGCGGCAATACGGCGCCAGATATGCCCGAGTTCCCATCCCCGCGCCAGCTTGAATTCCCCGTGCCCGATGCGGCGGGTTTCGGCGCAAGACAGGACCTGGTGGCGAGTCTTCGCCTAGGCGGAGCAAGATGTGGTGGGTAGGGGTTTATTAAACATTCTGAAAACACAATGTGTGTGCGTGCGAACACGACAAGTGATCTGAAAAGGCATAGCAATGACATACAAAACCTTCACTCAACGACTTGCACCGGCAATGGCCGTGGCCGTCCTTGTGGCATCGGCGCATCCGGTGCTCGCATCGCATGCAAACCCCTGGGCGGAAGAGGACGACGAGGTCCTGTCCCAGTATCACGATGAAAATCAGGCGGTTTCCGAAGACACCCCGGGCGAGGATGAGATGAACGGCGTCATGACCCGGAGCGCGCATGGCAAGCTGGGCACCGCGGGCAGTGACACTGGCCAGGGTAGCGGTGGCGGTCAAAGCGCCGATGCGGGCGGTGCCGGAAATGGCGGCGGTGGCCATGGCGGCGGCAACGGCGGTGGTGGTCAAGGTGGCGCCGGAAATGGCGGCGGGGGAGCCGGAAATGGTGGCGGAGGAAATGGCGGTGGCGCTGGCAATGGTGGTGGCCATGGCGGTGGTCGCGGCTGAATCTATTGGACCAGTGGCGCCGGGCGCCGCTGGTCAATCTACCGCGCCGTGGTTACGGTATTGTTCCTCCCGAAAACTGTCGAGGGTCCGACCGGTTCTTTTCCGCATTGCGCGGCGTAGCGCGGTTGCATCAGCATAACCCACACGAGCTGCGATCTCATCGGCGGTCAGGCCCCGGGTTCGGAGCAAACGGATTGCTTCCGTGACCCTTAGGGTCTGAACAAAAGCCGTCGGGGTCATCGCGGTAACGCGTTGCAGGTGCCGGGAAAAGGTGCGCGGAGACATGCCGCAGGCCGCCGCCAGTTCGGCAATGCTCACCTGTCGCCTGATGTTGCGACGTAAGAAGAGTTCGGCCTGCTGCAGATCGGGAGCTGCGGACAGCAAAGTGGCAACCGAAAGATAAGGCAACTGGCTGGGGCGGCTATCAGCCATCATGAAACGACGACAGTCTTCGGCAACGGCGAAACCGGCAAAGCGTTCGATTAGGTGCAACAACAGGTCGATGTGGGAGAATGCAGCCCCGGCGGTGACCAGCGTGCCATCCTCCACTACAATGTCACGGCTGTTCAATCGGACCCTTGGGTACATGGTCTTCAGCAAAGGGGCCAGCCACCATGTTGTCGTGGCCACCCGACCGTCCAGCAACCCTGCCTGCCCCAAAGCAAAACAGCCCGAACAGGACCCGGCAATGATCGTTCCGGGCGCGGCCAGTTTGACCAGAGCGTCAGTCAGCGTGGCGAATTGGACGGTTTGTGTCGTCTCACGCACCTCGCGTTCGGTCGCAAGACCCATCCCCGGCAGAATCACAAGCTGCGCCGCAGCATCCGGTGCAAGTGCTTGACGCGGAGTGAGTTGCCTGACCGTGAAATAGGGGGGCTTTCCGTTCATACGGGCAACCCGGTTGGCCGCCTCCAGCATGTCGCCCGAGATCGCGAGACTGGAGCGCTGGCAGGGATCGGGGCAAAGGATGATGGTGTCGATAGTGGGAATTTGTCCAATTTGGCCTGAAAGATGTCAAATGCGACACTATGATGCCGACGTGCCCCTGTCCATCTTGTGGCAAAGCCAAAAGGAGAGACGTGATGAAAATGGAAGGTGGGTGCTTCTGCGGTACGCTACGCTACCAGGTAGAAGGCAGACCGTTGATGAAGGGGCAATGTCATTGCCGGTCTTGTCAGCACCATTCGGGCGGCGCGCCGAATTTGTTCATGGTGATGCCGAAACAGGGGTTCAGTTACACCCAAGGGACCCCGAGACAGTTCCGGCGTGATGCAGCCGACGCGATGGTGACGCGCGATTTCTGCGAAAGCTGCGGCACGCATGTGGCCAACCACCGCGACGGTCTGGAGGCGGTGATTGTGAAAATCGGAACGCTTGACGATCCGGCCCGGTTCGGCGGCCCGAAAGTAGCGCTGTACCTGGCCGAGAAACAGGCATTCCACCACGTTCCCGACGGTGTTCATTGTTTCGATGGATTGCCGAGTTAAGAAAAAAGGCGCCCCAAGGGGCGCCTTTTCATAAGAAAATGTGCTCGAACTCAGACCTTGAGGTTCGGGATGATCTGCTTCTTGCGGCTCATCACGCCGGGCAGAACGACGGTGTCGCCTGTCGCATCGGCGTCAAAGCTTTTCTTGGCGACGGTTTTGACCAGATCGTTCGGCACCAGCAGGGTGGCTTCTTCGTTCAGGATGTCGACAACGAACAGCAGCACCTGATCCACGCCGTCTTCGCTGGCGACGGTGGTCATGCTGTCCATCAGGCTGGCCTTGCGGTCCAGAACGACGCCCGGCGCGGTGGTTTCCAGAACCGAAACGCGGAACTTGGTGCCGTCGACTTCGTATTCCTTGGAGTCCATGCGGATCAGCTCGGCATCGGAGAAGGAGGACACATCGGATTTCGCGGCGAACATCTCGGCTGCGTAGTCGGCAATGTTGATGCCCAGATCAGCGGCCAGTTTTTCGGCGACGGCGCGGTCGTGATCGGTGGTGGTGGGCGAGCGGAACTCCAGCGTGTCGGACAGGATGCAGGTCAGCGCGGCGCCTTTGATGGCGTCGGGCATCTTCGCCATGTCATCGCCGATCAGGTCGTGCATGATTGTCGCGGTGCAGGCCAGCGGACGGATGGTGATGTCGATCGGGCCTTTGGTTTCCAGACCGCCAACCAGTTTGTGGTGATCGATGATGGCCTGAACGTCGGCGCCGTTGATGTTGGCGGGCAGTTCGGCCGGGTTGTTGGTGTCCACGATGACAACGGCCTGATCATCAGCCACGTCCGCGATGATCTCGGGCTTCTCGAGGCCCCAGCGCTGCAGCATGAAGGCGGCTTCGGTGTTGGGTTCACCCAGCAGTTTGGGGGCGGCGTCGATGCCTTTGATCTCGTTCAGGTACCAGGCCCAGACGATGGGGGAGCCGGTGGAATCAGTGTCGGGAGACTTGTGGCCGAAAACAAGCGTGGTCATGATGCAGTCCTATTACATAGCGGGCGATTTTGCGCGCCTTATAACAGGGCAGGGAGGTTTGTCACCCCGCCAGCGTTGCAGCTGTTGCGGGGCGGCCATGCAGGAGGCGCCGGGGACACGGTTTTGGGCGAAAGGTCGCACAGGAATCCGTATCACCTGAACGCACGGTACGACAGTCAGGTGTCAGAACGCGGCGCGTTGCAGATGATACCCCTGTTTGGCCAGCAGGTTCAGCACGCCATCCAGTCCCGGAAGATGCAGCGCCCCGACGGCAACGACGATGCGGTCGCCATCGGCAGCCTCGATCACCGGGACCCAGTTGTGGTTGCGCTCGCGGATCAGGAGATGCATCGCCTCGGCCCAGAGAGACTCGGCCTTAGCGGCGGGCAGCTTGGTGTCGGCTTTAAAACGCTGCTTGGCCAGGGCGAGGTAATACCGGGCTTCTTCGTCGAAATAGCTTTCCGCCATGGTATGGTAATCATCGGGACTGCCGTTTCCGTACATCGATAATGTGGCGCGCATCTGCCGGACCTGTTCGTCCAGCGGGTGAAGGTTCAGCGTTTCGATCACCGTCAGCGGATCTTCGAGTGATGCCGTCGCAACACCGTTTTCATGCGCCAGCATCTCCAGGCGCCGGTCCATGCCGTCTTTGATTTGCTCCTTCTGTTTGAGGCACGGCGGCAGGGAAAGCGACAGTGACAGAAACCAGGGGCGCATCTTGGCGGCCATCCAGGGCGGAATGCCACGCGCCGCGCTGCGTTCAGAGAGCAGCGCCCAGTCCTCTTCTCCCATGCGGTCGATCAGGGAGGGGCCTTCGGTGATCAGATACAGGGATGGGGTTTTCCCCATCTGTTTCTGCATGGCGGCCTGATCTGCGCTCGTCGCTTCAAGCAGTAGCGTGTCGGCGCCGGTGATCAGTGGTGTCAGATCTTTGGTGATCTTCTCCATGCGGGGATCATTGAGATGCATCGTGCCAATCACATGCACCCGGCGGGTGCCTTTGGTCGCAATCCAGTGGTTGCCTTCCTTGAAGGGCACATCGGCGAGGTCGGCCTGGATCTGTTCGCGCTCGGCCGGGCTCAGCGTCAGGCGAAGGTCGTTGCCGCCGCAGGCCGCAAACACCCCACCGGGCAGAAGGCAGAGGAAAAGAAGGAGGAAGGCGCGCATGGTATGTCCTTTTGTCTGTGGCCCTCATGCTATGGGCGGGCGGCACGCACGACAAGCAGGACGCGATCTGGCTTGATGTGGTTTTTCTCGCGGTCATCACTGGTTATGCTGCGGGCATGGAAAAAGAAGAACAGCTGTATCCCCCCATCAAGGCGCTGCTGGAACGGCAGGGCTATGAGGTGAAGGGAGAGGTCGGTGCCGCCGATGTGGTGGCGCGGCGCGGGGATGAGGATCCGGTGATCGTCGAGCTGAAGCTGCGGTTTTCCCTGTCGCTGTTCCATCAGGCCGTGTCCCGGCAGGCCGTGACAGATCTGGTCTATATCGCGGTGCCAAAACCAAAGGGTAAACAGGCGCGGCGGATGCTGAAGGACAACTTGTCCTTATGTCGGCGTCTTGGCCTTGGATTGATCACTGTTTTGGCTGATGGCCGGGCCGAAGTGCAATGCGATCCCGGCCCCTATGCACCGCGCAAATCCAAGGTCCGCAAACAGCGCCTGCTGCGGGAGTTCGACCGGCTGCGCGGGGATCCGAATTCCGGTGGCGCCACCCGCCACGGAATCGTCACCGCCTATCGGCAGGATGCCCTGGTCTGTGCCGCGCATCTGGCGCAGCACGGTGCCTGCAAGGGGGCTGAGGTAGCGCGTACAACCGGCGTTGGGCGGGCCACAACGCTGATGCGGGACAATCATTATGGCTGGTTCACCAAGGTCGAGAAGGGCATCTACGAGCTTAGCGAACAGGGGCGCAGCGGGTTAGCGGACTGGGATCACAGCCTTTCTTGAACAGGGCCGCAGAGCTGCTTCAGATTGCTGCGTTGCGGCAGTCTGATTTTCCGCGCGGGATGGGTCAATTTTCTTGCATCAAACCTGTTGACTCGGCGCAGGCCGCTGCCTAGCTATTGCTCCGTTAGCACTCACCCGGTGTGAGTGATAACGCCTCTGCGGGGAGCAGGGGCAGACCAGATACAACAACCTTTGAGCCTATTAAGGAGCTGCAAAGATGGCATTGAAACCGCTTCATGACCGTGTGCTGGTGCGCCGCACCGAAAGCGAAGAGAAAACCGCTGGCGGGCTGATCATCCCCGATAGCGCCAAGGAAAAGCCCTCCGAAGGCGTTGTTGTCGCCACCGGCGAAGGCGCCCGCAAAGACAGCGGTGAGCTGATCGCAATGGCCGTCAAAGCCGGCGACAACATCCTGTTCGGCAAGTGGTCCGGCACAGAAGTCACCGTCGACGGCGAAGAGCTGCTGATGATGAAAGAAAGCGACATCATGGGCATCATCGAGTAAGCCCACCGGCTTCTCTGATCCCCCTTTATCGCTGACAACTACAGATTTTCTCGAGGAGAAACAGATATGGCTGCTAAGGACGTCAAATTCGACACCGATGCCCGCAACAAGATGCTGAACGGCGTGAACGTTCTCGCTGATGCTGTCAAAGTGACCCTGGGCCCCAAAGGCCGCAACGTGGTTCTGGACAAATCCTTTGGCGCACCGCGCATCACCAAAGACGGTGTTTCGGTTGCCAAGGAAATCGAACTGGAAGACAAGTTCGAAAACATGGGCGCCCAGATGGTGAAGGAAGTTGCTTCCCGCACCAACGACGAAGCCGGTGACGGCACCACCACCGCAACCGTCCTGGCCCAGGCGATCGTGCGCGAAGGCCTGAAGCAGGTTGCTGCTGGTCTGAACCCGATGGACCTGAAGCGCGGCATCGACATGGCAACCGCCAAAGTCGTTGAAGGCATCAAAGAAATGGCTCGCCCGGTGAACGACTCCGCTGAAGTCGCTCAGGTTGGCACCATCTCCGCGAACGGCGAAGCCGAAATCGGCCAGCAGATCGCAGACGCGATGCAGAAAGTCGGCAACGAAGGCGTCATCACTGTCGAAGAAAACAAAGGCATGGAAACCGAGACCGACGTGGTCGAAGGCATGCAGTTCGACCGTGGCTACCTGTCGCCCTACTTTGTCACCAACCCGGACAAGATGATCGCAGATCTCGACGACTGCATGATCCTGCTGCACGAGAAGAAACTCTCCTCCCTGCAGCCGATGGTTCCGCTGCTGGAGCAGGTCATCCAATCGCAGAAACCGCTGCTGATCATCGCGGAAGACGTCGAAGGCGAAGCGCTGGCAACTCTGGTTGTCAACAAACTGCGCGGCGGCCTGAAAATCGCAGCTGTCAAGGCACCGGGCTTCGGTGACCGCCGCAAGGCCATGCTGCAGGATATCGCGATCCTGACCGGTGGTCAGGTCATCTCCGAAGATCTGGGCATGAAGCTCGAGTCCGTAACCATGGACATGCTGGGCACCGCCAAGAAAGTCGAGATCACCAAAGACGAGACCACCATCGTTGACGGTGCAGGCGAGAAGGCCGAGATCGAAGCACGCGTTGCTCAGATCCGCACCCAGATCGAAGAAACCACCTCGGACTACGACCGTGAGAAGCTGCAAGAGCGCGTTGCCAAACTGGCAGGCGGTGTTGCTGTGATCCGCGTCGGCGGCATGACCGAAGTCGAAGTGAAAGAGCGCAAAGACCGTGTGGACGATGCTCTGAACGCGACCCGCGCAGCCGTGCAGGAAGGCGTGATCGTCGGTGGCGGTGTTGCTCTGGTTCAGGCCGGCAAGGCGCTGGAAGGTCTGGAAGGTGCAAACTCCGACCAGAACGCCGGTATCGTGATCGTGCGCAAGGCTATCGAAGCGCCGCTGCGCCAGATCGCCGAGAACGCAGGCGTCGACGGTGCGGTTGTGGCCGGTAAGGTCCGCGAAAGCTCCGACAAGAACTTCGGCTTCAACGCTCAGACCGAAGAATATGGCGACATGTTCTCCTTCGGCGTGATCGACCCGGCCAAAGTGACCCGTACCGCGCTGGAAGACGCAGCCTCGATCGCAGGCCTGCTGATCACCACCGAAGCCATGGTTGCTGACAAGCCGTCGAAAGATGGCGCAGCTGGTGGCGGCATGCCCGACATGGGCGGCATGGGCGGCATGGGCGGCATGATGTAAGTCACGCCATCCAACCGGATGATTTGGGGTCGCCTTCGGGCGGCCCCTTTTTCTTTTTTTGGGGAGAGAGTGTGCCTCCTTGCCCGTTTTTCGCTCCAGACCTGCGCCAATACCGAAATATTTTGATTTTCTTCGAAGTTGTCCCGTACGCTGAACCCGTTCAAAAAATTGTGCACTGGGGGACGTGATGAAGGGATTGGCACTGCTGGCGGTTGTTGCTGCCACTTTTGGAGCTGTCGAGACAGCAAAGGCGGACAGTCTGAAATGGACGATACGCAGCGACTATCCGCATATCGTAAGTCTGGAATTCTACAGTCAGGACTATCGCCGTGCCTGGCCCGGAGACGGTCAGGTCTATATCGTCGACGACTACGATGTGCGCGAATATAGCCTCAGCTGTGAGACCGGCGAGACGATCTGCTATGGCGCCTGGGTGCGCGGCGACAGCAACAAGTATTGGGGCGTCGGTCTCAACAATTCACAAAGATGCAATGACTGTTGCTACACCTGCGGATACGGTGATACCGACCTGCGTATTCTGAACTGATAGGCGGGTCTTTCCGGCCTGAAACGGAGGCCGGTGATGAAGCTCGTTGTTCTGGTTCTGCTCGTTCTGATTGCCTTTGCGGCGAATTCGGTTCTGGGCCGCATGGCCATCGGCTGGGGCTATATGGATGCGATGGGCTTTGGCCTGCTGCGCCTTGCTTCTGGCGCCGTAGCCCTGGTGCTTCTGGTCGCGCTGCAAGCGGCCCGGTCACGAAGCAAGAGGGCGGGGGAGACGCCGGTTGCAGCATGGAAAGACGCCCTGCTGGGCGGGGCGGCTCTGACCCTCTATATGATTGGATTTTGTCTCGCTTATCAGGGGCTTGATGCTGGTCTTGGCGCGCTGGTTCTGTTTGGCGTGGTGCAGATTTCCATGTTCGGCTGGGGCGCGCTGCGTGGCAGTCGGACAACGGCTGGTCAGGTATTGGGGGCCTTGGTGGCTTTTGCGGGTCTCGCCTATGTGGTCTGGCCCAGCGGCCCGGTGCAGGTGCCGCCGGGGGCTGCTGCGCTGATGACGCTCAGCGGTCTGGGCTGGGCGGCCTATACCTTGCTTGGGCGTGGCGCGGGCGATCCTTTGCGGGCCAGCGCGATGAACTTTGTGGTCGCCACCGTGCTGATGCTGCCCTTCATGCTGTTTGCGGCGGCATCGCTCCATGCCTCGCCCGAAGGTATCCTGCTGGCGGTGATATCCGGCGCCGTCACCTCGGGGATGGGCTACGCGCTTTGGTACCGCGTCTTGCCCGAATTGCAGCCTGCGGTCGCGGCAACCATCCAGCTGAGCGTGCCGATCATTGCCATTCTGGGAGGCTTTGTGTTTCTGGCCGAACCGGTGGGGCTGCGGCTGGCGCTGGGAACCTGTGCTGTCCTTGGCGGGATCGCCCTGGTGATCTGGAGCGCACCGCGCGCGCGATAGGGGCTTTTCGCTGGCGCGGTGCATGTCTATCTGATCTGCATGAAACGTCTTCTGTCCCCTGTTCTTGCAGCGCTGTCCCTGTTGCTGCCTCTGCCCGCTCTGGCGGATTGCGCCATCCTGCTGCACGGGCTGGCTCGCACGGAATCGTCCTTCTCGGTGATGGAACAGGTTCTGGAGGGGCGCGGCATCACCGTGCAGAGCCCGGGCTATCCTTCGACCGAGGAACCTGTGGCCGTGCTGGCCGAACAGACGCTGCCCGAGGCCTTTGCTGCATGTGGCGCACAGCCGGTGCATCTGATTACCCATTCGATGGGCGGCATTCTGGTGCGACAATGGCTGCAGGACAACCGACCGGAAAATCTGGGCCGCGTTGTCATGCTAGCGCCTCCGAACCATGGTAGCGAACTGGTGGACGAACTGGGCGACTGGGAGGTGTTTGGCCTGCTGCACGGACCGGCGGGTTTGCAACTGGGCACCGGGCCGGAGAGCCTGCCCAACCGGCTGCCGCCTGCGGATTTCCCGTTGGGGGTCATTGCGGGGAACCGGTCGCTCAACCCGGTGTGGTCCAGTCTCATTCCCGGTCAGGACGATGGCAAGGTTTCGGTTCAAAGCACCCGGCTCGAAGGGATGGCGGATCACATCGTGCTCCCGGTCACCCATACATTCATGATGAACAATCCGCTGGTCATCGCCCAGGCGCTACATTTTCTAGAGCATGGCCGGTTCGATCCCAAGATCACCTGGCTTGATGCGGTGCTTGGCCTGCCCGACGGCCTGTGCGATGAGGGCGCGTGTACCGACAAGGCGGCAAAGGAGCCGGGAGCTGATGACACTTGAACTGACGGTGCAGGGCGCCGATGTGCTGCTGCCTGAGGGGCGGCTGGTGCCGGGCGCGGAACTCTCACTCGCGGAGGGGGCAATCGTCGCGGATCGCGCCGGTCGCGCGGTGGATCTGTCTGGCTATCTGGTACTGCCGGGCATCATCGACCTGCACGGTGACGGGTTCGAACGCCATCTCGCCCCCCGGCGCGGCGCGATGAAGCAGATGGACGAGGGCGTGATCGCTGCCGAGGCAGAATTGGCTGCCAACGGTATCACCACGGCGGTTCTGGCGCAGTTCCACAGCTGGGAAGGCGGGCTGCGCGCGCCGGACTATGCCGACCAGGTCTTTGCCGCGATCACTGCTGTGCGGAACCGGGTAGTGACGGATATCCTACCACAGTTGCGGTTCGAGACTCATATGCTGGATGACTACGCGGGCCTGCCGCAGCGTATTGCGGCCGCCGGAGTGGGCTATGTCGTTTTCAACGATCATCTGCCGCATGACCGGCTGGCGGCGGGAAAGAAGCCGCCCCGGCTTGTGGGGCAGGCGCTGAAGGCGGGACGCAACCCGGAGGTCCACTGGCAGATGCTGCAGGATATGCACGCCAGATCGGATGAGGTGCCTGCTGCCCTAGATGCAATCTGCGCCGAACTTGGCGCTATGGGCGTGCGTCTCGGAAGCCACGATGACCAAAACGCGGCCATGCGGGCCGAATGGCGGGATCGTGGTGTGCGGATCAGCGAATTTCCGGAAACATTGGAAGCGGCAGAGGCGGCACGGGCCGGGGGCGATCATATCATTCTGGGCTCCCCAAACGTGGTGCGGGGCGGCTCGCATAAAGGCAATGTGTCTGCGGTCGAGTTGATCGCCATGGGGCTCTGTGATGCGATCGCCTCGGACTATCATTATCCCAGCCCGCGCCGCGCTGCGCTGATGCTGGCCCGTAGCGGGCTGCTGGATCTGGCAGGGGCCTGGGATCTGGTGTCAAAGGGCCCTGCCGAGGTTCTGGGGCTGGACGACCGCGGAGAGTTGGCGCCAGGCAAACGCGCCGATGTGGTGATCCTTGAGAAAGATAGCCAGCGGGTTGCGGCAACCCTGTCGGGCGGGCGCGTCAGCTATATGAGCGGCGAGATCGCGGCGCGCTTTCTAGGCTAACCCTCAATCGGGCAGGGAGAGCGCAGCCTCTCACGCCCGGCTGGCGGGCCCTCGATGCTGCGCCCGAAACCCGCCATTGGCGAATTTCGGATGTGTGCGGCTGGCGAAGTGTTATTTCTGCGCGCGGATGACCCGGTTGATATGGCCCATCTTGCGCCCGGGTTTGGCGTCGGCCTTGCCATAGAGATGCAAGGCGCAATCGCGCTCCCGCGCCAGATCGGGGATACGGGTAACGTCGTCGCCAATAAGGTTTTCCATCACCACATCGCTGTGCCGCTGACCGTCGCCCAGCGGCCAGCCGACCACTGCGCGGATGTGCTGTTCGAACTGATCCACCGCGCAGCCGTTCTGGGTCCAGTGACCGGAGTTGTGGACGCGCGGCGCGATCTCGTTGACCACCAGCCCTTTGGGGGTGACGAAGAGCTCGACCCCCATGACGCCGACATAATCGAGCGCGTTCAGGATCTTCGCCGCCATCAGCACCGCATCCATGCGCTGGCTCTGGCTGAGGCGGGCAGGCACGGTAGTGGTGTGCAGGATGCCGTCGCGGTGCACGTTCTCGCCGGGATCGAAACAGGCGACCTCGCCGCTAGGGCTGCGCGCGGCAATCACCGAGGCTTCATGGGTGAAGTTGACAAACCCTTCGAGAATGGCAGGCGCCCCGGCGAGCGAGGCCAGCGCGGGGGCTGCGTCCTCGGCGGTCATGATCCGCGCCTGCCCCTTGCCATCATAACCAAAGCGTCGCGTCTTCAGGATCGCGGGCGCGCCGATCTCTGCCAGCGCCGCATCCAGTGCGACCTGATCTGGGATGTCGGCAAAGGGGGCGGTTTGCAGGCCTAGATCCTGCAGGAAGGCCTTTTCCGTCAGCCGATCCTGCGACACGCGCAGGGCTTCGCGCCCGGGGCGGATCGGGCGGTGCTGCTCCAGCACATCCAGCGCCGCAGTGGGGATGTTTTCGAATTCATAGGTGATGACATCCACCGAGGCGGCAAAGGCGGCCAGCGCGGCCTCATCCTCATAAGGTGCGGTTGTGACCATGTGAGCGACATCGCCTGCGGGCGGGTTGGCGCCGGGTTCAAAAATATGCGTCTTGAAGCCAAGGCGGGAGGCCGCAACTGACAGCATGCGCCCCAGCTGACCGCCGCCGAGAATTCCGATTGTTGCGCCGGGCTGCAAAGGATCAGTCATCGACGGGTTCCTCCGGGATCGAGGCAGAAAGGGCTGCGCGCCAGTCGTCCAGACGTGTGGCAAGCGCGGGATCCTGCAGGGCGAGGATGCCAGCGGCCATCAACCCGGCATTGGCAGCACCGGCGGCGCCGATGGCCATGGTGGCGACGGGAAACCCCTTGGGCATCTGCACGATCGAATAAAGCGAATCCACACCCGACAGCGCCCGCGTCTGCACTGGGACGCCTACCACCGGAACGCGGGTTTTCGAGGCAACCATGCCGGGAAGATGCGCCGCGCCACCAGCGCCGGCGATGATGACCTGCAAACCGCGTTCTGCCGCGCTCTTGCCATAGGTCCACAGCCGGTCAGGGGTGCGGTGCGCCGACACGATTTTTGCCTCGTAGGGCACGCCCAGTTCATCCAGAATCGTGGCGGCCTCTTTCAGGGTGGGCCAGTCTGACTGGCTGCCCATGATGATGCCCACTTTGATGTCAGCGGTGGTTTCAGGCATGTGATCCGGTCCTGTCATGCCGCAGGCCTGCATGGGACCTGCTGGGGTGGAAGGAGCGCGCACTATAGTCGAAGACGCGCATGGTGCAATGCGGCAATGCGGGCAAAATAAGGCTGTGTCGGCGCGGAAACGCCCGGGGGCCGAGGCTACCGGTTTGCGTGACCGCAGCGCGCCCATGCGCGCTGCCGGGTCCCACGGTTTTACCTGCGGCAGCACGGCTGCCAACCTGCAAAAGGCGCGGGAGTGATTGTTCGGTTGACCAGCTATTGCTTGGGCGCAGCTCCGTGGCGTCAGGAGGGAGGAATTCACCGGACGGCGGGGCCGTTACCAAGTGTCAGGCAGCCCGCAGCGGGGTCAGGCGATGATATCCGGTGTCAGCCGATCTTCGATCAGGGCGATCTTGTCTTTGAGGCCCAGTTTCTGCTTTTTCAGCCGCCGGATGGTCAGCTGATCTGCGGTGCCGCGTTCCTGCAGGGCGGTGATCGCCTCGTCCAGATCCCGGTGCTGCCTACGGAACACCTCAAGCTCAACCTTGAGGACGTCGTCGGTCTTCATCGAGATATCGGTAGGGGCGTTCATTGGCGACTCGGAGGCTGGTGAAAGATGCGGGGTTCAAGATACTTCGTTAACGGCTTTTCGGCTAGGCCTATGCGTCCACGCTCTTGAGTAATCAAAAGAACTTACCATATTCTATAAGAGCGGTCGCCTGTTGGGGCCGCAAGACTATCCGTCGCTTTCGAACAAAGGACGTAACACGTGTCGAAACTTACCTTGGGCTCTTACCCGCATATGCTGGGGTTTGAGCAGCTTGAACGCCTTCTGGAACGCTCGGCCAAATCCGGCAACGAGGGGTATCCCCCTTATAATATCGAGCAGACCTCGGATCATTCCTATCGCATTACCCTGGCCGTGGCCGGGTTTGCCGAAGAGGATCTTTCCATCACCGTCGAGGACCGCCAGTTGGTCATCCGTGGCCGTCAGCGCGACGACAGCGATGGCCGCGTCTTCCTGCACCGGGGCATCGCCGCGCGTCAGTTCCAGCGCATGTTCGTGCTGGCCGACGGGGTCGAAGTGGGCGAGGCGCTGATGGAGAATGGTCTGCTGCACGTGGACCTGACCCGTGCCCGCCCGGAAACCGTGGTTCAGACCATCAATATTCGAAAGGGGTAAGAGACATGCATACACCATTTGATTTCAACGAAACCGGCAAGCGGATCGTCTACGTCAAGGCGGTTGATGTTGCGGACCTGCCCGAGGATGTGCAGGCCGGTGCCAAGGGTCACAAGCAGCTTTACGCGGTACATGACGCCGAAGGCGAACAGCTGGCGCTGGTGGCAGACCGCCGCATGGCCTTTGTTCTGGCCCGCCAGAATGACCTGTCGCCGGTGACGGTGCACTGAACAAATCCTTTAGGAGCGCAAATGTGCCCCCGGATTGCCCCGCTGTGGCGGGGCAGTCATGCCTTTGGATAGCTTCCAGAAACCTCCCGCGAGAGAGCGGGAGAATAATCGTCCAAAACGGCTGTTGAGGCGCAAGTCGTGTCCCCGACGGGCTTTCGCGGCTGGATCATTGCTCTCTGCGCCGGTAACGTCCCGGTAAAACAGCGGTTTGGGGCGTTTGATATCATGGCATCGTTTTCTTTTGACTGGGTGGATGCGTTTTCGGATCGCCCCTTTGGCGGCAATGGCTGCGCGGTCGTGCATGAGGGGGCCAGCCTGCCGGTGGAGGTCTGCACCGCCTTCGTGCGGGAGACTTCTCTGGTCGAATGCACCTTTACCGGGCCGTCCCAGGTGGCGGATTTCAAAGTGCGCTATTTCCTGGCAAGCCGCGAAATCCCTTTTGCCGGCCATCCTACCATCGCCACCGTTGCCGCGCTCAAGGATCGCGGGCTGATCAACGGCACCTCGGTGACGCTGGAAACCGGCGCGGGAATTGTTCCGGTGCAGATCGAGGGCGACCTGATCGAGATGACGCAGGTGGCGCCAGAGTTCGGCCCGCAGCCGGATCCGGCCCTGGTTGCGGCAGCAGTGTCCCTGCCGCCCGAAGCCATTATCGGTGAGCCGCAGAAAGTGTCGACCGGCTTGCCCTTTTGCGTCACCGTGCTGAAGGACCGCGCCGCGCTAGAGGCGGCAAGGCTGGATCTTGATGCCCTTGCCCGGCTGACGGCACAGCTGGGCGCCGATGGGATCGACATGATGGAGCCTTTTCTGGTGACACTGGATGGCGCCACAGAGGCAGGGGATACCTTTTCCCGCCTGCTGATGGCGCCGCCGAGCCCGCCGGAGGATCCCTTTACCGGCTCTGCCACCGGCGCGATGGCGGCCTATCTGTGGAAGCACGGGCTGATGCCTAAGGACAGTTTCGTGGCTGAACAGGGGCACGGGCTGGGGCGGCCGGGGCAGGCGCGTGTGACCCGCGTGGGATCGGCAGAGGCGCTGACAGGGGTAAAAGTTGCCGGAGAGGGATTTGTTCTCATGCGGGGAGAGGTCGATCTTCCGCTGCATTTGTAAATGGGAGCATGTGATTGAGTTCTGAGTTCTCTTGCCTCCCATGCTGGAGCGGTTGCCATGACTGAGCCTGCGATTGCTATCCTACCTTACGGCCAGAAACTTGATCGGGGGCTGCCGCAGATGCCGCTGGCGCAGTTGCACTGGCCACTGGGCTGCCCCGACCGGCTGCAGGGCGGCAGCGTTGGCGATCTGACCGCGGCGGATCATTTGATCGTCTTTGCCAAGACGGCGATGCATTTTCAGCTAAACTGGTATTGCCGCGCGCAGCTGTCGCTGATGGTGATGGAGCCGAAGATCATGTCGGCGTCCCACCACCGTCTGCTGCGGCTCAGCCATCGGCGGTTCTTCCGCGTTTTTACCTATGATCCGGATCTTCTCGCGCGATTGCCCAACGGGCTGTTCCTGCCCTTTGGAACCACCTGGGTGCCGGAATGGCAGGATCTGGATCTTGAAAAGACCTTAGATCTGTCGTTGATCGCCTCGGCCAAACGCGACCATCCGGGGCACAAGCTGCGGCATCAACTGGTTGAATACCTGCAGCAAAACGTGCCCGATGCGCGCATTTTGGGCCGTGGTTACGCGCCTTTCGAGCATAAATCAGAGGGTCTTGCCCCCTTCCGCTATTCAGTGGTCATCGAAAATGTGCAGGAGCCGAATTGCTTCACCGAGAAATTGATCGATGCGATCCTCTGCGAGACTGTGCCGATCTACTGGGGCTGTCCGAATATCGGGGATTTCTTCGACACTGAGGGCATGATCCTCTGTAATGATCTGGCGGATATGGAGCGGGCGGTCCGCAGTATCAGTGCGGAGGATTATGCCCGGCGTCTGCCTGCCCTGCGCGCCGCCAAACCTGCGGCGGCGCATTATGGCGATCTGTTCCTCCGCGCGGCCGAGGCATTGCGCGACAGCCTCTAAGGCGGCAATGCTCCTTAGCGCGCGTTTGCGGCTCTAGCTTCCTTGCGGGCCCTTCGGGTGGATTTTTTCTTTTCGTACCAGTGGCGCAGGCCCTTGCTCTTCAGCTCGGCTTGCGGTTCGAACAGCAGGATCGCGTTGCGCAGGGTCCAGTCCGTCAGACTGCCCCGGCAGCCTTTCTCTGGCCAGAGGGAACGTTCGGACCAGATATAGCGGGGGCGGTTAGGCTGTACGCTAACTGGACGGGCCGCGGTCTCGGTTGCGAGATTGGCCATTAGCACCATGATGTTTTCCTGCTCCAGCACCTTTTCACGCGCCCTTGCGATGGTGTCCTGTGCGGCTTCCCAGCGGCCGTTCTGGATTTCCTGGACCATGCGCCGGGCCTCGGCCACCGGATCGTCCAGATTCAGAGTCTCATAACTGTCCACCGGGAAATAATCGTCCACGTTGGAACAGCCTGCGTAGAAGGGGAAGGACCAGCACAGCCAGGGGTCGGTCAGTTTCTCGGTCCAGACATGCGGCCCTTCGCCATTCTCGATGGCGAGGTTGTACTTGTTGGGCAGCAGGGCGTCTGCCTTGTCGCCAATGGGTTTGAAACCACGCCCGAAGAGTTCGATATGCTCGGGAATCTCGTCGATCAGGGTTTCCACAAACCGCATCCGTTTGCGGTGATATTCGGTGTGCACCTTGGTTGAGGTGACGATGGCAATCTTGTCCTGTTTCGGCGGCGGGGTCAGCGTCTTGAACCAGTCATAGCCACGATGATTGCCGTTGTCCGAGAAATCAAAGCCTGCCCACCAGTACCAGCAGACCGCCCGGTTGCGTTTTTCCGTATCCAGCGGTTTTTGCGTCGTCGTCAGAACCAATCCGAACTGGTTTAGGAACCGGCAGCTATAGGGGTGGATGACATCTGGTTCGGCAGCGATGAAAATCGTCCGCTCTTTCGGAACCTGCGTCTTGATGGTGTAGGAAGACCGGTTGAAAGCGATGAGCACATCGGTGTCGTCCGGAACCTCGGTGCCAAAGGTAAAGGCTACCGAACCAATGCAGGGCTGCTGCCCCGGCGCCTGCTTCAGAAAAGACTGCGCTGTGGTGTCGGTAAACACATGTGCCTTAACGGGTGTAACCATACTTGGGCTCCAGAACACGAAATCTTGAACCTGTGTAGGGATAAATTTACTTGCAAAAAAGATCCATTTTGGTCGCGACGTTCAGGTAAAACAAAACGGCCCGCCAAAGGGCGGGCCGTTTCAACAGAAATCAGAGTGGGGTCAGTCAGGGATCAACCGGTGATCAGACCCATGCTTTCCAGCTTCAGAAGAACCTGGTGGGCACAGTTGTCGACATCGACGTTTTCCGTCTCGACGCTCAGCTCGGGGTTCGCGGGCACGTCATAGGGATCTGAAATGCCGGTGAATTCCTTGATCTTGCCTTCGCGCGCCAGCTTGTAGAGCCCCTTGCGGTCACGGCGTTCGCATTCCTCGATCGAGGTCGCGACGTGCACTTCGATGAAGGCACCGAACTGTTCGATGTCCTCGCGGACGGCGCGGCGGGTCGCTGCATAAGGCGCGATCGGCGCACAGATGGCGATGCCGCCGTTCTTGGTGATCTCGGAGGCAACATAGCCGATACGGCGGATGTTGAGGTCACGGTGCTCTTTCGAGAAGCCGAGTTCCGAAGACAGGTTCTTGCGCACGATATCGCCATCCAGCAGCGTCACCGGGCGGCCACCCATTTCCATCAGCTTGACCATCAGCGCGTTGGCGATGGTGGACTTGCCGGAACCGGAGAAGCCGGTGAAGAAAACGGTAAAGCCCTGCTGGCTGCGCGGCGGCTTGGTGCGGCGCAGTTCTTTCACCACCTCGGGGAAGGAGAACCACTCGGGGATTTCCAGACCTTCGGCCAGACGGCGACGCAGTTCGGTGCCCGAGATGTTCAGGATGGTGACGTCATCCTTGTCGGCGATCTCGTCATTGGGTTCGTACTGGGCACGCTCCTGCACATAGACCATGTGCTTGAAGTCGACCATTTCACAGCCGATTTCCGATTGATGCGTACGGTAGAGTTCCTGCGCGTCATAGGGGCCGTAGAAATCTTCACCGGCAGAGTTCTTGCCGGGGCCGGCGTGGTCGCGGCCCACGATGAAGTGGGTGCAGCCGTGGTTGGCGCGAATCAGACCGTGCCAGACGGCTTCACGCGGGCCAGCCATGCGCATGGCCAGGTTCAAGAGCGACATAGTCGTGGTCGAAGCCGGATATTTGTCCAGCACCGCCTCGTAGCAGCGCACGCGGGTGAAGTGGTCGACATCGCCCGGTTTGGTCAGGCCAACAACCGGGTGGATCAGCAGGTTGGCCTGCGCTTCCTTGGCAGCGCGGAAGGTCAGTTCCTGGTGCGCACGGTGCAGCGGGTTGCGGGTCTGGAAGGCGACAACCTTGCGCCAGCCCAGCTTGCGAAAGTAGGCGCGCAGCTCGTTCGGAGTGTCGCGGCGGCCACGGAAATCATAGTGCACGGGCTGCTGGATACCGGTGACCGGACCGCCGAGGTAGATCTTGCCTGCGTGGTTGTGCAGGTAGTTCACGGCCGGGTGCGCCTCGTCATCGGCGCCAAAGACCTTTTCTGCCTCGCGAGATTTGTTGGGCTCCCAGCGGTCGGTGACCGTCATGGTGGCCAGGATGACGCCTTCCTGATCGCGCAGGGCGATGTCTTCGCCCACTTCCAGAGAGCTTGCGAAATCTTCGCTCACGTCCAGGGTGATCGGCATCGGCCAAAGCGTGCCGTCCGCCAGGCGCATGTTTTCGACAACGCCGTCATAGTCTTCCTCGGTCAGGAAGCCTTTCAGCGGGTTGAAACCGCCGTTCATCAGCAGCTCCAGGTCACAGATCTGGCGCGGGCTCAGATCGTGGCTTTTCAGCTCACCGGCCTCGACCTTCAGCTTCTGGGCAGAGTCATAAGATACATAGAGCTCGGGGATCGGAGCCAAATTACTCAACATAGTCATGTGAATTCTCTCTTCACTTGCGCGGGAGGGGGCGCCCGTGTCGCGGACGGCTTAAGGCCGCGCAATAGCCCAAAGGTTTCTTGAATGTCTAGCGAGCTGGGGAAAAAAGGACGATGTGTGCCTATTCCTTCACAAATGGATGCTGTTTCGCCGCGCGTGGGCAATCATGGAACATCGTTCCGGTGTCTGAAGCTCCGGATTGGAATCAATTCGTTTGCGTGTCGAGCACTGTAAACAGATCCTCCGCCCGCAGGGTCGCAATCGCCGATACCGGTTCGGCGACGCCGCGCAGCTGGAACGATTGCAGCGCGCTCTCGGGGGCGGTAAAACCAGCTGCGTCCAGCACGGCGGCAGAGACCAGCAGTTCAACGCCCAGGGCTTTGGTCTCGGCCTCAAGCCTGCTGGCAGCATTGACGCTGTCGCCGATGATGGTGCGCGGGGCGTGATCGGCAGAGCCAATTTCGCCCTGAACAAGATCGCCCAGATGCAGGCCAATGCCGATCCGGACCGGCGGGCTGTCTTCTTCTTCCAGTCGCGCATTGAATGTCCGCAGCGCCGTACCAATCGCGGCCGCTGCATTCAGCGCCGCGCGGGCGGAATGAGCCGGGGAGGGGGCATCGAAGACCGCCAGCAGCCCATCGCCGAGGTATTTGTCCACGTGGCCGCCGGCCCCCGTGATCGCGGGTACGATGGCATCGAAGAACCGGTTCAGCAGGAACACTACATCATAAGGCAACTGACCTTCGGTACGGCTGGTAAAGCCGCGGATGTCGAGAAACAGGATGGCGAGCCTGCGTTCTTGCCCCTGGCTGGCGTGGGCCCGTGTGGTCCGCCCGTCGGGCCGGAACATGCGGCATACGGTCAGCGGTGCGGTAGGCCGGATCTGGCAGGCCAGCCGCATGGTACTGCTGGCCCGCACGGCGGCAAGGCTGCGCGCCTCAGAATCAGAAGGTGGATGCAGCGCATCCAATCCGTCTTCGACAACCACCCGGCAGGTGGTGCAACGCCCTTTGCCGCCGCAGAGAGAGGTATGAGGCACGCCGCTGGCGCGGGACATTTCCAAGAGGGTCAGCCCCTTTTCGGCGCTCACCACAGGACCGTTCACATAGGTGATCCGCACCGCCCGGCGCTTGCGCAATGCCTTTTGCAGCAGCACGGCGGTTCCGGTCAGCACAAGAAGCGCCAGAAACAGGCCGATCCAGAGATTTTCATTCTCTCGGAGGCTTATGAACGTCGGCTGGTCGGGCCAGTTGTAACTTGCCATCAGCGCCGCCCGCTGACTGCCCTCGACAAACAGATCGTAGATCCGGCGTCCCTCGCTCAACGCGCCGGCCAGGGCAAAGGTGGGGATGAAGACCGCGAGCCCGATCATATAAGTCTGTGTCCGGCGCCACCAGCGCGTCAGCCGCAGCCAGTAGTGCAGCCCCATGCAGCCATGGATCCATACGGCCAGCAACAGCAGCGCCTGCCACCAGATCGATGGCGAGTTCCACATCAGGACAAGGATGAAGCCCATCTCATCGTTGACGTTGTGAAGCTCATGCGCGTAGCGGGTGTAGGTAATGTGCCGCAACAGCTGCAATGGGATTAGAAGGCCAAGCCCCAGCTGCACCGCCTCGTTCCAGGTCATCCGCCAGCTGCGTCGCCGGGTCAGTTGCCACAGGGCTAGCCCGGCATGCAGGATCAGCGCGCTATAGAGAATGACACCGCCCAGCACACTGCGGGTGATGATCTGGCGAGCGCTCTGCATGGCCTCCACCGCCGCAGGAGAGAATAGCGCCAGGCCCAGGTTGATGAAGTGGAAGAACACATAGGTGAACAGGACCAGCCCGGTCACCATCCGGGTGCGGATTATCCAGTTGCCCTGCCACAGCACATGCGTCACCGGCTGCTCTCCCCCGTGTAGCCTGCGGTGACTGTGACGGGATGCCGCGATGCGGGTCAAGGCTCTGCAACAGGAAAGCCGCGCGCCCTGTGGGGGCGTGCGGCTGTTTTCGGCATCGGCTCCGGCCTGCGGCAGTATGGGCCGCCGGATGCCGGGATTGGCTTATTCCTGTTCGGCCAGGAACCGTTCGGCATCAAGGGCCGCCATGCAGCCCATCCCGGCAGAGGTCACGGCCTGACGGTATTTATGGTCGGTCAGATCGCCGGCTGCGAAAACACCGGGGACCGAGGTTTCGGTGGAGCCGGGCTTGACCTTCACATAGCCGCCATTGTGCAGTTCCAGCACATCCTTGACCAGTTCGGTTGCCGGGGCGTGGCCGATGGCGACAAAGACGCCCTTACAGGGGATTTCCGAGATTTCGCCGGTCTGCAAGTTCTTGACCTTGACGCCTTCAACGCCGAGCGGCGCATCGGTGCCGACGACCTCTTCCAGCTGGTGGAACCACAGCGGTTCGATCTTGGGGTTCTTCAAGAGCCGGTCCTGCAGGATCTTTTCGGCGCGCAGCTCATCACGGCGGTGGATCAGCGTGACCTTGGAGGCGAAATTGGTCAGGAAAAGCGCCTCTTCAACGGCGGTATTGCCGCCGCCGATCACCACGATTTCCTGACCCCGGTAGAAAAAGCCGTCGCAGGTCGCGCAGGCAGAGACGCCAAAGCCCTTGAATTTGTCCTCGGTCGGCAGGCCCAGCCATTTCGCGCGGGCGCCGGTTGCCAGGATCACGGCATCGGCGGTGTAGGTGGTGCCGCTGTCGCCCTTGGCGGTAAAGGGACGCTGGCTGAGGTCCAGATCGGTGATGATGTCGCCGATGATCTCGCAGCCCATTTCCTTGGCATGATCCTGCATGCGCACCATCAGGTCCGGTCCCTGAACCTCGGTGTCGCCGGGCCAGTTTTCCACTTCGGTGGTGGTGGTCAGCTGGCCGCCCGGTTCGATGCCCTGCACCAGAATGGGTTCCAGCATCGCGCGGGAGGCATAGACCCCCGCAGTATATCCGGCCGGACCCGACCCGATGATCAGTACCTTGGTGTGACGCGTCTCGCTCATCTCATATCCCCAAATCCGCAGGTTGGCGGGCAATCCGCCGTCAGCCACAGGATATAGCGACAGACCAGAGGCGCTTAAACCCCCGGCATCACCTTCGTGACGCAGCTGTTATCCGAGGCAGCTTGATCTTGCGGAGGGCAAAGATTATTGCGGCGCAGTGAAATAATATTGCGCGCTTTCGCGGCGCTGATATAAGAAACGCAAACTGACGGGAGCTTCCACAATGGTCACTACACGCCTTGATCCGATCGATCGCAAGATTTTGTCGGAACTGCAGGCCGATGGGCGCATGACCAACGTAGAACTGGCCAAACGCGTCGGAATTTCGGCGCCGCCCTGCTTGCGCCGGGTGCGTGCATTGGAGGAAGCAGGCCTGATCCGGGGCTATCATGCCGAGGTCAACAGCCGGGAGCTTGGCTTTGAGGTTCAGGTCTTTGCCATGGTGGGGTTGGAAAGCCAGGCCGAGGCAGAGCTGAGCGCATTCGAGGAGAAATGCCGCGGTTGGCCGCTGGTGCGCGAGTGTCACATGCTGAATGGCGAGGTGGATTTCATCCTCAAATGCGTCTCACCCGATCTCAGCACTTTTCAGAGTTTCCTGACCGGAGAGTTGCTGACCACGCCGAACGTGGCAAGCGTCAAGACATCGTTGGTGATCCGCGGTGCCAAGGACGAGCCGGGCGTGCCGTTCGACGTTCTCGAAGACCGTCTGGCGCTGGAACCCTGACCGGACCTGCGCCGGGTCGCGAGCAGGGACGTCGGCGGGTTGTTCAGATGGCTGCGTCCGCGCGCTCAAAGGCCAGCGGGCCGAAATCCGCAATCGCATCTGCGTGGCTGAAAAGGTTGAGGAACAGCGTCTTGATCGGATAGCTGACCAGTTTCAACGCATTCGGCCCGGGATGATAGGTTTCAAATTCCAGCCCCCCCACCTGAATGACCGCGTGCTGCGGCAGGCAGAGATGGAACATATCAACCACGGTCGGCGGTGAGGTTTCAAAGATATTCATGCCGTCCTGAAAATCCTGAACCGGAGTCAGCAACTTCTTGTCACTTGCATCCCGGCGCATATGCGGCGGCGTGCACAGCAGCCGCGCGGCAGGACCGGCCACGACGCAGGACATGGGTTTTTGCATTCCAAAACTGTCAGCCATGAAGCTGGTCAGCGGATGGGTCTGTCCCTTGGAATCAGCGCGCGCTGGAACCAGGCTGGTGGAACCTTTCCAGATCAACGGCTGATATTCCCCGGTTTGCGTTGCGATCATGTCACCGGGCCAGAGGTCCTCAATGGCGACGGGGCCCATATCGGTCTGCACCAGCGTTCCGCGGGTAAAAGCACAAAAGGCGTTTTCGAACAGTGGCAGGGCTGGCGCGATGTGACGGGTTTCCGCGACGGTTCCGTTGGACAAAAGGGCGCTGACCTCGAACCGGCGCAACTGCGGTTTGGTGACCATGCGCAGCGCGGCGGGATCCTGAAGCAGGGCAGTGGCTTCGGCTGCCGATGCAGCGGCCTGGTGCAGCGAGTGAGGCGTGTTCATAGCGTCAGGGCCTTTCTCAATTCGACTTCGGAACCACAGCCCCGCGGCTGCGGGGCATTCGGACTGTTTGATCAGGCACCGTCGTTTTTTTGCACCTGCGCCGGACCGGAGTGCCGGACTGGGCGGGAGGGTGACCGCAAGAGTTTAAGCAAACCTCTACACGGAAGAACCCCGCGCCGCGCATCCTGCCCAGGCCGGTCTTTCTTTGCATTTTCTGAACACAGTGAAGACGTCCAGAGGCTGCAATCCGCCAGGAAGTAAAGGCAAGTTTTCCGCCCTAACTCAGGCGCTTTTCAGCGCCTTCGGGCCACTGCGGGTGCTGCGGCGGCGCTCTATTGACGCACGTCGCGCCACGCCGCGGTGCCAGGGCAATTTGCTTTTCTCGCTATTGGCAGTTGCAACAATGGAAGCGATAAAACGGGTTCGTGCTGTCATTATTGCTCCTGCGGGGTCCATTCTGAACGATGTCTGTCTGAGCGCAGGTATCGGTAATCAATGCGACGTTATTGTGGCGCGGGCATGGAAAAGCACCGGCAAAGCGGGGCCTGAGCGGTCACAATCCGGCTGCCGGGGATCTCCGGGAATTTTCAAAAGGGATCGGGGACGCGTGTGTTTTCTTTTTCCTACAGGCGGATACAAGCAATCAGCCTGCCATAATCAGCCTGTTTTTCGTGGGTGGCACGCCGATAGGAATAAAATCGCTTTGGATCGCTATAGGTGCAGTGGCCGGTCCATTCCGCCTCCGCAACCCCGGCGCTGCGCAGTTTATGCAGGCCAAGACCGGGCAGGTCGAACAGCAAGCGGTCGCCTTCGCCATTAGCAAAGAAGCGCGCGTTCTCCGGGTCCTCGGCCATGAAGTCGTCGAAGAACTCGGGGCCAACCTCATAGGCGCGCTGCGAAATGGTCGGGCCGATGACGGCAAGAATATTGCTGCAGGTTGCGCCCAGATCCACCATCGCCTCCACCGTCGCAGAGAGCACCCCGTCCAGCGCCCCGCGCCAGCCGGCATGGGCGGCGCCGATCACTCCGGCCTCGGGGTCAGCAAACAACACCGGCTGGCAATCTGCTGTCAGGATCGACAGGGCGACCCCGGGTGTGCGGGTAACCATGGCATCGGCTCTGTCCGGGCTGTCGCCAACCTCTTCGATTACCGCGACGTCGGGGGAATGCACCTGATTGACCCGGGCCAGCTTCTCCGGGGCGACCTCCATTGCGGCGGCGACGCGGGCGCGGTTCAGTTCGACCGCTTCACGCTGGTCCGAAGATCCAAGCCCGCAGTTCAGTCCCTCGAAAATGCCGGAGGACGCACCGCCCCGGCGGGTGAAAAACCCGTGCCGCACGGGGCCAAGAAGATCCGATGTCAGTATTTCCAGCGTCATGACTGAAGCCCCGGTGGTGGTGTCGCGTTGCCGGGGTAGAGACCCAGCACCTTGAACAGGTTTCCCATTTCCTCGGGGTGCGTCAACCGCCGATGTGCGGCGATCAAATTGTCGAGCGCATCGCCCTCTAGCGGTGCGGCAAGGGCGCGGGCGCGGTCGGTGATGCCCAGCCGCTCCAGAAACACGCCCTGCGGGGTCAGCCGCGTGGCCGCGCAGCCGTGCACCTGCGCCGCCTGTGTCAGAACCTCAAAATCCACATGGGTGGTCAGGTCTGCGCTGCCGGGTGCCTCCAGCGGATCACAGGGCGCATGATCGCGCAGCGCTTGCAGCGTGTCGCCAAGCGAGCGCCAATCGCCATAGTCCACAATCAGCGCCGCGCCACCATGCGCTGCGATACGTGTAGCAATTGCAGCGGTGATAGGGGCCGCGCCTTCGCAGAGTTCGACAAGGTCGCCCTCGCGGGTGTCCTCAAGCCGGTGGCTGAGCGCGGGCTGTTCGGTCACCGGGCCAAGGCCAAAGGTCAGCGTGCCGTTCTGCATGCCGATGCGTTTTTCGCGCCAGCCGCTGCCGTCGCGCAGGAACTGGCGCACGGGCAGGGCGTCAAAGAACTCATTGGCCACCAGAAACAACGGCTGCTGTGACAAGGTGTCGATGGTGTCGTGCCAGATTGGTTCAAACCCTGTCAGCGCCTTGGCCTGCGCCTCGCGCAGGGTGGGGGAGGCCTCTACCAGATGCAGCTCCAGCGCGGCGTGGAAACCGGGCACCGCGCGGGTGGCGCGCAACAGATCCGCCATCAGGGTGCCGCGGCCAGGGCCAAGCTCGGCCAGGGTGAACGGCGTGGGCGCGCCCTGATCTAGCCAGCTTTGCGCCAGACACAGGCCCAGCAGTTCACCGAACATCTGGCTGATTTCCGGCGCCGTGGTGAAATCCCCGGCAGCGCCCAGCGGATCACGGGTGGTATAATAGCCAAAACGGGGATTCAGCAGGCATTCGGCCATGTAATCGGCCAGGCTCATCGGCCCGTCGACATCGATGCGGGCAATCAGGTGATCCAGCAGGCTCATGCCGTGATCCTCTGGCGGCGCAGGGCGGCGATGGCAAAGACTAGCCCCAGCGCGATCATCGGCAGCGACAGAAGCTGTCCCATGGTCAGCCCGTAGCCGCCGACATGCCAGGCAAGGCCGAGCGGATTGCCGGGGGTCACGAACTGCGCGTCGGGCTGACGGGCGAATTCCACCAGGAACCGCGCCATGCCATAGCCCGCCAGAAACAGCCCCAGCACCAATCCGGGCCGGTGAAAGGCCCTACACCGCCAGACCATCCAGAGCAGCAATGTCGCTAGCAGCGCGCCTTCCAGTAGCGCCTCATAAAGCTGCGACGGGTGCCGCGCGCAAATCTCGCCCAGGGCCTGCCCACAGTCTTGCGCGGCCTGTCCCGGAAAGGCGACGCCCCAGGGCAGATCCGTTGGTCGCCCCCAGAGTTCCGCATTGATGAAATTGGCCAGCCGTCCCAGCATCAGCCCGGGCGGCACGCTGACGGCCACCAGATCGGCCATCTGCAGCCGGGGTACACCGTGGCGCAGCGCAAAGATCCAGGCCGCCAGCACCACGCCGATCAGCCCGCCGTGAAAGGCCATGCCGCCTTCCCAGATCCGCAGGATCGCGGCCGGGTTGGAGAGGTAGTATCCCGGCTGGTAGAACAAAACGAACCCCAGCCGCCCGCCAAGGATCACGCCAATGATGATCCAAGTCAGCAGATCCTCAACCTGCTGCGGGCGCAGCGGTGGCTGGCTCGCGGGCCAGAGTGCGGGCTGTCGCAGAGCCGCCACTGCCAGCCGCCAGGCGATCAGGATCCCGACGATATAGGCCAGCGCGTACCAGCGCAGCGCGAACTCAAAAGTTCCGATGGTGATCGAGAAGATTTCGGGCGACAGGTCGGGGAATTGGATCATTGCGTGCATGTGCGACTGAATGCCTTTGCTCTGGAAGGGAAGTCAACGGCTTGCCCGCGGCCCTTTGGTTGCCCATATAGGGCATAAGCCTGATACGGAGAAGACGATGCAGAGCCGCAACAAGATCCTCGACGATATTTCCCAGCTGATGACCAATGCCATGGGTGTGGCCCACGGCGCCCGCGAAGAAGCTGAAACCGCGATGAAGAGCATGATCGACCGCTGGCTGGCCGACCGTGATTTCGTGACACGCGAAGAATTTGACGCGGTGCGCGCCATGGCGCAGAAGGCCCGCGAAGAAAACGAAGCGCTGAAAGCCCGCCTTGATGCGCTTGAGGCCTCTGCCAAAAACTGAAGACTGAAGATTAAAGACCGGACCCATCCAGAATATGCATGTGCCTGCGCGGGCGAAAAGCCCGCTTGGGTCCGGTGCAGGCGGCACGTCCCGGCAGTGACGGCCAAATAACGCGGCGCCCTAATTGGGCCGCCTGATTTGCGCCGGGGACCTTATCCACAGCTTTGCCGATATTTTGGGTGGCTTTCCGCTTCATCCACAACTTATTGCAGATATCCCCAAATAAAGGGTTGCCAGCGCCTATCCGGGTGTCCACCATATCTAGTATGGGAGCGGGGATGCCTCCCCGGTCCTTTGAGCGCAAAGCTAGCTCTAGCGGACCCGAAGAGGTGCGTATGCTAGATACCAGAGAGGTGGCATCATGGCCCTATCCGAGCATCATCTGGAAGACGACATCCACCCCATAGACATCGTTGAGAACGTTGCCTCCCATCATGACTGGGATTTTGACCGGATCGGCGATGATCAGATCGCCATGGCCGTCGAGGGGCAATGGCGCACCTATTCGGTAACCTTGGCCTGGTCGGGATACGAGGAAACCCTGCGGCTGGTGTGTAGTTTCGAAATGGATCCGCCTGAGGACAAGCTGCCGCTGCTGTATGACCTTCTCAACCGGATGAACGATCAGTGCTGGGCAGGGGCCTTTACCTATTGGGCCGAGCACAAGCTGATGCTTTATCGTTATGGCCTGATCCTGTCGGGCGGCCAATCGGCCAGCGCCGAGCAGATCGACGCGATGATCCAGGCCGCTGTGTCGAATTGCGAGCGTTACTACCCGGCCATTCAGCTGACCACCTGGGCCGGGCGCACGCCTCAGGAATCTCTTCAGGTCGCCATTGCAGAGGCTTATGGCCGCGCGTAAACCTGTGCCCTGAAACTGATGTAACAGCACAGGGGCAGGGACAATGGACATGACGGATATCGCGGATCGCGGGCTGGTCCTTTTGGGATGCGGCAAGATGGGCTCGGCGATGTTGGCCGGGTGGTTGGACGGCGGATTGCCCGCGTCGTCGGTCTGGGTTCTGGATCCCTATCCTTCGGACTGGCTGAAACGGACCGGCGTGACCATCAACGGCGGCCTGCCGCAGAGCCCGGCCATCGTATTGATCGCGGTAAAGCCACAGATGATGGGCGATGCGCTGCCGGGGCTTCAGGCGCTGGGCAATGGCGATACCCTGTTCATCTCGGTTGCCGCCGGCATCTCATGTGCCAGCTACGAGGCGATGCTGGGAGAGAAGACCCCCATCGTGCGCGCCATGCCCAACACACCCGCCGCCATCGGGCGCGGCATCACTGCCCTGATCGGCAACGGGCGCAGCAGCGGCGCCGATATGGATCTGGCCGAAACCCTCTTGTCCGCGATCGGTCAGACGGTGCGGCTGCAATCCGAGGATCAGATGGATGCGGTCACCGGCGTCAGCGGCTCCGGGCCTGCCTATGTGTTCCACCTGATCGAAACACTGGCCGCCGCAGGTGAGGCGCAGGGGCTGCCCGCCGATCTGGCGATGAAATTGGCCAAGGCCACCGTGGCGGGCGCAGGGGCGCTGGCCGAGGCGGCCGCGGAAGATCCCGCCCAGTTGCGGGTGAACGTGACCAGCCCCAATGGCACCACCCAGGCGGCGCTTGAGGTGCTGATGGACAAGGACAGCGGTTTCCCGCCCCTGCTGAACCAGGCTGTTGCGGCTGCTGCAAACCGATCCAAGGAGCTGTCCGGTGGCTGAGATTTCCTTTGATGATTTCCTGAAGGTCGATATCCGCGTCGGCACCGTGGTGCGGGCCGAACCCTATCCCGAAGCCCGCAAACCGGCGATCAAGATGTGGATCGATTTCGGCGATGAGATCGGTGAGAAGAAAACCTCGGCCCAGGTGACCGCGCATTACACGCCGGAAATGCTTGTGGGAAAACAGGTTGTGGCGGTGGTCAATTTCCCGCCGCGCCAGATCGGCAAGTTCATGTCCGAGGTTCTGGTGCTTGGCCTGCCGGATGAGGCCGGGGAGATCCGGCTGATCGGGCCGGATGGTCCGGTGCCGCTGGGCGGAAGGATGCACTGAGCGATGAAACTTTGGATTACCCGGCCGATGACAGCGGCTGTCGAGGCCCGCGCGCGGGAAGAGTTCGATGTGGATATCCGCCCCGATACGGGCGTGCTTAGCCGCGCGGAAATGCAGCGTGCCTTGCGGGATTATGACGTGGTCATGCCGACGCTGGGCGACCGGTTCGATGCCGAGATCTTTGCCGCGGTGCCTGCGCCGCGGTGTCGGCTGCTGGCGAATTTCGGCGTTGGCTACAACCATATTGACGTAGAGGCCGCCCGGGCCGCCGGTGTTGCTGTGACAAACACGCCGGGCGCGGTCACCGATGCGACTGCCGATATCGCGATGACCTTGCTGCTGATGTCGGCCCGCCGCGCAGGCGAGGGGGAGCGGCTCGTGCGCGATGGCAGCTGGGAAGGCTGGCACCCGACCCAGATGCTCGGTCAGCATGTTACGGGCAAAACCGTCGGCATCGTCGGCCTTGGCCGCATCGGGGCTGCCATCGGGCAGCGCTGCCATTTCGGATTTGGCATGAAGGTCCTCTACACCGCCCGCAGCGACAAGGATCCGGGTTTCCCTGTCTCCCGTTGCGCCAACCTGTCAGAGATGGCCGCGCAGGTCGATTTCCTGGTGGTTGCCGTGCCCGGTGGCGCCGACACCCGGCATATGGTGGATGAAGCGGTGCTTGCGGCGATGCAGCCTCACGCGCATCTGATCAATATCGCCCGCGGCGAGATCGTGAAGGAAGCGGCCCTGATCACCGCCTTGCAAGAGCAGCGCATCGCCGGGGCAGGCCTAGATGTCTATGAATTCGAACCCGAGGTGCCTGAGGCGCTGCGCGCGCTTGATAGCGTCACCCTGCTGCCGCATCTGGGCACGGCCACCGAAGAGGTGCGCAGCAACATGGGGCATATGGTGCTGGACAATGTCGCGGCCTTCATCGCCGGGCAGAAACTGCCCAACCCCGTCTGAGCCACTCGGGGACGGTCAGGCTTTTGAGCCGTCCCCAACCGCTTCGCGCCAGTGACGGCGGCAGAGCGAGACATAAGTTTCATTGCCGCCGATCTGCACCTGATCACCCGTGGTGATCGCACGGCCCTGATCGTCCTGTCGGATCACCATGGTGGCCTTCTTGCCGCAATGGCAGATGGTTCGCACCTCGCGCATTTCATCGGCTAGCGCCAAGAGGGTGGCGGATCCGGGAAACAGGTTGCCCTGAAAATCTACCCGCAGCCCGTAGCACAGAACCGGCACCCCCAGATCATCGACCACACGGGCCAGTTGCCAGACCTGATCTGGCGACAGGAATTGTGCTTCGTCCACAAAAATACTGGCAACGCTGCCTCGTGACAGGCGTAATTTGATTTTTGCGAACAGGTCCTCGCCCGCACTGAACACATCGGCCTCGGCGCTGATGCCAATCCGCGAAGCAATACAGCCCTTGCCTGCCCGATCATCGACACGTGCGGTCAGAAGGTAGGTGTCCATGTTGTTTTCGCGGTAGTTGTGCGAGGCCTGAAGCAGCACGGCGGATTTACCGGCATTCATGGTGGAGTAGTTGAAATAGAGCTTTGCCATGCGTGCGGTTTACCCTTTGGCAATGGCTGAGTGAACCGCAAAATAATCCCGGATCGTGGGGATGCAGAGGGCAGTGCGGATCACAGGATTCGAACCCTGATGTCTAAAATACGCCCCCCCACAGCAGCCCGTCCAGTCCGGGTCGAAATAGACCCTAGGGATGGATACAGGCACGCGCCACTGGGGAGGACGCCTAAAGAAGGATATGTCGTACACCCGAAACGGATGCTTGACCTCTCCCACTCATATTGAAGCGCAACCTCACTCACAAAGTCTGCTTCAACCCCAAACAAAGATGCACAATAGCATCTGGGCCACTCGTTAAATCCCTGAAAACCCAAGGGATGGCGCTAGTATTGCAATTCGTTTAAAAGGACTTCATGGGAAATTAACAAGTTCATTCCCCGCCCCGGGGCGGCTTATGAGGCAAGATTTACATGGCAGAGATCGGCAGGTACCTGAAAAAGCATACCGAAGCGCTGGTTAAGGACGTTGGCATAGAGGCCGCCTGTCAGATTACAGGCAAGTCCAAGGCGACATTGGGTCGTTACTATTCAGACAATGCCGAACATACGGAACGGTTCATGCCGGTAGATTCCGTGGCCAAGCTGGAGGGGGCTGCTTCTTTTCCGCATGTGACCTCGGCGCTCGCGGATCTGAAGAATATCACGCTGTCCTATAATCACTCCGACGATTCGGGCGTGGAAAGTGTCGGGCGCACAGGCGGGGTGAATGCCGACGTGATCGCGCTGAGCCAGCGGTTTGCAACCCTGATGAGCGAATATCAGGAAGCCATCGCTGATGGCATCATCACCGTCAATGAGGCCAAGCGCTTGCTGCGGGAAACGGTCCTGTTGCAGCAGGTCCTTCTGGATATGAAATTGCATCTCGAAGAAGAGAGCAACTGACGCTCTCGGACGTTCATTGCGGGGCAGTAGTCCCGCTGGTAGGCCCCGACGGACTGCGGGGCCTTTTCCGTTTTCAGCCCATATGGCGGCGCAGGATCGCCGAGCCGACCGAATAGCCGGCGCCGAAGGAACAGATCAGGCCAATTTCCTGGTCGGCCATGTCATCGGAATTCTGCGCAAAGGCGATGATCGAGCCTGCCGATGATGTATTGGCATAGTCTTGCAGGATATTGGGCTGTTCGCCGGGTTCGGGGGTGCGGCCCAGAACCTTTTTGCCGATGAAATCATTCATCGCCTTGTTCGCCTGATGCAGCCACAGGCGCTTCAGGTCATCATTGGCGATGCCACTGTCAGCCAGATGGGTGCTGATGTGCTCGCTGACCATGGGCAGCACTTCCTTGAACACCTTGCGGCCATTCTGCATGAACTGCATGTCGCGGCGGTCCGCGACCCCGTCGGGGCGCGAGCGGCGCAAGAAGCCGTTGTTGTTTCGGATATTGTTGGAAAATTCGGTGGCACAGCGGGTCGATAGGATTTCGAAATACGGCCCCTTGGCGTCTTCGATCCGTTCGACCAGGGTTGCGGTCGCCACATCGCCAAAGATGAAGTGGCAGTCACGGTCGCGCCACTCCAGATGCCCCGAGCAGATTTCGGGGTTTACCACCAGCGCCGAGCGGATGCTGCCAGAGCGGATCATATCCGCGGCCACCTGCAGGCCAAACGTGGCCGAGGAACAGGCGACGTTCATGTCGAAGGCAAATCCGTCGATGCCGAGGAGTTTCTGGATCTCGATTGCCACCGCGGGGTAGGGGCGTTCCATATTGGAGGCCGCACAGATCACGGCGTCTACGTCGCCCGCGGTCTTGCCAGCCTGTGCCAGAGCCTTGGTCGCCGCATCGACGGCCATTTCCGCCATAATGCCCGGTTCGTCATCGCTGCGCTGGCGCAGCAGCGGGTGCATGACCTCGGGGTCGAGAATTCCCGTCTTGTCCATCACATAGCGCTGCTCGATGCCAGAGGCCTTGACGATGAACTCTTCCGAGGAGTGCTGCATCGGGGCCATTTCGCCCGCTGCGATGGCCTCGGCGTTCTTTTCGTTCATGCGGTCGGCGTAGGCATTGAACGCCACGACCAGCTCGGCATTGGTGATGATCTGAGACGGGGTGAAGACCCCGGTGCCGGTTATGGCGGCTGTGTGCATGGTAACGGATCCCGAGTTCGCAAAGTGCCGTATATCTGGGCATTTTGCGTGCGGAAGGTCAAGGTCAGCCGCAAGCTGCCGCAGGGGCAAGCAGGAACAGTGGGGCAGTGTTCGGGGAATGTGAACTTCTTCACATGAAAAGTTCATTCGCTGAAGTAATCTGCTGCGAATCCCGCACCACGGCGATCCGCTGGTGCACACCCTCTTTGCAACCGGGCCTGGCCTTATGACCGATGACACCTTGCAGCTATCGCCGGAGATCCGGTCTCTGATGGGCGTTTATGCGCTCTACTGGATGCTGGACGATGCGGTTGAGCGTATGGATCAGGCGCCACGGATCGGGCGGTTGGAAAGCCGGATCCTGATCCGGCTGGACCGGCCCCGGCGCATGGGGGCGCTGGCACAACTGTTGCTGACTGGCCCCCCGTCCGTCACCGCGGCAGCGGATCGGCTTGAGGAGATGGGTCTTGTGCAGCGGCTGCCCGATCCGGACGACCGGCGGGCGCTGTTGCTGCATCTGACCGACCAGGGCCGCACCGTCCGAAGCCAGCTGGACGAGGAGGCCCGCCGACTGTTCCGCCAGGTCTCTGGCCTTTCAACGGACGAGATCGCGCAGTTCGCGGCGCTATGTGAAAAAATACATGATACGAGTACAGGAAACGGCGCCCCGCTGGGATGCCCGGATCCGAAAGGAGACAAAGAATGAAAATCTTCCACCGAGTGTCACGGCTGATCCTGCCCGCGCTCGCCCTCTCGGCCCTGGTGCAGGCAGGGCCGCTGGCGGCGCAAGAGACGGCCAAACCGGTCAAGCTGCTGAAAACGCAGGCGGGCAGCGTGTTGGTTGAGCGCCAGTTCTTTGGTCAGGTGGCGGCGAAACAATCCGTCGACCTTGCCTTTCAGGTGGGCGGTCAGGTGCTGGAGTTTCCGGTGGCGCAGGGCACCGTGGTGCCCGAAGGGCAGCTTGTTGCGCAACTGGACCTGGAACCTTTTGAGCTGAAACTGGAACAGGCCCGGCTGCAAAAGGCGCAGGCGGACCGAACGGTGGCACGGATGGAGAAACTGACCGGGACGGTCAGCCAGGTGTCCATCGATGATGCGGAAACCCAGGCTGGTCTGGCCGGGGTCGCCCTGCGGGATGCGGAATACGCCTTGCAGCATGCGACGCTGACGGCGCCCTTCGATGCGCTGGTCTCCAGCCGCGAGGTCGAGAAATTCACCACGGTCAGCGCCGGGACGCCCATCGTCCGGCTGCACGATATGTCTGAACTGCACATCAAGGTGGATGTGCCTGAAATCCTGTTTCAGCAGGCAAATGCAGATGAAAAGGTCGATATCACGGCCTCCTTCCCGGGCTGGGACGCCACCTATCCGGTTGAAATCCTCGAATTCGATGCCGAGGCCAGCAGCGTTGGGCAGACCTACCGGGTGACCTTCCGTCTGGCGCCTCCTAAGGATCGGCAGATCCTGCCCGGGGCCTCGGTTTCGGTGCGGGTGCTGGTCAATACCGGTGCTGCGGCGATCCGCCTGCCGGCAACGGCCATCGTGGTGTCCCCCGAAGGGCAGACTGGTGTGATGGTCTTTAGCCCCACCGGGGCCGACAATGGCACGGTCGCCTGGCGGCCTGTCACTGTGACGCCGACGCAGGATGGCGATTTCACCGTCACCGAAGGTCTGACTGGCGGTGAAGAGGTGGTTCTGGCGGGCGGCACCGCCCTGTCGGACGGGCAGGCGGTACGCCGCTTTGCCGGTTTCGCGAACTGAGGGCGGGCAGATGGATATTGCACGCGGCTCAATCGAAAAACCGCTTTATACATGGCTGATCATGTTGATCGCCCTATTCGGGGGCATCTGGGGTTTCCTGTCGCTGGGACGGCTTGAGGATCCGGCCTTTACCATCAAACAGGCTGTCATCGTGACCCAGTATCAGGGCGCCACGGCAGAGCAGGTGGCGCTGGAGGTCTCTGAACCGCTGGAGTCTGCGATCCAGAAAATGGCCGAGGTCGATATCATCACCTCGATCAACCAGCCGGGCCAATCCCTGATCGAAGTTGAAATCAAATCGACCTATGACGGCAGCGAGCTTCCCGCAGTCTGGACCAAACTACGCGCGAAGATCCGCGATGCGGCCCTGTCCCTGCCCGAAGGCACCAGTCAGCCCTTCGTGAACGATGCCTTCGGCGATGTGTTCGGCCTGTTCTATGCCGTCACCGCAGACGGGTTCAGCGATGCGGAAAAGCATGAACTGGCAACTTTCCTGCGGCGGGAGCTGCTAACGGTTGATGGGGTTGCCGATGTGGATGTCTCCGGCCTGCCGGACGAAGCGATCTATGTCGAACCCGACCTGCCGATTTCGGTCAACTTGAATGTACCACTGACGGCGATTGCCAATGCCATCGCCACCTCCAACTCGGTTCGCCCGGCGGGCAAACTGGATGCGGGCGATGCCGACACCCGGCTTTTGGCGCCGCAAGGATCGGACAGTGTTTCGGAAATCGCCGGTCTTTCTGTTGGGGTACAGGGCGAGGTGATCAACGTGATCGACATGGCCAAGGTCCACCGCGGCCGGGTTGCTGATCCCGATCTGATCGTGCGCTACAACGGGGCCGAGGCCTTTACTCTTGGGGTGGCCGGTATCGCGTCGGAAAACATCGTGGATGTGGGCAAGAACGTCGATGCCAAGCTGGCGCAGCTGGACAGTGACATCCCCTACGGCGTGTCGCTGCAGCCGATCTATCAGCAGCACGTGGTGGTCGAGCAAGCCTCGAATGACTTCCTGGTGAACCTGGCGATGTCCGTCGCCATCGTGGTTGTGGTTCTGGCGCTGTTCATGGGCATGCGCGCGGCCATTGTCGTTGGCGTGACCTTGCTGCTGACCGTGGTCGGGACGCTCTTGTTCATGAACCTTTTCAGCATCGAGATGGAGCGGATTTCCCTGGGCGCGCTGATCATTGCCATGGGGATGCTGGTGGACAATGCCATCGTGGTTGCCGAGGGCATGCAGATCTCGATGCTGCGAGGCAAGAACTCGCGCGAGGCCGCGCATGAGGCCGCCAGCAAGACGCAGATCCCGCTTCTGGGCGCGACTGTCATCGGGATCATGGCCTTTGCAGGTATCGGCCTCAGCCCGGATTCCACCGGTGAATTCCTCTTCTCGCTGTTTGCGGTGATCGGCATTTCACTGCTGCTGAGCTGGCTTCTGGCGCTGACGGTGACGCCGTTGCTGGGGCATTATTTCTTCAAACGCGGCACCGGTGGCGGTGGTGACGAATACGGCGGGCTGATTTTCCGCGCCTATGGCGCCAGCCTGCGTCTGGCACTGAAACTGCGCTGGCTGGTGGTGGTAGGGCTGATCGCCCTGACGACCGTGTGTTACATAGGCTTTGGACAGGTCAAACAGGCGTTCTTTCCCGACTCCAACACGCCTCTGTTCTTCGTGCATCTGAAACTGCCGCAGGGCACCTCGATCCACACCACTTCGGCGCAGCTGCAACGGGTCGAAGACTGGCTGGCCGAGCGTCCCGACGTGGAATCGACCGCAGCCTTTGTGGGGCAGGGGGCGACCCGTTTCATGCTGACCTATTCGGCGGAAAAGGCGAACCCCAGCTATGGCCACCTGATCATCCGCGCGAGCAGCCTGCAGGAAATCCCGGCGCTTCAGGCCGATCTTGAGGCCTTTGGGCGCAGCAATTTCCCCGAGGCGGAATTCCGCACCAAACGTCTGGTCTTTGGCCCAGGCGGCGGTGATCCCGTTCAGGTTCGTTTCTCGGGTCCCGATCCGGCGGTTCTGCGCCAGCTGGGGGAGGAAGCCATGGTTCGGCTAAAAGACGGCTCTGACAGTATCCTGAGCGTGCGGCACAATTGGCGTGAACAGGAACTGGTGCTGGAGCCGATCTATGCTACAGACCGGGCACAGACGGCGGGGATTACCCGCGAGGATATCGCGGGCACCTTGCAGTTCTCCACCGACGGGGTGACGGCGGGCATGTTCCGTGAACGCGACCGGCAGATCCCGATCATCCTGCGCAGATCGCCGGAGGATCAGTTCAACATCATGGATCAGCTGGTCTTCTCCACCTCGTCGAACCGTTTCATGCCTCTGGAACAGATGATCGACGGGGTCGAGATCAAGGTGCAGAACACGCTGATGCATCGCCGCGACCGGGTGTTTACCCTGACCGTGGGGGCGGATATCGCGCCGGACGTCACTGCTGCGACAGTGTTCAAGGAGGTGCAGAACAGCATCGAGGAGATCGCCCTGCCGCCGGGCTACCGGATGGAATGGGGAGGGGAGCACGAGAGCTCGGCCGACGCCAACAAGAGCCTTGGCGCGCAGCTTCCGGTGTCCCTGCTGATCATGGTGCTGATCTCGGTCCTGCTGTTCAACGCGATCCGTCAGCCGGTGATCATCTGGTTGCTGGTGCCGATGTCGGTCAACGGCGTGGTCATCGGGCTTCTGGGCACTGGTCTGCCCTTTACCTTTACCGCGCTTCTTGGGCTCCTCAGCCTGTCGGGCATGCTGATCAAGAACGGCATCGTCCTGGTCGAGGAAATCGATCTGGTGCGCGCCGAAGGGCGGCCGCTGCGCGAGGCGATTGTCGAGGCGTCGGTGTCGCGTTTGCGTCCGGTGATGCTGGCCGCGATCACCACGATCCTTGGCATGGCGCCCCTGCTGAGCGATGCTTTCTTCGTGTCGATGGCGATCACGATTATGGGCGGTCTGGCTTTTGCCACCGTGCTGACGCTGGTGGCGGCGCCGGTGTTCTACCTGATCTTCTTTGCACGCGATGAAAAACGGGAAGCCTCTGCAGCCTGACCTGACGGTCGGGTACCAAACTCAAAAGGCCCCGGATATTTCTGGGGCCTTTTTGCATCTGCGCGGATCGCACCGGTTGTGCAGCGTCAGATCAGCGGCACGAAGGGCACATCGCAGGCACTGAGTGTCATCAGGGTCAGAAGAGTGATCATCACGCGCATTTTGGCGCTCCTTTGGTTTTGCTGCTCGATTACGGCAGCTGACCCCAAAGCGCCGCACAGGTCAAACCTTTCTCCGTGCCGCAGAGAGCCGACGGTGCTGCGGCATGATGTCTTTAAAATGCTCCGCTAACCCGTTGTTCAATACTTTTGTTAAGAATGATATTCTGAACAGAAGCGTGCGAAGGTCCAGCAATCGGCGAGGGAGTTCTTCATGACACGAGCATATTTGCGTGCGGTTACCGTTTCATCCTTTTTCCTGTGGGCAGGCGGCGTTCATGCAACCTCGACCGGGCACGGTGAAGAGATGCACGTGGTTCCCGATGCGGTGATCGCAGAGCAACGTCAGGCCCTGTCGGAAAACACGCTGTTTGCCGGGTTCGGCCCGCAGGCGCCGCGCGATATCGACAGCATGGGCGGCAGCAACAAGGTCAGTTTCGAAGCCGCACCACCCTATAATGAAATGAACCTCTGCAATATTCATTTCCACGAAAGCGCTGAACACCGGGGCGGGGAATTCACCACCTATGCTGGCAACGGCGATGGTCACGGCTATGGCAGCGGCTACAAATATTCCGGTGAGCTGAGCGTGACGGAACTTGCGCCGTACCATGAAGAGGTCGGAGCCACCGAACACGGCAGTCTGGTGCCCGGCGACACGATTGAGGTGCATTTCGTGCACACCACCGCGCGGGTCGATCCCGGCCCGACGCTTGGCTCCTGCCTTAGCGAGGCCATCAAGAACCCGCAGCTGCGGGTGGAGGCGCAGGTCTTTGTGCTGGTCAACGATGAGACCGCGCTCGATTTCACCAAAGTCACGCGCTTACAAAAGAAAAACGGCTTGACCCAGGCGGTAAACATGCCAACCGATACCGGGCGGCCGGTCGTCTATGCGGGTTCAACCACCGGGCCTGGCTATAACGAGAAGGGATCGCCCTTTCAGGTCACCTGGGCGGTGCGCCCCAAGGTAGCCAAGGTCAGCATCCAGTCGGTCGCCAGATGGCTGGACTACAACACCTTTGACGAAGACCACGCCCATGGCGTGCGCAATCTGGTGATCAATCCCGACCTCCTGTCGGTGATTGGACGCTGACATGCGCTGCCCCGCTATTGGGGCGCAAGGTTTAGGAGCAGGGGGGCTGGACAGACGCCCTCCGGTTCAGACGCTGGTTCCCAGTGCCCGGCGAAAGGCCATCAGGCTGCCGGACAGGAACACCGCGCCCAGGCAAGCCATCGTCAGCAGTTCGGGCCAGACAATCGACAGATCCGCCCCGCGGAACACCACGGCCTCGGCAAAGGCCATGTAGTGGCGCGAGGGCAGCAGCCAGGTGAAGGGCTGCACGATATCAGGCTGGCTTTCGATCGGGGTCATGCCGCCGGAGAGCATCATCATCGGCATGATCGTCATCATGATCAGCAGGGCGAATTGCGCCATGGTCCGGGCGATGGTGCCAAGGAAAATCCCGATGGCTGCCGCTGCAAACAGGTAAACCGCTGTGCCCGCAAAAAGCAGTGCATGCGTGCCGACCATTGGCACCTGCAGCAGGCCCTCGAACACCACCAGCATCGATAGGGCAAAGACGCTGATGATGATCAGCCCATTGGCCCAGATCTTGGCCAGGGCGATCTGAAAAGCGGTGAGGGGCATAACCAGAAGATGTTCGATGGTACCGTGTTCGCGTTCGCGGATCAGGGCGGCGCCGGTCAGCATGATCGCGACCATGGTCAGGTAGTTCAGGATGCCATTCAAGGCGTTGAACCAGACCTGGCTGCCATTGGGGTTATAGGCCCGCCGCAGCACCAGATCGACCGGCGCACCGGCGGACGGATCGCGGCCCGCCAGATAGCGGCTGACCTCGGTCTGGATGATCGCCTGAATGTATCCATCGCCCAGCCCCGCCTGCATCACTGCGGTTGCATCGATATGCAGCTGGATTTCGGGTTGGCTGCCTTTGCGCAGCTGTGCCTCGAAATCGGGGGGGATGACCAGCGCGAACAGGAACCGCGCCTGATCCAGTCCGGGACCGATCTCATCCGCATCTATGGGGATCGGGGTTTGGAAATAGGGCGGGTAAAAGGCGTTGGCGATCTGGCGCGACAGCTGCGAATTGTCCTCGTCCGCAATGGCGATAGAGGCGTTATTGACGTTCTCCGGTAGGCTGGTGGCATCCATATAGACCATGAAGGTGAACACGAAGAGGATCAGCCCCGCCATCACCGGATCCATCAGCACCGTGCGTAACTCCTTGGTGCCTAGCCAGAAGATATGGTGAAGCGCCTTCATGTTATTTCTCCTGCTTGCGCAGCAACAGCACTGCAATGGCCAGGAAGACCGGAAAAAACAGGCTCAGTTTCACAATGTCATGGCTCAGCGCCGCCCAGCCCAGCCCCTTTGTATAGGCGCCGACACTCAGATGCATGAAATAGGAGGCAGGCCAGGCCGAGCCGATCATCTGCGCCTCGGGCGATAGGGTCGAAATCGGCTGGATCATGCCGGAATACTGCATGGTCGGCATCAGCGAGAGTAGCGCCGCCGCAAAAACCGCGGCGACCTGCGTTTTGACCAGCGAGGACACGACAAGGCCATAGGCGGTGACCGCAAAGCCATAGCACAAGGCCCCGAGCGTCATCGCGGACAAGGAGCCTTTCAGCGGCACATCCAGTACAAAGATGACCATCAGCGTCAGGACCAGGTAATTGCACATGGCAATAGCGACATAGGGCAATTGCTTGCCCACCAGGAATTCGATGCGATTGGTGGGGGTGACATAGAAATTGGTGATGGTTCCGATCTCCTTTTCCCGCGCCACGCTGACGGCCATCAGGATGACGGGAAACAGCATCAGCAGCATGGCCGGTATCGACGGCCCCATCGAGCGGATGCTGGCAAAGGTCGGATTGTAGCGGTAGCGGTTTTCGATGGTGAAACTGGACTGTTCCTGCGGATCGACACCGGCCTCCAGCATCAGATCGCGCAGATAAATGGCGTGCCCACCGGTGATATAGCCCTCGACGGTTCCGGCCCGCATCGTATTGGCCCCATCCAGCCAGGCCGAAACTTCGGGCGTGTTGCCCCGTGCCAGATCACGGCCGAAATTCGGTGGGATCTCGACGGCGACGCTGACCTCGCCTGCCGCCATCTGGCGGATCAGATCCTCCCGGTTCAACAGATCCGGCTGTTCCAGAAAATACCGTGACCCGGTGAAACTGCTTAAGTAGCTACGGCTGGCCGGAGACTGGTCCTGATCCAGCGCGGCAAAGGTCAGATCCTCCACATCCATCGAGACACCGTAGGACAGCACCACCAAAAGGATCACCGATCCGAGAAAGGCAAAGGCCAGACGGATCGGGTCGCGGATGACCTCGACCGTTTCGCGCAGGCTGTAGGCCAGCAATCTGGACAGACTGAACCGGCCAAGCCTGGCCGGGGGATCATGGGCGTCTGGCACAGCACCGTCCTGCAGGGCCACGCTGTCGGCGCTCTCGCCTTCTCCGGTTGCGTCTTCTATATAGGCCACAAAGGCGTCCTCAAGCGAGGTTGCGCCCTTGGCCTCAACCAGATTGTCCGGCGTGTCATGGACCAGCACTTCGCCCGCATGCATGAGCGAGATGCGATCACAGCGCAGCGCCTCATTCATGAAATGGGTCGAGATGAAGATCGTCACCTTGTCGCGGCGGGACAACTCGATGAGGAACTCCCAGAACCTGTCCCGCGCCTCGGGATCGACGCCCGAGGTCGGCTCGTCCAGGATCAGGATTTCCGGCTCGTGCAGCACCGCTACCGCCAGCGACAGACGTTGCCGGATACCAAGCGGCAGCCCGCCAGAGCGTGTATCCATCACATGCGATAGCTCGAACCGGTCGGCCAGCGCCGCGATGCGCGCCGTGGCCTGCTGGCTGGGGATCTGGAACAGCCGCGCGTGCAGGGCGAGGTTCTGCGCCACCGTAAGTTCGCCATAGAGCGAGAAAGCCTGGCTCATGAAACCGACGCGTTTACGGGTCGCAAGATCCTTGGCGTTCACCGGCTTACCAAAAAGATAGGCCTCACCTTCGGACATCGGCAACAGGCCGGTCAGCATCTTCATAGTGGTGGTCTTGCCGCAGCCGTTGGAGCCGAGGAAGCCGAAGATTTCGCCAGGGCGGATTTCGAAACTTACGCTGCTCACGGCGGTGAAATCGCCGAACCTCCGGGTCAGTCCACGCGCCACGATGGCGGGGCGCTCGCCATCGGTTTGCAGCGGCGGGATGACCAGCTCCGGCAACTCGCGGCCCTCCCCACCGGGCCGCAGGCGCACAAAGGCGGCCTCTAGGCTGTCGGTGCCGGTTCTGGCGCGCAGTTCTTCTGCCGTGCCGGTGGCCAGAACCAGGCCTGCATCCATCGCCACCAGCCAGTCGAATTCTTCGGCCTCCTCCATATAGGCCGTCGAAACCAGAAGGCTCATACCGGGATGTTCCTGCCGGATCTTGGCAATCAGGTCCCAGAATTGGCGCCGCGACAGGGGGTCGACCCCGGTGGTGGGCTCATCCAGGATCAGCAGGTCTGGATCATGCAGCAGCGCGCAGCACAGGCCCAGTTTCTGTTTCATCCCCCCCGAGAGTTTTCCGGCGGGGCGATCCAGAAAGGGAAAAAGCCCGGTTGCCCGGGTCAGCCGCGCGATCCGGCGGTTGCGTTCAGCGCGGCTTTGTCCAAACAGCTTGCCAAAGAAATCGAGGTTCTCCTGAACGCTCAGGTCCTGATACAGGTTCTTGCCCAGCCCCTGCGGCATATAGGCAAGGCGTGGACCGATCCGCTGCCGGTGGCCCGCCTTACGCATGTCGCCGCCCAGCACCTGCAGCGTGCCGGTCTGCATGACCCGCGCACCGGCGATCAGGTCCAGCAGCGTTGATTTTCCCACCCCGTCCGGCCCGATCAGGCCAACCACCTTGCCTGCGGGAATGTCGAGAGAGACATCCGCAAGCGCGACCACGTCCTTGTAGCGCTGCATCAGATTGGCAGCGCGGACGACGGGCTGGCTTTGATCCTCCATGGCCGGGCCCTTACTCTTGCGCGGTCAGTTCGGGGGGGATGTTGTTCAGAAACTCCGGCCAATCCGGCAGGGTCTCGCTGGCCAGACGCACATAGGCCACGCCGCGGATCCCGGTCTTCACAAGGTCAATGTTCGCTTCGACCAGCGGTTGTGGCACCCGGACCCGCACCCGGAACATCAGGTCTTGCCGTTCGCTAGCGGTTTCGACCTGTTTCGGCGTGAATTGCGACACAGGCGAGACAAAGCTGACCTTTGCCGGGATCACCACATCGGCGATATCAAGCCGGATGCGGGCCTCGCTGCCGATGGACAGAAGATGCGCCTCGGTGGCGGGCAGGAAAAACTCCAGATAGACCTCGGTGAGATCGACCATGGTCAGGACGCGTCCGCCTGCGCCGATGACCTCTCCGGGCTCGGTCAGCCGGTAGAGTACCCGTCCAAGGGTCGGTGCCGTCAGGCGGGCATCGTCGAGATAGGTCTGCACTTCCTCAATGGCGAAACGCGCCGCATCCACCGCGCGCTGCTGCGACAGAAGCGATGCCTTGGCAACGGTGAGGTTGGCCTCGGCGACCTTGTGATCGCTGAGACGTACGTCGAGGGTTTCGGCGGTTGCCACCCCGCGCGACACCAGTTCCCGGGTGCGCTCCAACTCCTGATCGGCCAGCAGCAACCGCGCCTCGGCTTGCGCAATGGCGGCCTCGGCGGCTGCGACCTGGCTTTCCACCGATGCGTATTCCGCCTTTGCCCGCGACAGTTGCGCCTCCAACTCGCGGGTTTCAATGGTGGCGACCAGTTGGCCGGTCTCGACCAGATCACCCTCTTTCACCTCGACCGTGGCGACCCGCCCGGCGATCCGGCTGGAAATATCGACCTGAACCGCCTCGATGCGACCGTTGCCCGAGGTAATGCCATAGGGCAGCTCACCATTGCCGTTGGCGGTGTAGTAAAAAAGCCCGGCGCCGGCCGCCAGGACCGCGATACCGGCTATGATCCATCTGCTAGAAAACATCTTTCATCCCCGGCTGTGCTGCATGTCCACAGGCGTCGGCGCCAGCCTGTGCGTCCGACAGAAATGTGCGGACGTGGTCCGCGATAACGCGCTCTTCATTGGTGGCGATGACATAGGCGCCGACCCTGCTGTCCACACCGTGAATGCGGGTGTCGTTGCGGGCGTTGGCCTCTGTATCAAGAGTGGCCCCCAGCCAGCCGCAGCCCTCAACGATCCGGGCACGGATCTCGGCTGCGTTTTCGCCCATGCCACCGGTAAAGACCAAGGCATCGATACCCTGCGCCGCGGCCGCCAGCGCGCCGATCTGTTTGCAGGCGCGATAGACAAAAAGATCCACCGCCTCCTTTGCGGCGGGGCTATCGCTCTCCAGCAAATCGCGCATGTCATCGCTGAGGCCCGAGACACCGAGCAGCCCCGATTGCCCACCAAGCAGAGCCTCGACCTCCTCTAGGCTCATGCCCTTTTCGCGCATCAGGTAGAGCGGCACACCGGGGTCCAGCTCGCCGCAGCGTTTGCCCATCACCAGCCCGTCCAGCGCTGTGAACCCCATGGTGGTGGCGATGCTTTTGCGGTTCTTCATGGCGCAGATGCTGGCGCCATGACCCAGATGCAGCACCAGAACCCGGCCATCGGCACGCTTCCCAAGGTGGGTGGGCAGCTGCGAAGCGATGAATTCGTAGGAAAGTCCGTGAAACCCATAGCGCAGCACCCCCGCATCTGTGAGCGCGCGGGGCAGGGCAAAGATCTGCCCGATCCGCGGCGTGGTGCGGTGAAAGGCGGTGTCGAAACACGCGATCTGCGGGATGCCGGGCCAAGCCCGTTGCAAGGCGTCGATCCCGGCAAGGTTATGCGGCTGATGCGCCGGAACCAATGGTGCCAGCCGCTCCAACTCACCCCGCACGTCGGCGGTGACCCTTGTGGCATCCGCAAAACGCTGACCGCCATGGACCACCCGGTGCCCGGCGGCGATGACCTTCAACCCCGCGCTTTGCTCCTGCAGGTGGCGGACCAGCCAATCCAGCACCTGCTCGTGATCGGCGTCGGCAGGCAGGGGGAGCGGCTCTGAGATGTCATCGACATGATGAACCGGGCCAAGGCCGATCCGGTCGATATGGCCCTTGGTGAAGGCAGGGCCGTGGCCTGCGGCAGCGTAGAGCGCGTATTTGACCGAGGAGGAACCGACGTTGAGGGTGAGGATTGCTTCGCTCATGGTGCGATCCTTGCCTGTTGATGGCGCACAAACAGCTGCGCCAGCGCTGCTGAGGCAACCCGTGCCAGTGCGCCATCCGCCCGGCTGGTCAGCATGATAGGCACCCGCGCGCCCAGAACCAGACCCGCGGCTTCGGCGCCGGCGAGGTACTGCAATTGTTTTGAGATCATGTTCCCGGCTTCCAGATCGGGGGCGAGCAGGATGTCCGCGTCCCCGGCGACGTCCGAGGCGATCCCTTTGGCCTGCGCGGCCGCGCGGGAAATCGCGTTATCAAAGGCCAGCGGCCCGTCAAGGATCCCGCCGGTGATCTGACCGCGCTCTGCCATCTTGCACAGGCCCGCTGCCTCGACCGTCGAGGGAATCTTGGGGGTGATGGTTTCAACCGCCGACAGGATGGCAACCTTCGGCGCGGCAACGCCAAGCGCCTGCGCCAGATCGATGGCGTTCTGTAGGATATCCGCCTTGGTCAGCAGGTCGGGAAAGATATTGATGGCCGCATCGGTAATCATCAGCGGCTTGGGGTAGCTTGGCACATCCAGAACAAAAACATGGCTCATCCTGCGTTCGGTGCGCAGGCCGGTGGCCTTGTTGACCACTGCCGACATGACCTCATCGGTGTGAAGGGCGCCTTTCATCAGGGCCTCGGCCTTGCCCGTGCGCACCAGTGAGACCGCCATGTCAGCTGCGGCGTGGCTGTGCGGGGCATCCACGATCTCGATCCCCGCCAGATCCAGACCAGCCTCGGAGGCGGCCGCCTTTATGCGCGGGGCCGGACCGATCAGAACCGGCGTGATCAGCGCCTTGTCCCGTGCCTCTAACGCGCCCTCCAGCGAGGCGACATCGCAGGGGTGCACCACAGCGGTCACGATCGGATCAAGGGGCTGCGTGGCGGCAATCAGCGCATCAAACCCTGCGCCGGGCTTGCTCAGCTGGCCCGAGGGGCGACCGGAGCGTGGCACGCGCAGGGGCTTGTCCGGTGCGATCACCTCTGCCGTGCCTTCGACAAGGGCGGCATCGGCGCTATCGGTGCAGAGGCAATCAAGCATCACGTGCCGGGTTTCGGGATCGGTTTCGCGCACCGTGATGCGCGTGGTGATCATCTCGCCAAGGCGGGCCGGGGCAAGGAAGCGCAGCGATTGAGTCAGGCAGACCGTGCCGGGACCGGGCAGTTCGGTGGACAGCAATTCGGAAATCAGCGCACTGCCCCAGGCGCCCGCCGCAATCCCATCGTCCGGCGCAGCCGCGTTACTGCCTTCAGGCATGTCGACATAGGGGCCGATATCGTCATCACGCAGAGCGCGGGTCAGCTCGGCGCTGTCGCCGGGGGTGATCTGATCAAAGGTCTTGCTCTCGAAATACTGCATCAGTGCCTCGTGATATCAATTATCCGCTACAATCGGGCAAAGCGCGCCGTGCCGCAATATCCCCCCGCTAACCCGGTCGGGGGCGGTGGCGTCACTCCATGAGTACGTAGGTGCCTGGCGCCGGGCAAAGCGCCTCTCCCATCGCGGGGGGCGCAGTGGGGTCTCCCGACCGGGTTTCAAGCCAGGCCACCCATTCCGGCCACCAGGAACCTTCCTTGCGCTCGGCAACCTCGCGCCACTCGTCGGGGGGCAGATAGCGGTCCCGGTCGCAGCTGGTGTGAACGTGATAGTGGCGCCGGGGGTGACCGGGTTCGGAAACCACACCGGCATTATGCCCGCCTTTGGTCAGTACGAATGTGACCGGGGAACTGGTCAGCGCGTCGATCTTGAAGGCCGATTTCCACGGCGCCACATGATCGGTTTCGGTGCCGACGGCAAAGATCGGCAACCGCAGATCATCAAGCGACACCGGATGGCCGCCGACCTCGTATTTTCCGGTGGCCAGTTCGTTGTTCAGAAACAGCTTGCGCAAATATTCCGAATGCATCAGGTAAGGCATCCGTGTCGCATCGGCGTTCCAGGCCATCATGTCATTGAGCTTGGGCCGCTCCCCCATCAAGTAATCCTTCTGAAGCCGCGACCAGACCAGATCGTTCGAGCGCAGCAGTTGAAAGGCGCCGGACATCTGGCCCGCATCCAGGTATCCCTGCTGCCACATCATGTCCTCCAAAAAGGCGACCTGGCTTTCGTTGATGAACAGCATCAGCTCACCTGCTTCGGTGAAATCCACCTGGGTCGCAAAGAGCGTCATGCTGGCCAGCCGGTCGTCGTCATCGCGCGCCATGGCCGCAGCGGTGAGGCTGAGCAGGGTGCCGCCCAGACAATAGCCCGCCGCGTGGATTTTCTTGGCGCCGGTGATGTCCTGAATCGCATCCAGCGCCGCCATCGGTCCCTTCTTGCGGTAATCGTCCAGTCCGAGATCAGCATCTTCGGATCCTGGATTGCGCCAGGAGATCATGAACACCGTGTAGCCCTGCTCGGTCAGGTATTTCACCATCGAGTTCTCGGGCGACAGATCAAGGATGTAGTATTTCATGATCCAGGCCGGAACGATCAGCAGGGGTTCGGGCTTCACCTTGTCGGTGGTGGGGTCGTATTGGATCAGCTCGATCAGATGGTTGCGGTAAACCACCTTGCCCGGGGTCACCGCCACGTTTTCCCCCACATGGAAGTCCGTTTCCGGGCGGAGAGGTTTGCCGAGCAGCAGTTCCTGCATGTCGTCGCGCAGATTTTCCATGCCGCGCAACAGGTTCATGCCGTTTTCGTCTTTGGTCTTTTGCAGCACTTCGGGATTGGTCAGCGGAAAATTGGCAGGCGAGACTGCGTCAAGCATCTGGCGCGCGATGAAGGACACGGCGCGTTCATCCTCGCAACTGACGCCACGAACGCCGGTGGTCGCCTCCTGCCACCACTCCTGCTGCAAAAGGAACGCCTGCTGAAATGCGTTGAAGGGTTGCTTCTGCCAGGCGTCATGGCTGAAGCGCCGGTCGCGGCGTGCAGGCGGGACGCAGGGTTTGACCGCGTCAGAACCAAGAGAGGTTTCAAACAAATAGCGACCATAGTCCGCTGCCCCTGATACGGCCTTGTTCCACAGGTTCATCTGCTTGCCCGGGGACACGGCAAGATGGATCGACCAATCGCCGACAACCCGCATGATTGCTGCCGGAGAAAGGCCCCCAGTCAGCTTTGCCAGTTTGGAGCGCGCTTCCTTGTCGAGCAAGTCGCCAATCTCGGCGGCGGGATCGTGCTCCGATTGCTGTGAAACCTCTGCAGGCATGGCCTCGGGCAGGGGAGCGGGGCGGTTCGGGACGTCTGTTCCCTGGCCATCGACCGCCTTGTCTTCTGTGTTCATCGCAGACACCTCAGCCGCTGGCACCAAAGAACGCGCCGGATCGCTCCGGTCATTGCTGGCACAGGGTACGCTGCGATGCAGCAAAGGCTATGATCTGAATCAACACGGCCGCCCTGATTGCGCGGGATTTTCGGGCCGTGCTTAGCGGGGTGACAGGATCGCCCGGCAAATCAGCCCTGCACAAACAGGCGGGAGAGCACTTGTGGCACCGATGTCCGGGATGGAACGAAAAAGCCCCGGGAAAACCCGGGGCTTTGACAATTCTCTATCTGATCGTGGGATTATCCCTGCAGGCTTTTGACCTGAACGTCCCCTTCGGCCTGCGCCTTGATCGCCAGCGCGGCGGCATGGGCACCGGCGGCGGTGGTGAAGTAGGGAATCTTGTCATACAGCGCGACCGAGCGCATTTCCTTGCTGTCCTCGACCGCCTGAGCGCCTTCGGTCGTGTTCATCAACAGCTGCACATGGCCGTCTTTCAGCAGGTCCACCACGTGCGGGCGTCCCTCGTAGACCTTGTTCACCGCCTCGCAGGCCACACCGTGCCCGTCCAGCCATGCCTTGGTGCCGCCGGTGGCGACCAGGGTGAAGCCTTGTTCGATCAGGGTGCGCGCGGCCTCCAGCATTGTGGCGCCTTTGTCAGCATCCTTGATCGAGATGAAGGCACGGCCTTCCGACGGCAGCACCATCCCGGCACCCATCTGCGCCTTGAGGAAGGCGCCGGCAAAGGAGCGGTCCCAGCCCATAACTTCGCCGGTGGAGCGCATTTCCGGCCCAAGCAGCGTGTCGACACCCGGGAAACGGGCAAAGGGCAGAACGGCCTCTTTGACCGAGAACCAGGGCATGTCGGGATCGGCCAGAGTCATCGGGTCGGCCATCGGCACATCGACATCATAGCCTGCATCGGGTTCATAAGGCGCCCGCTGCGGGAAGGCCGAGAGCTTCTCGCCCGCCATGACGCGCGCCGCGATCGAGGCGATGGCGCTGTCGGTGGCCTTGGCGACGAAGGGTACCGTGCGGCTGGCACGCGGGTTCACTTCGATCAGGAAGATCTCACCGTCCTTGATGGCAAACTGGATGTTCATCAGGCCGACCACGTTCAGAGCCTTCGCCAGTGCGTAGGTCTGGGTCTTGATCTCTTCGATGATGTCCTTGGACAGGGAGTAGGGCGGCAGCGAGCAGGCACTGTCGCCGGAGTGAACGCCGGCCTCTTCGATGTGCTGCATGATGCCGGCTACATGCACGTCGGTGCCGTCGCAGATCGCATCCACGTCAAGTTCCACCGCACCGGCCAGATAGCTGTCGAGCAGCACCGGGCTGTCGCCGGATACCACCACCGCCTCGGCGATGTAGCGTTTCAGCTGATCCATGTCGCGCACGATCTCCATCGCGCGCCCGCCCAGCACGTAAGACGGACGGATCACCAGCGGGAAGCCGATTTCCTCTGCGATCTCAAGCGCCTGTGCGTCGGTGGAGGCAATGCCGTTATGCGGCTGTTTCAGGCCCAGCTTGTTGACCAGGTCCTGGAACCGTTCGCGGTCTTCGGCCAGGTCGATGGCGTCGGGCGTGGTGCCGAGGATCGGAATGCCTTCGTCCTGCAGTGCATTGGCCAGTTTCAGCGGGGTCTGGCCACCGAACTGCACAATGACACCATGCAGGGTGCCGTTCTCTTGCTCGGCGCGCAGGATTTCCATCACGTGCTCGAAGGTGAGCGGTTCGAAATACAGCCGGTCCGAGGTGTCATAGTCGGTGGACACGGTTTCCGGGTTGCAGTTGATCATGATGGTTTCATAACCAACATCGGTCAGCGCAAAACAGGCGTGACAGCAGCAGTAGTCGAACTCGATCCCCTGACCGATCCGGTTCGGACCGCCGCCAAGGATGACCACCTTCTTGCGATCCGACGGGCGGGATTCGCATTCGATCTCGCCCATCATCGGCGCTTCGTAGGTGGAGTACATATAGGGGGTTTGCGCCTCGAATTCGGCGGCGCAGGTGTCGATCCGCTTGAAGACTGCGGTGACGCCCAGATTATGACGGGCGCGGCGCACATTGTCCTCGTCCCGGCCGGTCAGCGCGCCAAGGCGGGCATCGGCAAAGCCGAGCATCTTCAGCGCCCGCAACTGGTCCTCGCGCATCGGCAGGCCGTTTTTACGCACCTCGCGCTCGGCGTCAACGATCTCGCGGATGCGGGACAGGAACCAGGGGTCGAACTTGGTGACGTTCTGGATCTCGTCATCGCTCAGCCCATGGCGCATCGCCTGGGCGATGGTGCGCAGCCGGTCCGGGGTCTGCTGGCTGATTGCCTTGATCACGGCGGCCTTGTCGTCGCCGGTGGCTTCGTCCCACTGGCCGACGGTCATGCCGGGGATGGCAACCTCGTCAAAACCGGTGAGACCCGATTCCATCGACGCCAGCGCCTTTTGCATGCTTTCGTGGATGGTGCGGCCGATGGCCATGGTTTCACCCACGGATTTCATCGCGGTGGTGAGGTAGGGCTCGGAGCCGGGGAACTTCTCGAAGGCGAATTTCGGGATCTTGGTGACGACATAGTCGATGGAGGGCTCAAAGGAGGCCGGTGTCACCTTGGTGATGTCGTTGTCCAACTCGTCCAGCGTGTAGCCCACCGCCAGTTTCGCGGCGATCTTTGCAATCGGGAAGCCGGTCGCCTTGGAAGCCAGCGCTGAGGAGCGCGACACCCGCGGGTTCATTTCGATCACCACCATGCGGCCATCGTCGGGGTTCACGGCCCATTGCACGTTGGAGCCGCCGGTTTCGACGCCGATCTCGCGCAGCACCTCGATCGAGGCGGTGCGCATCATCTGGTATTCCTTGTCGGTCAGGGTCAGCGCCGGGGCCACTGTGATCGAATCACCGGTGTGCACGCCCATGGGGTCGATGTTCTCGATCGAGCAGACGATGATCGCGTTGTCTGCCTTGTCGCGGACGACCTCCATCTCGTACTCTTTCCAGCCCAGAAGGCTTTCATCGACGAGGATCTGATTGACCGGCGAAGCATCCATGCCCGAGCGGCAGTAGTGGATGTAATCTTCGCGGTTATAGGCGACGCCGCCGCCGGTGCCGCCCAGGGTAAAGGCGGGGCGGATGATGGCGGGCAGGCCGACCTCATCGAGCGCCTCAAGCGCCAGCTGTACGCCTGCTTCCAGATCGGCCGAGCCGTTGTCGCGGGTGGGGGCGGTGATGATCGTGGCGCGCGGGTTTTCCAGACCAAGGCGATCCATCGCTTCGCGGAACAGCTTGCGGTCTTCTGCCATTTCAATGGCTTCGCGCTTGGCGCCGATCATTTCGACGCCGTATTTCTCAAGCACACCCATCTCTTCGAGCGCCAGCGAGGTGTTGAGACCCGTCTGCCCGCCCATGGTCGGAAGCAGCGCATCGGGGCGTTCTTTTTCGATGATCTTAGCCACCACTTCGGGCGTGATCGGCTCGATATAGGTCGCATCGGCGAGGCCCGGATCGGTCATGATGGTGGCCGGGTTGGAGTTCACCAGGATGACCCGGTAGCCCTCTTCACGCAGCGCCTTGCAGGCCTGTGCGCCGGAATAATCGAATTCGCAGGCCTGGCCGATGATGATCGGTCCCGCACCAATGATCATGATCGACTGGATGTCGGTTCTTTTTGGCATGGCCTAGCTTCCTTTGATTGTGGGTGCGGAATATGGGTCGAGTCACCGGGCGCCCCCATGCGCCCAAATTGTCCTGCGTTATAGGGACCGCGCCGAAAGGTTCAAGGGGGATCGGAAACGGATCGGAAAATGCCGCATCCACCCCCTTTGTGCGCATTGCGAACGCATATATGAGGAGGCGAGAGCTTTAGGAGACAGATCCGGTGCGGATTCGCTTTGATCAGGGGCCCACGGGGGCCGGGACGTGTTTCGATCAGCCGCTGCGTGTGATCCGTGCGGACGAGGCAGACCAGGTGCCCGCGGCGCTGGCGGCGCTCGACGCGGCGCGGCGGGCCGGGCATTGGCTGGCGGGCTATGCCACGTATGAGCTGGGCTATGCGCTGGAGCCAAAGCTGGCGAACCGGATGCCGGACGGGCGGCGGCTGCCGTTGATCTGTTTCGGGGTCTATGAGGAGCCGCGGCAACAGGACATTGAGGGCAGCGCTCGTCCGCGGGCGGAAAGCGAAGCGCCCGCCCGGGGGGGCGGACGGGCGCTGCCCGGCGTGCTGCCGGGTGGAGCTGGGCTTGGGGATATCACGCCACGCTGGAGCTATGTTCGCTACGCCGAGGCCTTCGCCGAGGTGAACCGCAACATCGGCAAGGGCGACATCTATCAGGCCAACCTGACCTTTCCCATCGATGCCGAAGCCCATGGCAGCGCAGAGGCGCTTTATGCCGCGCTGCAGGCAAGGCAGGCGGTCGGCCACGGTGTGCTGGTCGAACAGGACGGGCTGCCGGACCTTCTGTCGCGCTCTCCCGAGCTGTTCTTCCGCACCGACGCCTCGGGCCTCATCGAAACGCGCCCGATGAAAGGCACCCAGCCGCGCAGCAACGATCCGGTGGAGGACGCGCGCTGCCGTGACTTCCTGCGTCAGGACGAAAAGAACCGGGCCGAGAACCTGATGATCGTTGATCTTCTGCGCAATGACATCAGCCGCGTGGCGGAGACCGGATCGGTGCATGTGCCGGAACTGTTCGCGGTCGAGAGCTACGCCACCGTGCATCAGATGGTGTCGCTGGTACGGGCGCGATTGCGGCCGGATGCCGGGCTGGCCGAGATCTTTGCGGCGTTGTTCCCCTGCGGGTCGATCACCGGCGCCCCCAAGATCCGCGCGATGGAGATCCTAGCGGATCTGGAACCCTGGCCGCGTGACATCTACTGCGGCACCATCGGCTGGGCCGCCCCGGATGGCGCCTCGTCGTTCAATGTTGCAATCCGTACGGTGATGCTGGAGGACGGCCGCGCAACACTGAACGTGGGCGGCGGCGTGGTCTGGGACAGCACCGCCACATCAGAATATGAGGAAGCGCTATGGAAAGCACGGTTCGCCCAGATGACGCAACCTGCGACACCATCAGTGACACCATCAAGGGTGATCCCGCTTTCCGCCTGATCGAAACGCTGGGCTGGCATCCGGGCGAGGGTGGGCGGCACCAGCCGCGCCATCTGGCCCGGATGAGGCGCAGCGCGGCGGCGTTTGGCATTCCCTTCGAACCCGGGCATTCCGAGGCGATGTTGGCAGAAATCGTCAGTGATATACCGCTGCGCTGTCGGCTGACGCTCGACGTGGAGGGGCGATTTGACATGACCACTGCGCCACTGGGGGAACCCCCAGCAGAGTGGCGGCTGGGCATCGCAGACATCCGGCTTGATGCCGACGACCCGTGGCTACGGCACAAGACCACCCGCCGCGCGTTTTATGACAGCGCCCGGGCAGCTCTGTCGGCAGGCATCGACGAGCTGGTTTTCCTCAATCAGCGCGCTGAGGTTTGCGAAGGCACCATTACCAATATTTTTGTGACGCTCGCAGGTGGGCAGGTGGTGACGCCGCCGCTCGGCTGCGGCCTTCTGCCCGGCATCCTGCGGCAGGAAATGTTGGAGCGCGGCCAATGCACCGAAGCGGTGCTGAGCCTTGAGGACCTGAAGGGGGCGCAATCCATTCATATGGGCAATTCCCTGCGCGGGTTGATCCCGGCCAAGCTGGTCTGAAACTGATCTGAAAAGGGCGGGGGCGCTCCCGCGGACCAGAGCCCCTGGCGAGTGCCAGCGGCCCTTTGCCCTTGGGCCCGGCAGCGCGCCGAGCGGCGCGCTGGGGTGGCGCCAAAGTGCGGCCCGCGCCGCGCCGAAGGCGGGGCGCCACGCCCAACACGTCTGGCCGGATCGCGCAGCGATGGGGTGCAGAAGGGGCGGGAGCCTTTGCGCCGACGTGGCGAGAGGGCAAAAACGGGCATCTGACGGGGCGAATGCGCCCTGTTTGCTTGACAAGAGAGCCGCAACCTAGTGTACCAGCCCGGACGAATTCCGCGCCGCTTTGGCGCATATCCCGATTGATGGTCCGCCCGGACAGATGCCCCGAGAGACGACCCGCGACACGAAAGGTCAGCCAATGCACGCATACCGCAGCCATACCTGCGCCGAACTGAACAAATCCAACGTGGGCGATACCGTGCGCCTGTCTGGCTGGGTCCACCGGGTCCGCGACCACGGCGGCCTGCTGTTCATCGACCTGCGCGACCACTATGGCATCACCCAGGTCATGGCTGACCCCGATAGCCCGGTCTTTGCGGAGATCGAAAAAGTGCGTTCGGAATGGTGTATCCGCATCGATGGCAATGTGCTGGCGCGCGACGAAAGCCTGGTGAACCCGAAGATCCCGACCGGCGAGATCGAAGTCTTCATCCGCGATATCGAGGTTCTCGGCAAAGCCGAGGAACTGCCGCTTATGGTCTTTGGCGAGCAGGAATACCCCGAGGAAACTCGCCTGCGCTATCGCTACCTCGACCTGCGCCGCGAGAAGATGCAGAACAACATGGTTCTGCGCTCGAACATGATCCAGTCGATCCGCAAGCGCATGTGGGACAAGGGGTTCAACGAATACCAGACCCCGATCATCACCGCGTCGTCGCCCGAAGGTGCGCGCGACTTCCTTGTGCCCTCCCGTCTGCACCCCGGCAAGTTCTACGCCCTGCCGCAGGCGCCGCAGCAGTTCAAGCAGCTGATGATGGTCTCGGGCTTTGACAAATACTTCCAGATCGCGCCCTGTTTCCGGGACGAGGATCCGCGGGCTGACCGCTCGCCCACCGATTTCTACCAGCTCGATATGGAAATGTCCTTTGTCACCCAGCAGGATGTCTTTGACACCATCCAGCCGGTGATGCAGGGCGTGTTCGAGGAATTCGGCGGTGGTCGCAAGGTCGACAGCGAATGGCCGCAGATCTCCTACAAAGATGCCGCCAAGTGGTATGGTACCGACAAGCCGGACCTGCGCAACCCGATCAAGATGCAGGATTGCTCGGAACATTTCCGCGGCTCCGGCTTTGCCATCTTCGCCAAACTGCTGGAGCAGGAAGGCACCGAAGTGCGCGCCATCCCGGCCCCCACGGGCGGCAGCCGCAAGTTCTGCGACCGCATGAACAAATTCGCCCAGCAGGAAGGTCTGCCGGGCATGGGCTATATCTTCTGGCGCAAGCAGTCGGCGGATTCCATCGCGCAGGAGCAGGGCATTTCCGTCAAGGAAGTCAACGCCAAGATCAAGGCGGGCGAGATCGTTCTGGGCAATGAGGCCGCCGGTCCGCTGGCCAAGAACATCGGTCCCGAGCGCACCGAGGCGATCCGCCAGCAGCTGGGTCTCGACGTGGGCGATGCGGCCTTCTTCCTGGGCGGCAAGCCCAAGTCCTTTGAAAGCGTTGCAGGCCGCGCCCGCACCGTCATCGGCGAAGAACTGGGTCTCATCGACAAGGACCGTTTCGCCTTTGCCTGGATCGTTGACTTTCCGATCTACGAGGCAGACGAGGAAACTGGCAAGATCGACTTCGAGCACAACCCCTTCTCCATGCCGCAAGGCGGGATGGAAGCACTGGAGGGCGACCCGCTCAAGGTGCTCGGCTATCAGTATGACCTCGCCTGCAACGGTTACGAGCTGGTCTCGGGCGCGATCCGGAACCATAAGCCGGAAATCATGTTCAAGGCTTTCGAAATTGCCGGCTATGGCAAGGAAGAGGTCGAGAAGCGCTTTGGCGGCATGGTCAACGCCTTCCAATATGGTGCCCCGCCGCACGGTGGCTGCGCTGCCGGTATCGACCGCATGGTGATGCTGCTGGCGGATGAGGCCAACATTCGCGAGGTCATCATGTTCCCGATGAACCAGCGCGCTGAAGATCTGATGATGTCGGCCCCGTCCGAGCCGATGTCGGAGCAGCTGATGGAACTGGGACTGCGCGTCATTCCGCAGGATCAGTAAGGCCTAAGAGCCTTGCCAAGACAATTCAAAAAGCCCGGAGCATGGTCTCCGGGCTTTTTTGTTCCTGCTGCGACGGAACCGGCAAATCCTCGCGTATCAGTAAGTGATGGGTGTGGGTGCCACGGAGGTTCTGGCCTACTATGGAGATCGAGACCTGTTGATCCCGAAATGAAAATGGGGCCGGAGCAATGACAGATGCGGTTTGATCCTGAACTGGCCGAGATCCGGTTTGGCTGCGGGTTGTCACCCCGGCTGGCACCGCCGCAATCGCCCGAGGCGATGTTGCAGCGCCTGACCGGCGCCGATGAGATGGCGCGCGCCTATCCGGTGCAGGATTTTGATGCGGCCTTTGCCGATTCAGTGACGTTTCAGGCGCTCGCAAGAGAACGGCGCAAGCTGCGCGGTCAGCCGGAGTATGAGGCGGCGGACGCGCGCTACCGCACCTTTCGGCAGCAGAAACGAACGGATCGTTTGCAAAATTTTGCCCAGCGTCTGCTGCGCTATGCCGATACATCGGATGGCCTGCGGGAACGGCTGACCCTGTTCTGGGCCGATCATTTCACCGCCAAGGGGCGGCGTAATGCCTTTCGGCATCTGGCAACCCCCTATGCCGAGACCGCGATCCGCCCCCATGTTGCGGGCCGGTTCGAAGATCTGCTGATCGCGGTGGTGACCAGCCCGCTGATGCTGCATTATCTGGATCAGAACAGTTCGGTCGGGCCGAACAGTCCTGTCGCGCAGCGGCGCAAACGCAGTGCCGGTCTCAATGAAAACCTCGCCCGCGAGGTGCTGGAATTGCACACGCTGGGGGTGGATGGCCCCTATAGTCAGACGGATGTGCGGCAATTGGCGGAGCTCTTTACCGGGCTCAGTTTCAATCGCAAAGAAGGGTTTAACTTCCGCCCCGGCCTGGCAGAGCCCGGCAGCGAGCAGGTCCTTGGCCGCTCCTATGGCGCAGAGAAAGGGCGGTTGGAGCCGGTTTTGCAGGCGCTGCGCGATCTCGCGCGTCATCCGGCCACGGCCCGGCACATTGCCCGCAAACTGGCGGTGCATTTCACCTCGGACCAGCCGGACGCGGATCTGGTTGAGCATGTGGCAGAGCGGTTCCGTCAGTCTGGTGGTTACCTGCCGGATGTCTACGCCGCCTTGCTGGAGCATCCCGCCGCCTGGGCGCCGGAGCTGCGCAATGTAAAGCCGCCCTTTGATTTCGTGGCGTCGGCCTGCCGGGCGCTGCCGGTGGACGCAGACCGGGTGACGGGGTTCAAGCGCGGGCAGCTCAATCGGATTTTTGCGGCGCCGCTGACGCTGATGGGACAGAAATGGGAAGATCCTGCCGGGCCGGATGGATGGAGCGAGGATGATGCCGCCTGGATCACGCCGCAGGGCCTGTCGGCCCGCCTGCGCTGGGCTTTTGCGGCGCCGCAGCGGCTAGTGGCCGATCTTCCCGATCCACGCGGATTTGCCGGAATAGCCCTAGGCAGTTTTGCCGATGGCAAGGTGCTGTTTGCCGCCTCGGCAGCCGAAACCCGGGCCGAAGGGGTCGCTCTGGTGCTGAGCGCCCCGGCCTTTCAGCGCCGTTAGCAGGAGGATTGATCATGAGACATTCCCGGAGAAGCTTCCTTGCACGCGGCGCAGCGCTTGGCTGTTCGCTGGCCGCCAGCCCGCTGCTGACGCCGGTCAGCTTTGCCTCGGCCCCCTGGAACCGGCGGCTGGTGGTGATCATCCTGCGCGGCGGCATGGATGCGCTGGACGTGGTGCAGCCCTATGGCGATCCTGCCTATCCCGCTCTGCGGCAGAAACTGCGCGGCGGCCCGGACCACGGCGGTTTGGATCTGGATGGGTTCTTTGCCCTGCATCCGGCCCTGTCGCCGCTGATGCCGCTGTGGCGGTCCGAGGAGTTGGCCTTTGTCCACGCGGTTTCGACACCTTACCGGGACAAGCGCAGCCATTTCGACGGTCAGGACCTGCTGGAGGCGGGTACGCCGGGGCTGGAACAGGCGCGCGATGGCTGGCTGAACCGCTTGTTGCAGCAGCAAAGCGGGATCGAGGCGCGCACCGCTTTTGCCTTGGGGCAGGGGGAGATGAAGCTTCTGAATGGTGCGGCGCCTGTGGCGGACTGGTCTCCGGATGCCGCTCTGATGATGAGCCCGCAGGCCGAACGTCTGGTCGGGCTGCTGATGGAGGATGATGCGCTGTTTCACGGTGCCTTGTCCGAGGCGCTAGACTTGTCACGCGAGGCGCCGGGGTTGCCGCTGTCTGGCGAAGACACGCAAGTTGACATGCAGGGCGGGCAGATGGGCATGGCGGGTGGAATGACCATGCCGGTACCGGCTCGGGGCAAGGCTCATCTGAAGATTGCGGCCTATGCGGCGCAGCAATTGCGCGCCGACACTCGCATTGCGGCCTTTTCGATTAATGGGTGGGATACCCACAACCGGCAGGACAGGGCGTTGAAATCGGCGCTGGGCCGGTTGTCCGACACCGTGCTGGAGTTGAGGGCCGGTGTCGGCGCCGATGTCTGGGACAAGACGGCGGTGGTCGCGATGACGGAATTTGGTCGCACAGCGCGGGAGAACGGCACCGGTGGCACCGATCACGGAACCGGTGGCGCGATGCTGCTGGCGGGCGGGGCGATCCGCGGCGGCCGGATCTACGGGCGCTGGCCGGGGCTGGAGGAAGCCGCGCTCTATGACCGGCGTGACCTGATGCCGACGGCGGACGTGCGTGCACCCGCGGCCTGGATCCTGCGCGGCCTGACCGGGGTAGGGGTGGCCGAATTGGAGCAAACCGTGTTTCCGGGGCTGCGGATGGAGGATGATCTTGGCCTGCTGCGGTGACCCTGAGGGGGCGCCGCGCTGGTCGGGTCAAAAGGATAGAACCGCTTCAGGCGGCGATAGCGGCCCCGAGGTCCTGGGCCTGTTTCGCCGTGCAGAGGTCAATGCTCGTGGCGGTAGATAACCATCGGTTCCCGCGTGTTGCGATCGCGGTTCTGGCGGATTTCGCGGGCGGCTTGGCGCGCCTGCAGATAGAGCACGATGGCCAGCGTGGCCGAGCCGATCAGAATCACTTCGAGCATGTCAGATCGCGATTTTCCGTTCGAGACGTTCCTGCACCATTCCGGCCAGCATTGCTGTATCCGGGCCAATGGGGCGGCCAGCCATGCGGGCCTGGGCAAGGCTTGCCGCGGCATTGGCGAGCGGCTTGTCGCCTGCACTGCGTGCGACACCGCCAATGAACTGCGTCAGATAGTCCAGCGTGTTGCCTTCATGGTCTTCGTTCAGAACATCTGCCGCATGGGCCATATCGTCCTGAAAGGCGAGGAAATCCGGCTCGATGGTTTCATCCGACAGGTCCTGCAGGCTGGCGGGCTGCCGGTCGGCGGGCAGGCGCGACAGGATCGCATGCTGGAATGCCGCCAGCGAGGTGATCGGCTTGGCGAGGAAGCCGTCGGCGCCAGCCTTGAGCGTCTCTTCTTCAAGGCTTTCGTCGCCGGAAATGCCAAGGATGACGGAAACCCGCGGTGATCCCTGATTGATCTCGGCGATCAGTTCCGTGCCGGAGCCATCCGGTAGCCCCACATCGGCAATCACGACGGAAGGGCGGTATTCCTTCAGGTGTCGGCGGGCGGATTTCAGGCAATCGGCGCGCCGGATACGGGCGCCGCTGCGCAAACAGAGCAGGCGCAGCGCTTCGCAGGCAAAGCGACTGTCCTCGACCACCAGAATGGTCAGACCAAGAAGAGGGCGCCGTTTCGTCGGGAGACGGTGGGCGGCTGCAAACAGTTCCGAATCGTCCATTACTCATACTCCTTGCGGGATACTGACTGACGCTATGGATTTGAGGCTAATTAGAGGTTAACGCGATGCAGGAGATGCCAAGGCTGCGGGTTTTCCCCATGATTGCCTGCGGTTGCCCGGTGTTCTCTGCAGCCGCCCGGTAGCGCGCGCCGTGCGCATTGGCGCACTTGCCCCCATTGGCTGGTCTCAGCATAAGGAAGTCGAACAGGATTTGAGAGGAGAATACACATCATGATCGGTCGTTTGAACCATGTCGCGATTGCCGTGCCCGACCTTGAGGCGGCCTCGGCTCAGTACCGTGATGCGTTGGGCGCCAAGGTCGGCGCACCGCAGGATGAGCCCGATCATGGTGTCACAGTTGTCTTCATAGAGCTGCCCAACACCAAGATTGAGCTGCTTTACCCGCTGGGGGATGACTCGCCCATCAATGGCTTCCTGGAAAAGAACCCCGCTGGTGGCATTCACCACGTCTGCTACGAGGTTGAGGATATCCTGGCTGCGCGGGATCACCTGAAGGCGCAGGGTGCGCGGGTTTTGGGCTCTGGCGAGCCGAAGATCGGTGCCCATGGCAAGCCGGTTCTTTTCCTGCACCCCAAAGATTTCAACGGCTGCCTGGTGGAACTGGAGCAGGTTTGAGGCTACCTGAGGCCAGCGCCGGACGTCGGCGCGCGGATATACAATAAAGGTGCGCTATGGGAATTACATCGGGACTGGTGCTTTATGCGGTGATCTGGTTCATGACCTTCCTGATCGTCATTCCGATCCGGCTTGAGACACAAGGTGACAAGGGGGAGATCGTGCCCGGCACCCATGCCGGCGCGCCCGAAAACCATTATCTGAAGCAGAAGGCGGTGATCACCACCATCGCAGCCTTCGTGATCTGGGCCATCGTGGCAGGAATAATCCTGTCCGGAGTGATCAGCGTGAATGATTTCGATTGGTTCGACCGGCTGCCCGATCCAAAATAGCGCCTCTTGAGAAAACGCGGCCCGGGGGGATGCCCCCGGACAGTTGATCTGTTCGCCGTCAGGCCCTGCGCCACAGGCTGTGGAATATATGGGTGAAGGTGGCCGCGCCCAGGATCGGGATCACCAGGTTCACCAGCGGCACTGACAGCGGCATCGCCATCAACGTGCCTGCGATCCAAATGGTTCCCATGTGCTTGCGCCGCATCTTGCGGGCCTCGGGCATTCCGATGCGTCTGGCGGCGGCCAGGGTGAAGTATTCCCGGCCCAGAAAGAACCCGTTCAGCCCCCAGAAAATGAACATCGCGATGGGCGGGAACATCAGATAAAGCACCAGCGCCAGCAGGTTCGCGGCGATCAGCACGCCAAGGAAATTGACCGTGTCGCGCAGCGCCTCCACGATCGTTGGATCAGAGGCAGGGGGGAGCTGAGGGAAATGCTTGTCCTCAACCGCCTGTGCCACCTGATCCAGAAACATCGAAGTGATGGCCGAAGCGACCGGGACCATCAGAAAGACCGACAGCCCCATCATCAGAAGGATCGACCCGAAGGACAGGATATCGTCCAGCCATGTCACCTCCCCGAACAGGGGCAGTGTGACCTGCGGGCCGACCAGCCACTGCACCAGAAAGAAGAACAGCACATATGTGGCGATCAGCAGCGCAAAGGTCAGCCCGACACCCAGAAAAAGAACCCTGCGAAAGCGCGGATCGCCGGTCTGGGCCAGGGACTTGAAAAAGGCGTCAAAGATCATGTGCTGATCCAGCTGGTGATGCGCTCCAGATCCGGGCGCGGGCGTTCCGGCGGCTTGGTACCTTCGGTGGCAATATGGATGAAGCCGGCGATGCGTTCGTGCGGCGCCAGCGACAGGGCCTCTTCGCAGAACTGGCGGTCGTGGCTAACCCAGCCTGAGAGCCAATTCGCCCCCCATCCGGCCGCCAGCGCCGCATTGAGCAGCGCAAGGCAGACAGCGCCCGCGGAATAGGTTTGTTCGATGGCCGGGATCTTGGGGCTGTCGGTCTGCACCTCAATCACCGCGACGGCCAGTTGGCCAAGCTCGAACTGGCTGCGCCCCTTGGCGATATCCTCGGGCGATTTTCCCAGCCGCTCACCTGCGGCTGTGGTCAGCTCTGCAAGCCGTCCCATGGCGGGTTTTTCGATGACGATGAAGCGCCAGGGCTCCAGCTTGCCGTGATCGGGCGTGCGGGCGGCGGCGGTCAGCAGAACCTGCAACTCGTCCCGGCTGGGGACCGGTGCGACCAACGTCTTCGCGGGGCGGGAGCGGCGGTTCAGAAGGAAATCAAGGGCGGCAGCATTCTGTTCGGGCATATGTGAAACCTTTTTACATCAAGGTTTTATATGCTGGCTGGCGCGTGTTTTTCAAGGGGCGGTTCGGTGATTATCGCGGCGCGCGGTGCGGCAGCAATTATTCCCAGACCATGCGCTGGCCGCTGAGGCAGGCATGCAACGAGCCGGGCGGGATCAAACCAAGGTCCTGGAAGAAGGTGAAGTAATCCATGTGACCGATGTATTCAGCAATCCGGTCCCCTTCAAACCGCGCCATGAGACAATCGTAGGCGACAATCATTTCCGCGGTCGAAAGGCACTTGGCTGAAATGCGAATGCGCATCGAGATCCAGTCGTCCTGTTCGATCGCATTCATAACCTCAAAGGAGGACGGTCCGACCAAGCCCTGTACAACGAGTTTGAATTCGACCCATTCCATCATCGGAATGATCTGGCCTCCGGTGACAGGTCCGCAAAAGGTCGCCTCCTCGGTGAAATACCGACCCAAATCGAAGTCACCGGGATCTCCGAGGGCGGCATTCAGGAAATCAAGAATGATCGATTTTTTGTCCATAGGAGGTAACACCGAATACACAGGAGCCGCGCAGGCCCAACCAAACACATCTCAGGCGGTGCGAACCGCGTAACTTAACCTCACGCATTTTGAAGCGATCGTGGCTTGCTGTACAGCAGCTTGTTTCGGACCGTTGCAGCATTGCAATTGGTGCTGGTGTTTTGAGGGGCGGCAGGGCATCAAATCGACATGGGAAAACCAAAGAAGAAAGATCTACCGGACCTTGCGGACCTGGCCGTTGCGGGGCTGGAGATCCAGGTGCGGGCCACGCCAAAGGCGGCGCGCAACGCGATCACCCGGACCGAGGCGGGGCTGAAGGTCTCGGTCACCGTGGCGCCGGAAAACGGCAAGGCCAATGCCGCAGTCGCGGATTTACTGGCCCGGGCCATGGGCGTTGCGCCCTCTGCTCTGGAGCTGCGCCGGGGCGCCACATCACGGGACAAGGTTTTCGTCTATCGCGGCTCATGAACCAGATGCGGGATCCTGCGGCGTGGCCTCATCCGGAACCAGGCGATAAACGCCTTCGGGTAGGTCAAGCGCAGCGGCCAGATCGCGCAGCTGGCTGTAGGAGAGGGTGATCTTTTCTACCCTGTCGGTGCGAGGATCGAATTGCTCCACAGTCACGCATTCCGCAAAGGCGTTGATGGTCACATCTTCCAGCAAAGGGCGCTCGCCCTCATCCACCAGGGTAACGACGGTCGAGTCGAATTCGTGTTCGATGGTAAACATATCCCGATGTTGCCACCTTGGTGCTGTGATTGGCAAGTGTTTGCGCGCGCACCAGAAATGTGACGCGAACCTCCGCTGACGGCTGCAGAATCCGGCTGTCTGCGATTGAACCTCGGTTGGGTCCCGGCCTATGATCGGACGATGACGTCAAGGACAGGCCGATGCGCTCCATTCTGAAAACAGTCTCGCTTTGCGCACTCAGTGTTTTGAGCGCCTGCGGCGTTCCCGGTGCCCCGCCGCCCGGCGGCGGAGCGGTTGCTCCGGCAACACCCGGGGCACAGGTATCTGGCCTTTCGCCAGCCGAAGCTCGGGCAACCTTTGCCACAGTCGCCAGCCGGGTTGAACCGGTGGCCGAACGCACCTGCCGGACGCAGACCAGTGGCATGAATTGCGACTATCTGATCCGGATCGATCCCGACGCCAAGGCGCCGCCGAATGCCTATCAGAGCCTGTCGCAGTCCGGCCGCCCGGTAATCACCTTCACCCGCTCCATGCTGGGGCAGATCGCCAACGCGGATGAGCTGGCCTTTGTCATGTCGCACGAGGCTGCGCACCATATCCGCGCGCATCTGGCGCGCCAGCAGCAGAATGCGGTGGCGGGTTCGGTGTTGCTAGCCGGGCTTGCCACCCTTGCCGGAGGCAGTACGGCGGATATCTCCAACGCACAGGATCTGGGCGCCATTGTCGGTGCGCGCGGATATTCGAAGGAATTCGAACTGGAGGCGGATCAGCTCGGCACCATCATTACGCATCAGGCCGGATACCGGCCCAGCGTTGGCGTGCAGTTCTTCTATCGCCTGCCGGATCCTGGCGACAAATTTCTTGGCAGCCATCCGGCCAATCCGGACCGGGTGCGTGTGGTGCAGCAGACCATCACCCGCTACGGGCTGAATTGATCATGGCGGAAAACTCTGCAGATGCAGCGCCCGAGATGAAAAAATTGGGCGTGGTCCTGACCGACCGGGGGTCACGCTATGCGGTGACCGGCGCCCGGGTTACGTCACGCGCCGAAGTCGACGCGGTGCTGGCGGCACTGAAAACCGACCGCGCCTACGCCAAGGCCACCCATAACACCTGGGCGGCGATGCTGCCGACGGGCGCGCTCAAGGCCGACGACGGAGAGAGCGGCGCCGGGATGGTGATCCTGCGGATGATGGAGCGGGAAGGGCTGCAAGATCACCTGATCATCGTCACCCGCTGGTATGGCGGCAAGAAACTGGGCGGCGACCGCTTTCGCCGGGTTCAGGACGCGGTGCGCGCCTATCTGAACCCCGCCTAGGCCCGCGTTACGCGATTGACCTGCATCAAGGTCCGGGGCCGGGCCTGTGGTATTTTCTGGCGTGACACGCAGCCAGGAGAACGCGCGATGGATGATTGCGGGATCAAGGACAAAGCTAAACTGAAGACGCACGCGGCCCTTTTTGATGAAATGGGGCAGGCGGTTGGGCTGGATCTTCAGGAAGAGGCCATCGCGGGGCGGCTGAATTTCGATGAAATCGCCGAAGCGGTGCTGCGCTGCACCCGCTGCGCCCATCCCGAGACCTGCCAGAAGTGGTTGCATTCACCCGCGCGTGCAGATGAGGCGGCAGACACTCCTGATTACTGCCGCAACCGCGATCTGCTGGGGTATCTGCGCGAACCGGTTGCCTGATCTGGCAGCCTTTGGGGAGGATCAAGACATGCATCCATTGGGGGACGCGCTGTATCACCTGAGGCTTCTGGGGCTAATGGGCAAAACCACCGAGGCCGATCTGGTCGAGGCCTTTGAGGCAGGCCGCATCAGTTCCGAGGACTGGGCGGATATGGTCAACCGCTGCCGGGCCTGCGAGGGTATCGAGACTTGCGAACGCTGGCTCGCTGCCCATGACAAAGCCGAAGAGGCACCCGGCTGCTGCAAGAATGCCAAGGTCCTGCTGCACCTGCGGGCCGAGAAGGAAAAAGCAGAGGTTTGAGGCCGCAGACAAGGCTGGAGAATGCCTGTGGGCGCTCACTGGTCAAGGCCAAAGAGGCGGTGCTCCCGCTGAAAACATCCATTCCCAAAGCCACACGCGCGTACTATATGCGCAGCCATGACCAGCAATCCGCCAGACCTCCGCCCCGACCTCGCCCCGAAAGCCCAGTTCGGTGATGCCCCGCGCAAAGACCAGCCGACCCTTGGCATGGTGTCGCTCGGCTGCCCCAAGGCGTTGGTGGACAGTGAGCGCATCCTGACCCGGCTGCGCGCCGAAGGATACGGCATCTCTGCCGATTACGCGGGCGCCGATGCGGTGATCGTCAATACCTGCGGGTTCCTCGACAGTGCCAAGGCCGAAAGTCTGGACGCCATCGGTGAGGCGCTGAAGGAAAATGGCAAGGTTATCGTCACCGGCTGCCTTGGCGCCGAGCCGGACTATATCCGCGAACATCATCCGCGCATTCTGGCCGTCACCGGTCCACACCAGTATGAACAGGTGCTGGATGCCGTACACGCTGCTGTGCCGCCTGCGCCCGATCCCTTTGTCGACCTGCTGCCTGCAACCGGCGTCAGCCTGACGCCCCGGCACTTCAGCTATCTGAAGATCTCGGAAGGCTGCAATCACAAGTGCAAGTTCTGCATCATCCCGGACATGCGCGGGCGGCTGGTCTCGCGCCCCGCCCACGCCGTGCTGCGCGAGGCGGAGAAGCTGGTCGATGCAGGCGTGCGCGAACTTCTGGTGATCAGTCAGGATACCTCGGCCTATGGGCTCGACCGCAAATACGATGTGAACCCCTGGAAAGAGGGCGAGATACGCAGCCATATCACCGATCTGTCGCGGGCGCTGGGGCAGTTGGCACCTGCATCGGACCTTTGGGTGCGGCTGCATTATGTCTATCCGTATCCGCACGTGCGCGAGTTGATCCCGTTGATGGCGGACCCGGACAACGCGCTTCTGCCCTATCTAGACATCCCCTTTCAGCACGCCCACCCGGATGTGCTGAAACGCATGGCACGCCCCGCAGCGGCGGCGAAAACGCTGGACGAAATCCGCGCCTGGCGCGAGATCTGCCCGGAGATCACCCTGCGCTCCACCTTCATCGTCGGCTACCCCGGCGAGACGGAGGCGGAGTTCCAGCATCTTCTCGACTGGATGGATGAGGCGCAACTCGACCGGGTTGGCTGTTTCAAATACGAAAACGTCGACGGCGCGCGCTCCAATGATCTGCCGGATCACGTGGCCGAAGAGGTGAAGCAGGAGCGCTGGGAACGCTTCATGGAAAAGGCGCAGGCGATTTCCGAGGCCAAGCTGGCGGCCAAGGTCGGCCAGACTATGCAAGTCATCGTGGACGACATCGACGAAGACGGCATCGCCACCTGCCGCACCAAGGCCGACGCGCCCGAGATCGACGGCAACCTGTTCATCGACGAGGGCACCGAAGGTCTGAAGGTGGGCGATCTGGTCTCCGTCGAAGTGGACGAGGCCGGGGAGTACGACCTTTGGGGGGCACTGGTCGCTGACGGGTAAGCTCCGCTCACATCTGAAGGCTGTTTCTTGGTTCAATAGGCTCCGTGGCTTGTGCCGGGGGCTGTCCGCTGATGAAATTTCCGATGCGGCAATGGTGAAGTCTGTCCGCGACACTGTCCGGGCCAACCGACTATTGCGCCTTGCGGGGCGCACTGTATCCTCGGGGGAAACAGGCAGCGGAGGGTGCTATGCGGCTGATCATTCGGGTTCTTTCGGCAATATTGCTGACGCTTGCCGTGTTGATCGGGGTGGTCTTCATGCTGCCGGGAGAGAAAGTCGCGGCGCTGGCGGCGCAGCAGCTCGAGGCGCAGACCGGCCGCAAGCTTGAGTTTCAGGGCGAGGTGGGCTTCAGCCTCTGGCCGGTGCTTGGGGTCAGAACCGAAGGCGTGACCCTGTCGAATGCCGAGTGGGCGGGACCCGAGCCGATGCTGCGGGCAGCGCGGATGTCCATCGGGATCGCTGCCGCTGACCTGCTGCGCGGCAAGGTACGGGTGACCGAAGTGACCGCCTTGCTGCCGCATTTGAACCTGTCGACCCGCGCTGATGGCACCGGGAACTGGGTGATGTCGCCCAAGGCAACCGCGGGTGCGGAGACTGACGCCTCCCCGCAGGAGGGCAGCGATCTGGCGGTTCAGATCGAAAAGTTGACCCTGACCGGGGCCTCGCTGCGCTATGCGCCGCATGGAGGTACGCCGGTTGAGATGAAGGCCATCGATCTGGCGCTCAGCTGGCCGGATCCCGGCGGTACCGTGGATATGGAGATGACGTTGCGCCCGGTCGAGGCGCCGGTTCAGGTGAAGGCAGAGATCGGCACATTTGCGGAATTCCTCACCGGGCGGGTGTCTTCGGTCGGGGGGACTGTCAGCGGGCCCGGCGGCGTGCTGATGTTCGACGGCCGGGCCGGGATCGATGGGGCAGGATCGGGGCGGGTGACGCTGAAAACCACGGATAGCGCCGGTTTCATCGCGGCGCTGGGCGGTGGTGAGGTCTCTCTCCCCAAGGGGCTGGGGCAGGCTGCTGTGGTCGGCGCCGATGCCACCTATACGCCGGATGGGCGTCTGGCGCTGCGCGATCTGTCACTGGATCTGGATGGCAACACCCTGCAGGGGGCTGCGGATCTTGTCATGGCGGATGTGCCAGAGGTGACGGCGCAGCTGTCGGCTGGTGCGCTGTCCTTTCCGGGGCTGGACTCGCCCGTCGAGAGCAGTGGATCGGTCGCGGGCAGTGCGCCCGATGGTTGGCCCAAGGAGCAGATTGATGCCTCGGCCCTGTCAGCCTTCAACGGCACCGCTGTCCTGACCTTCCAGAGCCTGTCGGCGGCGGGGTATAACCTTGGCGAAAGCAAGCTGACATTCACTCTGGACCGCGCCCGCGCGGTGCTGAAGGCCCAGCCTGCCACCATGTTCGGCGGACAGGTGACCGGGCAGGTCGTGGCCAACAACCGCAACGGCCTGTCGGTGGGCGGCAAGCTGTCCTTCAACGATATCCAGCTGGAACAGGCGCTTGGGCAGACGGCGGGCTATGACCGCTTGCATGGCGCCGCGCTGGGGGAGATCGAATACCTGGGCGTTGGCAATTCGGTGGATGCGATCATGCGCTCGCTCAGCGGCAAGGGCTGGTTGGAGGCAGGCAAAGGCTTTTTCACCGGTTTCGACCTTGAGGACCTGATGCGCTCCGGCTCGGGTAATGGCGGCAGCACGGTGTTCGAACAGTTGACTGGCAGCTACACGATCGCAAACGGTAACCTGCAGAACAACGATCTGTTGGTCATCATCAAGGGGCTCCGGGCCGAAGGTGCAGGCCGGATCGGTCTGGGCGCGCGGGATCTGGATTACCGTTTCACGCCCACCCTGCAGGGAGCGGATGGCGGCGCCGGGTTGTCGATCCCGGTTGCCATCACCGGACCGTGGAGCGCGCCAAAAATCCGGCCCGATCTGAAATCCGCCCTGCAGCCGCAGATCGACGAGATCGAGCAGGAGGCCAAGGACCGCGTGCGCGAAAAGCTGAGCGAGGAGCTGGAGACCGAGATCGCGCCGGAGCAGGACCTGAACGAGGTGATCAAGGACCGGATTGAGCAGGAAGCCAAGGACCAGCTGCTGCGGCTGTTGCAGGGTAACTGAGCCGGGCCGGAAGGCGCTCCCGAGCTGAAATGAAAAAGCCGCGCCCACCAAAGCTGGGCGCGGCGGTCGTCCGGGCCATGGCCCGGGCGAAAGACCTTCAGTCAGTCAACAACTTGATCAGATCGTCTGATCGTAGTCCCCGACCAGCGGTTCGGTGCGGATCACCGCATCGATATCGGCAAAGATCGCGCGCAGCTCTTCGTCACTGTCGCTGCTTTCGCAAACCACCACCAGGTTCGGCGTGTTGGAAGAGGCGCGCACCAGCCCCCAGGATCCATTGTCCAGGATCACGCGGGCGCCGTTGACGGTGACGACTTCTTTGATGGCGCGACCTGCGATTTTCTCGCCAGCCTCAGCCTTGGCCACCAGTTTGGCAACAAGGCGCTCCAACACGTCGTATTTCTCGGTATCGGCGCAATAGGGGGACATTGTCGGGGTCGACCAGGTCTTGGGCAGCGCCTTGCGGAGATCCGACATCTTCATGTCCGGGTTGCGGTCCATCAGTTTGCAGATCTCGACCGCCACGCGCATGCCGCAGTCATAGCCGCGACCCACCGGTTCGGCGAGGAAGTAGTGGCCGGATTTTTCAAACCCCGCCAAGGCGCCGATTTCCTTCACGCGCCGTTTCATGTGGCTGTGGCCAGTCTTCCAGTAATCGGCTTTAACGCCGTTTTTCTGCAGCTCGGGGTCCGAGGCAAAAAGGCCAGTGGATTTCACATCAGCGACAAAGGTCGCGTTCGGATAGATCTTGCTGAGGTCCCGCGCCATGATGACGCCAACCTTGTCGGCAAAGATCTCTTCGCCTTCGTCATCCACCACGCCGCAGCGGTCGCCATCGCCATCAAATCCGAGCGCGAAATCCGCACCCGAGGCTTTGACGCTGTCGGACATGTCGTGCAGCATTTCCATGGCTTCGGGGTTGGGGTTGTAGTTGGGGAAGGTGTAGTCCAGCTCGTTGTGGCTGGGGACCACCTCGACGCCGATCCGCTCGAACAGCTCGGGGCCAAAGGCCGAGGCGGTGCCGTTGCCGGTGGCGCAGACCACCTTCAGCTTGCGGGTCATCTTGAAGTCGCCGACCAGATCATCAAGGTAGGCTTCCTTGACGCCATCGACGAATTCATACGAGCCGCCATCGCGGGCCACGCCTTCGCCGTTGAGGACGATATCACGCAGCTCGGCCATTTCATCCGGGCCGTGGGTCAGCGGGCGCTCAAAGCCCATCTTTACGCCGGTCCAGCCATTCGGGTTGTGACTGGCGGTGACCATGGCGACGGCAGGCACGTCAAGATGGAACTGCGCGAAATAGGCCATGGGAGAGACCGCCGGGCCGATGTCCTTGACGCGGATGCCGGCCTGCATCAGGCCCAGGATCAGCGCCTGCTTGATCGCCAGCGAATAGTCGCGGTAATCGTTGCCGACCGCGATCACAGGCTCAATCCCGCGTTTGTGGATCTGGGTGCCAAGGCCAAGGCCAAGGGCCGTCATGCCGGGCAGGTTGATTTCCTCGGGGTATTTCCAGCGGGCGTCATATTCGCGAAAACCGGTCGGCGTGATCATCGGATCGCGCAGGAAGGACCAGGTGTTCGGGGTGACGGGGGAGATCGGTTTAGTCATTAAATTCACTTTCGGGCATCAAATCGAAATCGGGTTTGCCTTGGCGAGCTGGTCAAAGGCCATCAACGTCTCGATCAGTTTCGGCATCTGGTCGAGATAGATCATATTGGGGCCATCCGAGGGGGCGCTATCGGGATCTTCGTGGGTCTCGATGAAAACCGCACCGATGCCCAGGGAAACGGCAGCCCGGGCCATGACAGGCGCGAATTCACGCTTGCCACCCGAAGAGCCGCCCTGTCCACCGGGTTGCTGCACCGCGTGGGTGGCATCCATCACCACGGGATAGCCGGTCTGCGCCATGATCGGTAGCGAGCGCATATCCGCCACCAGCGCGTTGTAACCAAAGGAGGCGCCCCGTTCAGTCAGCAGGATGTTCTCATTGCCGGTGCTTTCCACCTTGGCTACCACATTGGCCATGTCCCAGGGCGCTAGAAACTGCCCCTTCTTGATGTTGACGGCCTTGCCGGTCTTGCCCGCTGCCAGCAGCATATCGGTCTGGCGGCACAGGAAGGCGGGGATCTGCAGGATATCCACGGCTTCGGCGGCTACGGCGCATTGTTCCTCGGTATGCACATCGGTCAGCACCGGCACGTCGAATTCACGGCGGATATCGCCGAGAACCTTCAGCCCCTCGTCAAGACCAAGGCCGCGCTTGCCGGACAAAGAGGTCCGGTTGGCCTTGTCGTAGGAGGCCTTGAACACATATTGCGCCCCGGCGGCCGCGCAGGCCTCTTTCATTTTGCCTGCGATCATGCGGGCGTGGTCGGCGGTTTCCAGCTGGCAAGGACCGGCAATCACTGTCAGAGGACAGTCATTGCTGATCGTCAGCCCGGCGATTTTGATGTGTTTCATAGCGTTAAGAGGATACCTGTTCCCGGAGAATGGATGCTGTAAGCGAGCACATCAGGTAAATACCGGAAAAGATCAGGAAAGCCAAAATCGTATTTTCGAACTTTCGCGGATAGGAGGGTTCCTCGCTGGGAACCGGTTCAACCGCGGTAGTCAGGTAACGGACCTGACGGTTGGCCTCCATGCGGGTGGTTTCCACTTGCTGCAAGGCCGATTGCAGCATCAGATCGCGGGTTGCGAGATCAGCCTGAGCCATCTGGATCTGCACACTGAGGCTGGCGAGCGAGTTTTCGCCAGCAGCGGCATCGGTCATCCGGTCGTTGAGCCGCTGAATCAACGCCTCCAGACGGGAGATATCAGCCTCTGCACCGGCCACCTTGGCCTGGTTGGGGCGGGTGTTGTCCATCAGGGCGGCCAGTTCCAGCTCCTTCTCCTGCAGCTGCACCTCAAAGGTGGAAATCTGCGAACGCAGTGACAGGATCACGCCTTCGGGATCTAGAACCGCGCCTTTTTGTTGCAGCCGCACCAGATGTTCCTGAGCCTGACGGCGTTTCGTCTCCGCCAGTTCGAGCGCGGCCTCTGCCTCGCCCACCTGATCGGAGCGTTTCTGTTCGGATAGGTGGTTTACCTTTTCCTGCGCGTAGGAGATCAGCCGGTCCGAGAATTCCGCAGAGACCACCGGATCAGCCGCGGTGACTTCCATCCGGATCACGCCCTCGGTCGGATCATAGCCGATTTTGACGTTGCGCGAGTAGATCTTGTAAGCCTGTTCGTTGCTTGCGGCTGGGTCCAGACGTTGAATCGGGTCGATCCAGTCCTGGGTGAAATGCGCCTTGAAGCCGACTTCTTCATCCAGCCGCAGCATGGCTTCCTTTGATTGCAGAAAGCTTTGTACCGCAGTGGAATCCTGGCTGGTGGCAAATTGCGTTCCCGAAAGCAGACCGCTCATCGACCCGGCGCTGTCGGCCTTGAGCACCAGAAATTCGGATTTGGCCGAATACATCGGCGTTGCCACGGCATAGAAATAGTATCCGGTGATCAGCGTCGGCAGCATCACGAAAAAGCTGAGCCGCCCCAAGAGCAGCCACAGCTTGCGCCGCCGCCGCTTGGCGATATCTCGCTGGATTTCCTGGATTTCTTTGTTGCGACGCTCTGCCGGGCTCAGCTCGGTCGAGGGTAGGGTCGTCTTGGCGGCGGGCACGGTCTGCGGCAGCTGGATCGCGCCGGGGTCCGGAGCGCCCTCTGGCCGGGCCTTGTTCTGTGGGACCACCAGTTCCAGCATGTTGGAACGCTTGAAGGGATCAATCCCTTTCAGGCGGAGCAGGCGGACGGCTTCGAAATCCGAGGTAACCGGCAGATTGTGCTGCTGCGCCACGCGCCGTGCCATGCGCAGCTGACGGCCGGTCAGCCCTTCACGGCGGATCTCGTCGATATCCGTGGAGGACTTGGTCTCACGCGCGCTGCTGACCTGGCCGGACATTGCCTGCCCGGTCGCGGCGCTGGGTTTCGCGTCTTTTTGCCCTGCTGAAGCCGTGGCCTGAGTGGATTTGACCTCAGACGCGCTAGCCTGCGTTGTTGCTCCTGCGGCTTTGGCGCTGCTGTCGGGGCCTGGGGCCTCGACAGGGCGCGCTGCAGCCGCAGCGGCGGCGCCGCTCGATGTGCGGCGGATGCGGAATTTCTTAGCCTTGGGTTTGGTAGTCATAGAGCTGCTTTGCCTCTTCCAAGGTTTCAAACATATGCAATTGCCCGTCCATCAGAACGGCTGCGGAGCGGGCGAATTTTTCCAGCGTTTTAGGCTGGTGGGACACGATCACGATGGTGGTTGTCTGCAGGCGTTCCTGCAGGATCGAGCCGGCCTTGCGGTTGAATTCCACATCGGTCGTGCTGGGCATGCCTTCGTCGATCAGATAGATATCGAAATCCAGCGCCAGCATCAGCGAAAAACTGAACCGTGCCCGCATGCCCGAGGAATAGGTGCCAAGGGGTTGGTCGAAGTATTCGCCAAGCCCGCAAAGCCAGCGGCAGTAGGCTTCGACATAATCCGGGTCCAGCCCATAGAGTTTGGCGATGTAACGGCTGTTTTCCATGCCGGACAGGCGGTTGATGACGCCGCCCATGAAACCCAGCGGAAAGGAAATCTTGCAGCCTCGTCGGATTTCGCCCTCGTCTGGTTTCTCAAGGCCCGCCATCATGTTGATCAGAGTGGTCTTGCCGGTGCCGTTCGGGGCCAGGATGCCCATGGATTTACCCAGCTCCACGCGAAAAGACACCCGGTCAAGGATCACCTTGCGCTGGGTGCCGGTCCAGAAGGACTTGCTGACATTTTCAAACTCAAGCATGGCTTGTTCCGGTCTTGCCTGTCTGGTCCGTTGTCCGGCCTCTTGCCTCGGATGGCCCTTAAAAAGGACCGCTGCACTGTGCCACGGTTCTGATCGCGGCGATTTGATCAGGTTTGGTTACCTGAATTATATTAACGTCCTACGCGTGAAATCGGGCTTTGTTATGTCAAATTGTGACATAAATTCTGAACCGCTGCTTTACTCTTCGTCCATGGGCAGGGCAGCAAGCGGTCGATGCATCTGGGCGAGGACAATTTGGGCCATTCTATAGCGATTTTGTTTCCAAAAGGGAAACGATGATGAGGCAAAGTTTCCATGACTGCGCGGCGCTGACGCAGGAGATTTCCGGTTGCCGCCTTTGTGCGCAACGGTTTGCCGCCACGGCCACGCGGCATGCGCCGCGCCCGGTGGTCTGGTTCCGCCCCTCAGCACGGATCCTGATCGCGGGACAGGCGCCGGGTCTGCGGGTCCATGACAGCGGACGCCCCTATACGGATGCCTCCGGCGACCGGTTGCGCCAGTGGCTGGGGATTTCCGAGGATGTTTTCTATGACCGGGACCAGATCGCCATCGTCCCGATGGCCTTTTGTTTTCCGGGGTATAACGCGAAAAAGGCGGATCTGCCGCCGCCGCCGGAATGCGCTCGCACCTGGCAGCACAGGGTGATGTCCGTCCTTCCCGAGGTTGAGCTGACGGTGCTTGTGGGAGGCTATGCGCAGCAGCATCATCTGGGGAAAAAGGCCCGGGTTAGCGATACGGTGGCCGATTGGCGCGCGCATGCGCCGCGCGTCTTTCCCTTGCCTCATCCGTCCTGGCGCAATACCGCATGGCTGAAACGCCACCCCTGGTTTGAAACAGATCTGCTGCCCGCGTTGCGGCACCGGGTCAAGGAGCTTTTGTGATGACAATGCCAACGCCGCTGGATCAGGCCCACGCACAGATGGAGGCAGAGCCCGCGTCGGATGCCGCGCGTCTGCGGTTCTACGAACGGCTATCGGATGCCGAACTTTTCCTGATGCTGGAAAAGGAAGTCGAGAACGACAAGCTGGAGCCGGCCCTGTTCGACACGCCCGAGGGGCGCTTCGTCCTGGTCTTCGACCGCGAAGAGCGGCTCGCCCAGTTTGCCGGGCGCGCGGTGCCCTATGCGGCGCTGGCCGGGCGGGGGATCGTGCAGATGCTGTCGGGGCAGGGGATCGGTCTGGGCGTCAATCTTGAGGTCGCCCCCTCTGCCATGCTGATCCCGGCCGAGGCGATTGGCTGGCTTGAAGAAACTCTGGGTCATGCGCCGGATCAGGTAGAGGCGGCCATCGAAAGCTTCCTGCCGCCCGCCGGTCTTCCGGATCTTCTGCTGACGGCGCTGGATACCAAACTGGCGACTGCGGCTGGGCTGGCGCAATCGGCCTATCTGGTGGCAGTGCGCTACCAGGGTGGCGGGCAGGGGCATCTGCTGGGCTTTGTCGATGCCAAGGACGCCGCGCGGGATGCCCTGGCCAAGGCGGTGGGCGAGGCGTTGACCTTTTCCGGTATCGAGGCTGGGGCGCTGGATGTCGGGTTTTTCCAGGCGTCCGATACGGCTGCGGCCAGCCTGTCACGGGTAGGGCTGCGGTTTGATCTGCCGCAGCCAGAGGCGCCGCAGGTCTATCAGCCAGTCGCGCCCGGCAGCGATCCGGACAAACCACCGCGTTTGAAATAATCAGTTCGCGTGGCACGGCGGCGACCCGCCGTGCCTTTCATGCAGGGGCGGACGGGGCAGGGCGCCCACGTCCGCTGACTGTCAGTCTCAGCTGTCCTCGGTTTCCAGCTTGTCTTGGGTGCGGGTGTCGAAATCACCGGCGTCATGGCGCTCGCGCAGCTGGGTGTGCAATTCGCCAAAGGCACGGTTGACCATACGGCCACGGCTGACCGCGGGGCGCGCGTCGATGTCCTTGGCCCAGCGCACCACATTGGTGTAGCTCGCTACGTCGAGGAACTCTGCCGCATCGTAAAGGCGACCTAGCACCAGCTGGCCATACCAGGCCCAGATCGCCATATCGGCGATGCTGTAGTTATCCCCCGCGATGAAGGCATTGCCATCAAGCTGGCGTTCCAGAACGTCTAGCTGACGCTTGGTTTCCATGGCGAAACGGTCGATCGGATACTGCCATTTTTCCGGCGCATAGGCGTAGAAATGGCCAAAACCGCCGCCCAGATAAGGCGCGCTGCCCATCTGCCAGAACAGCCAGTTCATCACTTCGGTGCGCTCCGGCCCGGACTTGGGCAGGAACTCGCCGAATTTCTCGGCCAGGTGCACTAGGATCGAGCCGGATTCAAACACTCGAACCGGGGTGTCGCCGCTGCGGTCCATCAGGGCGGGGATTTTCGAATTAGGGTTGATGTCGACAAAGCCCGATCCGAATTGATCGCCTTCGCCGATGTTGATCAGCCAGGCGTCGTATTCGGCGCCGGAGTGGCCCTTGGCCAGCAGCTCTTCGAACATCACGGTGACCTTGACGCCATTGGGGGTGGCCAGCGAGTAGAGCTGGAAGGGATGCTTGCCGACCGGCAGTTCCTTGTCGTGGGTGGCGCCTGCGATGGGACGGTTGATCGAGGCGAAGCGTCCGCCGCTTTCCTGTTCCCAAGTCCAGACTTTCGGCGGGGTATAGCTCGTATCACTCATGTGGATGGGCCCTGTTCTGTATGTGGTGGCGGGCGGCGCGGGGCGCGGCCCGGTTCGGATTGACGTCTCTGACGTAGGATACTCGTCAAAAATTCCAATGACTGGAAGGTGTGGGTGCGATCTTTTTCGTGCAACCGTGCAGGGGGCGGCCTGCGGTCACGCAGAGACACAGCTGTGTGAGCGCCCCTTCGCAAAGGGTCTGCGCCGGATATTGTAGTTGCAGTTGTAGTGGATCGGCAGACCGGTGGAGCAGGACCCCCTGTGACACGTCATGTCCCGGATCGGTGCCGAATGAGGAAAGGATCAAGACATGAAACGTTTTGCACTGGCTGCCATCGCGGCCCTGACGATTGGAAGCTCTGCTTTTGCAGGGGAGCAATATATTGACGGCACCGGTTTTGCGGTCTCTGGCTATGACGTGGTTGCCTATCGCAGCCTCACCCAGGTGCCGGTGGGCGAGGTGCAGCCTGCCGCAGTGCCGGGCCGTGCGGATATCGTGGCCGAGTACAACGGTGCCCGCTTTGCCTTTGCCAGCGAAGAGAACCGCGAGATGTTCCTGAAGAACCCGGAATACTACGCGCCGCAGTATGACGGGCACTGCGCCTATGGGGTATCCAAGGGCGGCAAGGTGCCGGCCAACCCGAACCTGTGGCGGATCGTGGATGACAAGCTGTACCTCAACATCACCAAGAACGTGGTGGGCTTCTGGGAAGAGGACATCCCCGGCAATATCAACATCGCCGAAGGTAACTGGCCGGGTATCGAGCCGGATGAAGCCTCGGAACGGGTTATCCCTAATTTCGAGTCCTCTGCGCCTGAGGGGCACTGAGCAGCAGCGGGGCTGCCCCTTTTCAGGCACCCCACGAAATTCCATGTGACAATAAAAAGCCCCGCACGGGAACGGCGGGGCTTTTTTGATTGGGAAAAAAGGTCCAAAATGCGAGCAGTGGGCCCGGAGCCGATTACCGTTTGCGGTCGCGGCGGGCGCTCATCGGCTGGAAGGCGACGCCGACGTGGGCTTCGCAATAGGGTTTGCCTTGCTGAACGGGCAGACCGCAGAACCAGAAATCCTCGGTCGCGGGGTCGCCCACCGGCCATTTGCAGGTGCGTTCGGTCAGCTCCATCAGCGTCAGCTTCTTGGCCTTCTTTTCGATCTCGTTGACCTTGGCCAGGGCTTCGGGGCTGATCTCATTGGCAGAAGGCTGCGGCGGCAGCGGTTGGCCTGCGGGGATGATCTGCTTGCGGGCCGGAATGGCGGCCTTGGTTTCAGGCGCGCTTGCGGCGGCCGCAGGCGGCGGGGTTGCCGGGCGGGCCGGTTCCGTCTTTGGCTGTGGTTTTGGCTTGGGCGCCGGTTTGGCAGCGGCTGCGGCTGCTGGCTTTTCCTTGGGCTCGGCGGCTTTGGCGCCACCGGCTGCGCGGTTGGACAGGCCGAGGCGGTGCACCTTGCCAATCACGGCGTTGCGGGTGACCCCGCCCAGCTCCTTGGCGATCTGGCTGGCCGACTGACCTTCGCCCCACATTTTCTTGAGCAATTCGACGCGCTCGTCTGTCCAGGACATATGTTGCCTTTCCAAGCTGAAAGCGGCCCCAGAATCCTGCGGCCGCCATCGAGTTCCGATATAAACGCCTATTTTAATCACTGCGGCCCGAGTTACAAGGCGTCTTGCACCTGCGGATGCAGCAGGTATGCAGATGGGGCACGGGCGGCACGCCGGAGCACGCATAAGACTGGAACGAGGAAAGCACCATGGCAGAGACGGAAACAGAATACCGGGTCGGAATGGGAGAGCGCCGGTTCGGTCGCGTGAACTGGCTGGGGCTGCAGACGCTGGCGATGCGCGAGATCAAGCGCTTCTCGGTGGTCTGGACACAGACGCTGCTGGCGCCGCTGATGACGGCGGCGCTGTTCCTGATGATCTTCAACATCGCGATCGGTCCGAAGCGTGGCGATGTGATGGGGGTGCCCTTCCTGACCTTCCTGGCGCCGGGGATCATGATGATGACCGTGATCCAGAACGCTTTTGCCAATACCTCTTCCTCGATCGTGATTTCCAAGGTGCAGGGCAATATCGTCGATACGCTGATGCCGCCGTTGTCGGGGCTTGAGATGCTGCTGGGCTACCTTGCCGGGGCCATCGCGCGCGGTGTGGTGGTGGCGCTGGCCATCGGGCTGGGGCTTATGCTGGCGCTTCAGATCGTGCCCGCGCATCCGCTGATCGCGCTGTTCTTTGTCGTGATGGGAGCGGCCTTCCTTGGTGGGCTGGGCATCGTCGCCGGTGTTTTCGCGGACAAGTTCGACCAGATGGCCGCGATCACCAACTTCATCGTGACGCCGCTGGCCTTTCTGTCGGGCACTTTCTATTCGGTCGAGTCGCTGCCGCCGGTGCTGCAGGCGATTTCCCATGCCAACCCGGTGTTCTACCTGATCGACGGCGTGCGCTATGGGGTGATCGGCACCTCCGACAGCTCGCCGCTGCTGGGCGCGACGGTTTGCGTTGGCGCCACGGTCGCCATCAGCCTGCTGGCTTGGTCGATGCTGCGCCGGGGTTATCGCCTGAAGGCATAAAGGGCGGCCTCAGGCCGGTTTTGCCTGGCGTCCCTCGCGCCAGGCCAGAATGGCGGCGCCTGTCAGGATGACGCAGGCGCCAAGAACGGTCACCCCGTCCGGTACCACGCCAAAGCCGAGGAAGTCGTAGCACGCGGCAAAGATCAGCGTGGCATAGCTGAAGGGCGCCACGAAAGAGGCATCCCCCCGCGCCATTCCGTTGATGAAACAGGCCTGCGCGCAGGCCATCAGCGCGCCCAGTGCCGCCAGCGCGCCCCATTGCATCGGCGTTGGCATCTGCCAGACCGGCAGCACAGCCAGACTGGCGATGAGAACACCAATGCCGTTGTTGAACCACAGGATCTGCAAGGGCGCCTCGCGCCCCGACAGTTTCTTGATGAAGATCAGCTCCAGCCCCATCACCGCTGCCGCGCCAAGTGCCAGAAGGGCCGCTGGCTGAAAGCTCTCGGGTGCCGGGCGGAGCAGGATCATCGCGCCGATAAAGGCGATCCCCGCCGCGCCCCAGCGCCAGGGGCCGACGCGCTCGCCCAGAAGGGGGATCGCCAGCAGCATGCAGAACACCGGGTTGAGAAAGGTGATCGCCGTGGCATCGGCCAGCGGGATATAGGCAACAGCGGCAAACATCAGCGTCACACCGCCCCAGCCAAAGGCGGTACGTCCGATATGCAGGCCCCAGTGTGGCCGGGTCAGCCGGGGTCGCACCAGCGCCAACACCGATGAGATCACCACGAAGGCAAAGATAAACCGCCCGTGCGAGATCTGCAGCGGGTGCAGCGCAGGCCCGAGAGCGTCGGTGCCCAGCGATTTCGCCATCAGCGTTGTCGCCGCGATAAAGGCGGTTGCCAATAGGATCAGCGCGGCGGCCAGCATCGGATTTTGCGGTGTCGGAGTTTTCATGCGCAATCGGTGCGCCCGTGCCCACAGATATGCAAGGATAAAAAGCGCGGCCGCCAGCGAAGGATTAGCGGCACGTCGGACAGGCGCGGCCAGAGCATGCTGCCGAATTGTTCAGGGGGGTTGCACAAAAGGGGTTCCTTTTTGCGCAAAGCTCCCTTATGGACCCATTCCATGATCAAACGTACACATAACTCTGCGCTTCGGCGCCGACGCCGGACTGCGTAAACCGCAGCCTCAGTGCCCCTGTGGCGCCTTTGATCCCTTGTGCCGAGATGATGGTACAAACCCCCTCCGACTACAGTATTGACCCTCCGGCCCGGCTATGCACAGCTTTGGCCTCAATGTTTCAAAAAGGATGATCCTGATGATCCCGTCCGTTCTGCCGACTTACAATCGTGCTCCGCTTCAGTTCGTCAAAGGCGAAGGCGCCTGGCTGATCGAGGCCGACGGGCGCCGATTCCTGGATCTGGGCGCCGGGATCGCGGTGAATGCGTTGGGCCATGCCCATCCGGCCCTGGTTGAGGCGCTGACCACCCAGGCGCAGAACCTGTGGCATGTGTCCAACCTTTATCAGATCCCGCAACAGCAGGCGCTGGCGGATAAGCTGGTCGAAACGACCTTTGCCGATACGGTCTTCTTCACCAATTCGGGCACTGAAAGCTGCGAATTGGCGGTGAAGATGGCGCGCAAGTATTTCTACGACAAGGGCCAGCCCGACCGGGTCGAGATCATCACCTTCGAAGGCTCCTTCCACGGCCGGTCCTCTGCGGGTATCGCGGCGGCGGGCTCGGAAAAGATGACCAAGGGCTTTGGTCCGCTGCTGCCGGGCTTTGTGCATCTGCCGTGGAATGATCACGACGCGGTGGCGGCGGCGATCAATGACAAGACCGCTGCGATCCTGATCGAGCCGGTACAGGGGGAGGGCGGCATTCGCCCGCTGCCCGATACCTGCATGAAAGGTCTGCGGGATCTTTGCGACGAACACGGCATTCTGCTGATCCTTGACGAGGTGCAATGCGGCGTGGGCCGGACTGGCAAGCTCTTTGCCCATGAATGGGCGGGCATTACTCCTGACATCATGATGGTGGCCAAGGGCATCGGCGGTGGTTTCCCGCTTGGCGCGGTGCTGGCGACCGAGGATGCGGCCAGCGGCATGACCGCGGGCACCCATGGCTCCACCTACGGCGGCAACCCGCTGGGCTGCGCGGTGGGCTGCGCGGTGATGGATGCGGTCGCCGATCCGGAGTTCCTGGCCGCGGTGAACCGCAAGGCGGGCCTGCTGCGCCAGAAGCTGGAGGGGCTGGTGGCCAGCCATCCCGAGGTCTTCGAAGAGGTGCGCGGATCGGGGCTGATGCTGGGGCTCAAATGCAAAGCGGTGAACATCGATGTGGTCAACGCGGGCTATGATAACGAGGTCGTCACCGTTCCGGCGGCTGACAATGTGATCCGCCTTCTGCCGCCCCTGAACCTGACCGACGAGGATATCGCCGAGGCGCTTCAGCGTCTTGAGAAGGCGGCCAAACAAGTCGCCGCGGCCTGAGCGGACCCTTCAGATCAATTGCGAAGGCGGGGGATATGCCCCCGGCTTCACCCTGACAAAAAGTGACAAGACATGAACCATTTTCTTGATATCCACAAAACCGATGCAGCAGCTCTGAGGGGCATCATCGATCAAGCCGGCGCGATGAAACAGGCGCGCCTGGGCCGCCCAAAAGGCGCCCCGGATGACGAACAGCCGCTGGACGGGCGCATGGTGGCGCTGATCTTTGAAAAGCCGTCGACCCGGACCCGCGTTTCCTTTGATGTTGGCGTGCGCCAGATGGGCGGGCAAACCATGGTTCTGTCGGGCAACGACATGCAGCTGGGCCACGGTGAAACCATCGCCGACACCGCCCGCGTGTTGTCGCGCTATGTGGATCTGATCATGATCCGAACCTTTGATGAATCGGTGCTAATCGAAATGTCGGAATATGCCGATGTGCCGGTGATCAATGGTCTGACCGACCGCACGCACCCCTGTCAGATCATGGCCGATATCCTGACCTACGAAGAGCACCGCGGCCCGATCAAAGGCAAGAAGGTGGTCTGGACCGGCGACGGCAACAATGTCTGCGCCTCCTTCCTGCATGCGGCGGGACAATTCGGGTTTGACCTGACCTTTACCGGCCCGGCGCAGCTGGACCCCGAGGATGAATTCGTCGGTCTGGCGCGCAAGGCAGGATCGAAGGTCGTGATCGAACGCGACCCGGTCAAGGCCGTGGAAGGCGCCGATCTGGTTGTGGCGGACACCTGGGTTTCCATGCATGACAGCCAGTCCTCGAAAGAGCGGCGCCACAACATGCTGCGCCCCTATCAGGTGAATGACGCGCTGATGGCCCATGCCAAGGACGACGCCCTGTTCATGCACTGCCTGCCGGCCCACCGTGAAGAGGAAGTGACCTCTGCCGTGATGGATGGTCCGCAGTCGGTGATATTTGATGAGGCCGAGAACCGCCTGCACGCACAAAAGGCGGTGATGCGTTGGTGCCTCGGCGTCTGAGCCGTCACCTAGCCTTTGCAATGTAAAACCCCTCGCCGCAGACCAGCGGCGAGGGGTTTTCTTTTTCGAGTTCGTGCCTGGCTGAGGCTTAGCGAATGATCGTCGTCAGCAGCCAGAAGGTGACACCGGACAGCAGTGCCGCGGCGGGCACGGTGATCACCCAGGCGGCTACGATGGTCATGAAATGGCTGCGGCGCACCAGCTTGCGGCGGCGGCGTTCCTCGGGGGCGATGCGCAGTTCCTCCGGACGCTGCAGCGAGAATTTGCGCAGGCGGTTCTCGGCGTGCCATTCGCGAAAGAAGCCAACGCCAAAGACCGCGCCGACCGCGATATGGGTCGAAGACACCGGCAGGCCCAGCCAGCTGGCGACGATCACCGTGATGGCTGCCGAAAGCGACACGCAGTAGGCGCGCATCGGGTTCAGCTTGGTGATCTGGCTGCCGACCATCCGGATCAGTTTCGGGCCAAACAGGAACAGGCCAAAGGAAATGCCGAAGGCACCGATCACCATCACCCAGGTCGGGATAGCCACCTTGGCGGCGAAATCCCCGAACTCTGCCGCATGCACGATGGCCGCGAGCGGACCCACAGCATTGGCCACATCGTTGGCGCCATGGGCAAAGGACAGCAGCGCGGCGGAAATCACCAGCGGGATGCGGAACAGGATTTTCAGGGACTTGTTACGGTTCTCAAGTCCCACGGACTGGCGCGCGATTAGCGGCTTGGTGATCAGATAGCTTGCCACGGCAAAGCCAAGACCGATCAAAAGGGCGATTTCCAGATCGATCTTGATGATCCGTTTCAGACCTTTCAGCGCCAGATAGGCGGCAAAAGCACCGGCCATGATGGCGACAAGGATCGGAACCCAGCGCCGCGCAGCGGCGATCTTGTCGTCCTGATAGATCACCTTGGCCTTGATCACCGCCAGAAACAGCGCCGCGATGACGCCGCCCAGAACCGGCGAGATGACCCAGCTGGCCGCGATCTTGCCCATGGTGGCCCAATTGACCGCGGACATGCCTGCGGCAGCAATGCCCGCGCCCATGACGCCGCCGACCACCGAATGGGTGGTGGAGACCGGCGCGCCGATCCAGGTGGCCAGATTGACCCAGAGCGCCGAGGACACCAGCGCGGCCATCATCGCCCATATGAACACATCCGCCGTGGCCACGGTGGCCGGGTCGATGATGCCCTTTGAGATTGTGGAGACCACGTCGCCCCCGGCCAGCAAGGCGCCGGCGCTTTCGGCGATGGCAGCGATCAGGATAGCACCGCCCATGGTGAGGGCGTTGGCACCCACCGCCGGTCCCATGTTGTTGGCTACATCGTTGGCGCCAATGTTGAGCGCCATATAGGCACCAAAGATCGCAGCAGCGATGACGATGAAATTGCCGGGCGTGCCGCCGAGGAAAACGGCAGCCGCAGCACCAGCCAGTACGATGAAGGCCAGCGAGATGCCGGGACCGACCAAGGGGCGGGAGACATAGGCGGTTGCCAACTCCAGCTGAGAGATCCGGTTGAGGTCCCTGTCGAGGGTTTCCCAGTGCTTGCTATCGGGTTTTTCGCTCATGTCGCCGTTCCCCATGCCAAATGCCCAGCCAGACGGCTGTGCCGAAAAGAGTCGGCCACCGGGTAGCGTCGCGTCACCATTGGCGCAAGGCCGGTGTCACGATTCCATCATAAAACTGTTACAATTGTCGCAGGATCGACTGCAAATCTGGTTCCCGGACGAGGTTTGCCGCGTCTTGCGCGGGCATCCAGACACGCTTGCGTTGATCGGATTCCGGGTAGTCATCCTTGATGCGCTGGACCTCGGCGATATAAACCAGCGTTTCCACTGGCTGCCGGGTGCCGTTGTCGCGTTCCTTGACGTAGTGATAGCTGCCCTGCGGGGCAGAGGTGATCCGGGCATCGGCAACGCCGGCCTCTTCCCAAGCCTCTTGCAGGGCGGACTCGGGGCCGTTCTTGCCTTTGATGGGCCAGCCCTTGGGGATGATCCAGCGGCCGGTGCCGCGGCTGGTGATCATCAGCACGTCTTTTCCGGATTTGGTGGTACGATAGCACAGGGCCGCCACCTGAATCCGCTTTGGGCGGAAAATAAGGGGGCGCAATACCTCTTCCCAAGCCTTGGCGAGGAGTGTTGTCATGCCTGAACTGCTTTCGTTTCTTGTTATGCTTTTGCCCCGGGCCGGAAACCGGACGGGGAGATGGTAGTAAATTTGGGGTTGACCACAACATATGTCCCAAAGGCGAATTTACAATGGTGTCTTGAGTTCGTCTCTGAATTGTGAACTTTTTCCGCAACAGCCGGGCAGGCGCCAAAAGGGCGTCAGGGCCGACACCATACCGGCTGCAAGGCCATCAGAGCAAGAAAGCGGGAGGGGACAAGGATGAAAGCTGCATTAGTGACCGGCGGGGCACGCGGGATCGGGCTGGCAACTGCGAAGGGGCTGCTGGCTGAGGGTTGGCAGGTGGCGATCCTGGACCGCGACAGCGAAGCGCTGGAGGCGGCCGGGAAAGAGGTGGCAGGCCTTACCCTGATCAATGCGGATGTTTCGCGCCCCGAGGATGTGGAGCGGGCTGTCGCGGAGATCACGGCAGCCTTCGGGCGGCTCGACGGGCTGGTGAACAACGCGGGCGTCGCCGATTTCGGCCCGATCCGCGAGACCACCTTTGAACGGTGGCGCCGGGTGATGGAGACCAATCTGGATGGTCCCTTCCTGATGACCCAGGCCTTTACCGATCTGCTCGCTGCGGATGGTGGCGGGGCGGTGGTGAATATCACTTCGATTTCGGGCTTGCGCGCCAGCACTCTGCGGGTGGCCTATGGTACCTCTAAGGCGGCATTGGCGCAGCTGACGCTGCAGCAGGCGGCAGAACTGGGCGAGATCGGGATCCGGGTGAACGCGGTGGCGCCGGGGCCGGTGGCGACCAAGCTGGCGATGGCGGTGCACAGCCCAGAGATCATCGCCGCCTATCATGATGCGCTGCCGTTAAACCGGTATGGCAAGGAAGAGGAGATCGCAGCGGCGATCAATTTCCTGCTGTCAGAGAAGGCGAGTTTCATCACAGGTCAGGTGCTGGCCGCAGACGGTGGGTTCGAAGCCACCGGGATCGGCCTGCCTGCGCTGCGCGCCGACGCGGCAAAGGACTGAGCTGGCCGGTGCTCTAGCAGAGGGGGGCCTCCCGCCCGCGATCTGCCGCATCAAAGATGCGGCCTCCGCCGTTGGGCATAGCAGCGCGCAGGGGCGCGCTGCTCCGGCGCGATGATTTTTTCGCCCAGGGACCTCTCAGGATTTGCGCCGGTTGGCCCGCAGGGTTGGATCGGCACCGGTCGGATCTTCGGGCCAGGGATGTTTGGGATATTGGGCGCGCATGTCCTTGCGCACGTCCGCATAGGACCCCGCCCAGAACCCTGGCAGATCGCGGGTGATCTGGATCGGGCGCTGTGCGGGGGACAGCAGCGTCACCTTCAGCGGCACGCCGCCCACGGCGGGATGGCGGGTCACGCCGAACATCTCTTGCAAGCGCACTGCGATTTCCGGCACTTCTTCCCCGTAGTCGATCGGGATCTTGCGGCCCAGCGGCGTGACGAAATGGCCCGGCGCTTCGCGGTCCAGAAGCTGCGTCTGCTCCCAGCTGAGGGCGGCCCGCAGGGCGGGCAGAAGGTCGAACTGTTTCCAGTCCTGCGCGGTTTTCACCCCGGTCAGCATCGGCAGTAGCCAGTCGTCCAGCGTTGCCATCAGCCCGTCATTGGAGAAATCCGGCAGATCATGCCCATCGGCGCGCAGCAGCTCGACCCGCGCCACCAGCCGCGCGGCGGCACCAGTCAGGCGCAGACCCAGATCGCGGACCCCGTCGAGCATGGCTTCGGCGATGGCCTCGGGCGGGACGTCCTTCCAGATGCGATCATCCAGAACCACACTGCCGAGGCGCTCCTGGCTGCGGGCCACGACGCGGCGGTCGCGTTTGGACCAGGCGCAGCTGTCCTGCCAGGTGATCTGATCTGCAAACAGCGCGCGAATGTCTGCAAGGGCGATCTGAACCGCCATGCGGATCTTTGCTTCGCGCGGGTTGCCGTCGGTGTCCAGCGCCACGATGAAGGGCGCGGCGGCCAGCGTGTCCTCGGGCGACAGCACCGCCCCCTTGCCCCCCGACAGGACATAGCGCGGCGTATCGCCCTTGCGGCGCTGGCCGATGCGGTCGGGATAGGCGAGCGCGGCCAGCCCGGCTGCTGACAGGTCTGATACCACCGGCGCGTCAGAGCGGGCCTTGCGCTGTTGCCGTTGCAGCCTGCGGGCCTCTGCGCGGATCCGGTCGACCACTGGCAGGGCCAGTTGATGGGGGCGTTTGCGCTGGAAGGCCTTGGGATCCTTCAGCGCCTCCAGCCGCAGCATCAGGTCGGCAGGGGCGCCGCGCAGGGGATCACGCTCGGCCAGCAGCGCGGCCAGCGTGGCGGCTGGGGCGGCCTGATCAGGGCCCGCGCGCAGCAGCATATGGCCAAGGCGCGGATGCAGGGGCAGCGCCGACAGCGCTTTGCCGTGGGTGGTGATGCGGCCCTGTGCATCCAGCGCGCCCAAGAGGGTCAGAAGGTTGCGGGCCTCCTGCAAGGCGCCCTCGGGCGGTGGCGTCAGAAAGGCGAGATCCTCGGCGCCAGCGCCCCAGAGCGCCAGTTCCAGCGCCAGACCGGCCAGATCGGCGGATGCGATTTCCGCCGGGGGGAAGGCGGCAAGCGCGCCTTCCTCGCCTTTGGTCCAGAGGCGGTAACAGATGCCTTCGCTGACGCGTCCTGCGCGGCCCTGACGCTGGGTGGCTTCGGCGCGGGTGACCTTTTCGGTGACCAGCCGCGACATGCCGGACCCCGGATCGAAGCGGGCGCGGCGCGATTGTCCCATGTCGACCACCACGCGGACCCCATCGATGGTGAGCGAGGTTTCCGCGATCGAGGTCGCCAGCACCACCTTGCGCCCCGATTTCGCGGGCTGGATGGCAGCGCGCTGCTGGGAAAAGGGCAGGGCGCCAAACAGGGGATGCACGGTGCAATCCCCAGGCAGGCGGTTTTCCAGCGCGGCAGCGGCGCGGCGGATTTCGCCTTCACCGGGCAGGAACACGAGGATGCCGCCGCCCTCCTTGCGGGTCTCCGCCACGGCGCGGGTAACCAGATCCACCAGCGCATCGGTACGGCGGGCCTTGGGGCCAAGCGGGGTATCCAGCCAGCGGGTTTCCACCGGGAAACTGCGCCCCTCGGAGGTGATGAGCGGTGCCTCCATCAGGGCGCTGACGGGGGCGGCATCCAGCGTTGCGGACATCGCCAGCAGGATCAGATCGTCGCGCAGGGCGCCCGCGACCTCAAGACAGAGCGCGAGGCCGAGATCAGCATTCAGCGAGCGTTCGTGGAATTCGTCGAAGATCACTGCGCCGACGCCGGGCAGGTCCGGGTCCGATTGCAGCATTCGTGTCAGAATGCCTTCGGTGACGACTTCGATCCGGGTGGATTTGCTGACCTTCGACTCGCCGCGAATGCGGTAGCCCACGGTTTCGCCGGGGCGTTCGCCCAGGGTTTCGGCCATGCGTTCCGCGGCGGCGCGGGCGGCCAGGCGGCGTGGCTCCAGCATGATGATGCGCCCATTGCAGAGACCGGCCTCGAGCATGGCAAGCGGTACCTTGGTGGTCTTGCCGGCGCCGGGTGGGGCCTGCAGCACGGCGCGGCCGCCCGTGCGCAGGGCGGCGATCAGATCGGGCAGGGCGTCATCAATGGGCAGGCGTGTCATGGCA
>NZ_PXNU01000030.1:0-5800 GCF_041300735.1 Phaeobacter sp. SYSU ZJ3003 | reverse complement strand
CAGATCGGGCAGGGCGTCATCAATGGGCAGGCGTGTCATGGCAGCCTTATCGCCAAAGACCCGTGCCGGGTCCAGAGGCGCGGCGGCTGCGGCTGAATGCGCCTGCCTCGGCACTGGACAATCCGGGCCTGCCTGCGTCAAGTAGGCGGAACTTTCGGACAGAGGCCCTGCAAGGGGCGCGGAACAGGGGCTTTGGCATGGATATTGCGCAGCTGAGTGACAAGATTTTGCAAGGCGACCGGCGCGCGCTGGCGCGGGCGATTACTCTGGTCGAAAGCGGGCGCGACGATCACCGGGAGCAAGCGCTGGCGCTGCTGGAGCGGCTGGCCAAAGCGGATCGGCAGGCCTTGCGGATCGGCCTGTCGGGCACGCCCGGGGTTGGCAAATCCACCTTTATCGAGGCCTTCGGCATGATGCTGGTCGAACGCGGCCTGCGGGTGGCGGTGCTGGCGGTCGATCCCAGCTCGACCCGCTCGGGCGGTTCCATTCTGGGCGACAAGACCCGGATGGAGCATCTCAGCCGCCAGAAATCTGCGTTCATTCGCCCGTCGCCCAGCCAGACCACGCTGGGCGGGGTCGCCCGCCGCACCCGGGAGGCGGTGTCCCTGTGCGAGGCGGCGGGTTTTGACGTGGTACTGATCGAAACCGTCGGGGTGGGGCAATCCGAAACCGTGGTGGCGCAGATGTCGGATCTGTTCCTGCTCTTGCTGGCCCCGGCGGGCGGCGATGAGTTGCAGGGTGTCAAGCGCGGAATCATGGAAATGGCGGATATGATTCTGGTCAACAAGGCAGACGGCGATCTGAAACCCGCCGCTACCCGCACGTGCGCCGATTACGCCGGGGCTTTGCGGCTGCTGCGCAAGCGTCCGCAGGATCCCGAAGGCTTTCCCAAGGCGATGATGGTTTCGGCGCTGGCACGGGAGGGGCTGGAGGCCGCTTGGGCCGATATCGAGCATCTGTCGGGCTGGCGGCGCGAGACGGGACATTGGACGCGAACCCGGGCGGATCAGGCGCGTTACTGGTTTGCCGAAGATGTGCGCCAGGCCATGCTGGCAAGGCTGGAAACGCCTTGGGCGCAGGGCCGGATGGCGGAACTGTCGGATGCGGTCGCTGCGGGAGAGCAGACCCCTGCCGCAGCCGCGCGGGACATGCTGAAGGGGTTGGGGCTGGAATAAACCCGCTGACCAGATGCGGTAGGAGGACCTTTCAAGCCAGGCGCGCGGCCGGGTTTGGTCCCGTTTGGGCGGGGCTGTGCCACTTTCCGGCGGAGTGGGTGATAAAACCCTGCCATATGGCTTGACCCTGTCAGCGATTCCTCCTAAACGCATCCAACCAGTTTTCGGGCGCAGCCAATGGCCGCGCCCTTGTGATTTGGCGGCAGATTCGGAGTTTTGTCCGGCAGGCCGCCCCAGATACGAAGGATGAACCTATGTCGCGCCGTTGCGAACTGACCGGAAAAGGCCCGATGACTGGCAACAATGTCAGCCACGCCAAGAACCGCACTCGTCGTCGGTTTCTGCCGAACCTGAACGATGTCACCCTGCAGTCCGAGACTCTGGGCCGTGGCGTCAAGCTGAAGATTTCCGCCGCAGCCCTGCGCTCGGTTGATCACCGCGGTGGTCTGGACGCATTCTTGGCAAAAGCCAAGGACGAAGAGCTGTCCGCAACCGCTCTGAAAGTGAAAAAAGAGATCGCCAAGGCACAAGCTGCCGAGGCCTGATCCACTTCAGACCGATCTGATTTAGTAAAACGCCGCGCTGGATATCCCAGCGCGGCGTTTTGCCATTCTTGGCGTGACCGAATGCCGCTTGCGGTTGGCGCTGTGCGGGGGCATATCTGCCACTGATGATGCGACGCTTGCGGATATATATCGGGATATTCCTGTCCCTTGCTGTGGTGCTGACCGCCCATAGCGCTGCCGCGATGCGTGGGGCACGGGATGCCTCGGGGCAGATCGTGATCTGCACGGGCACCGGCCCGGTGGCGATCTATGTGGACAGCGACGGCCAGCCGGTCCCGGCGCCGCATTATTGTCCCGACTGCGTGATGCATCTCTTGGATGCTGGGCTGCCGGTGCAGCAAGCGCTGCCAATCCCGGCGCGCCCGGTTCTGCAGGATCTGACACCCGATCGCACAGTCCTGATCCCCGTCTCCTGCGGGCAATACGCCCTGGCGCGTGGCCCGCCGATCTCTGCCTGATTTCCAATCTATCCTACCCTGAAAATCAGACAGACTTTGCAACAGGAGACTCAAGATGTCTTTTAAATCCTTCGTTTTCGTCGCCACCAGCGCAGCCGCAGTCACCCTTGCCGGGGCCGCCATGGCGGGCGGTATGATGGTCGAGGACGCCTATGCACGCGTATCGACCAAGATGTCCGCCAGCGGCGCGGCCTTCATGCAGATCATGAACGATACCGGCGCTGATGACCGGCTGATCGATGCGCGTTCTGACGTGGCAGAGCGGGTCGAGCTGCACACCCACCAGGGCGATGCCAACGGTGTCATGAAGATGGTGCATGTGGAAGAAGGCTTTGCCATTCCGGCGGGTGAGGTGCACATGCTGAAGCGGGGCGGCGACCACGTCATGTTTCTGGGGCTGACCCAGACCCTTCATCACGGCGATGTGGTGCCGTTGACGCTGGTCTTTGAAAAAGCCGGAGAAATCAACGTTGAGGTGCCGGTGGATCTGGAGCGCAAGCCCGGTCACGGCGGCATGAAGCACAACAACTGATCAGCGCCAATCGCGCCGAGACATTGCGGCCAGTCCTTTTCCGGGGGCTGGCCGTTTTCTTTGGAGGTTCAGGCGCGGGCCAGAAACTCGCCGGTCCAGTGGGGCACGATCTCGCTGGCGCGCCCCAGGCGGCTTTCGGCAAAGCTGGATGCGCCGGCCGAGGGCTCAAGATTGAGTTCAACCGTATGGGCGCCCGCCATCTGCGCTTCCTGCACAAAGGCAGCGGCCGGGTAGACCTGACCGGAGGTTCCGATTGAGGCGAAGATATCCGCTTCGGCCAGATGGTCGTAGATGGCTTCCATGAAATAGGGCATTTCGCCAAACCAGACGATATCGGGGCGCGTGCGGGGCTGGGCGCAGGCGGGGCAGAGGTCGGTGTGCGACATGCTGGCGGGGGCGGGCCAGCGGTGATCGCAGGCTGCGCAGAGGGCACCGTCAAGCGTACCGTGCATATGCAGCACATCTTCTGCGCCGCCCTGTTCGTGCAGCCCGTCTACATTCTGGGTGATGATCACAACCTCACCGGGCCAGGACCTTTGCAGCTCACCCAAGGCCGTGTGGGCGGCATTCGGGCTGGCATCGACCGATTGGGCACGGCGGGCATTGTAGAAGGCGTGCACAAGATCGGGATCGCGGGCAAATCCTTCGGGCGTTGCTACATCTTCGATCCGGTGTTTGGCCCAGAGCCCGTCTTCGTCGCGAAAGGTACCGAGCCCACTTTCGGCGGAAATGCCGGCGCCAGTCAGGATGACGATCTTCTCCGCACTCTTTTCCATCGCCGCAAAGCCTCTTATTGCTGTCTTGCCAAAAGGAGTGTGCCCCGATGACTAAACGCATTTTGTTCGTCTGCCTAGGAAACATTTGCCGCTCGCCCGCAGCTGAAGGGGTGTTCCGCGACCTTTTTAAGCAGGCCGAGACGGATAGCGCGGGCACGGCGGGTTATCACGTGGGAGAGCCGCCCTACGGGCCGATGCAGGCTGCGGCGCGGGCGCGAGGGCTGGATCTGTCGGATTTGCGGGCGCGGCAGTTCGAACCGCAGGATTTTGCGCGTTTTGATCTGATCGTGGCGATGGACGGTGACAATCTGCGCAATATCGAGGCGCAAAGGCCTGCAGACCAGATCACGCCCGTGGTGCTGTTCACCGACTTTGCTGCGGGCAGCAGCGCGGATCATGTGCCCGATCCCTATTATACGCGGGATTTCGACGGATGCCTCGACCTGATCGAGCAGGCGGCGCGTGGGCTGGTCTCCCATCTGGAGGCAGGGCACGCCCTCTGACGTCGGCCTTAGCTGTCGATGACCTTGAACGCGCCTGCCAGCCAGGGAAGCCGGACCAGCGCCGGATCGATCATCTGTGTCTGGATCAAGTGCCGCATGGTCTTGGCCACGTCGCGGGGGACCTGATCCGCCCAGTCGTTGCCGCTGAACAGGGAAATGGTCCGAGCGGCGGCACCAAAGGGCAGGGCGTAGGCTTCGATCTGATCGTGGAACCGCACCGCCCGCATATACCCCAGCGGCGTCGTGATCGCCCAGCCGATTCGGCGCGCCACCATGGCCATCAGGGCAAGGTGGGAACCAATCTCGAACCGGCTTTCAAAGGTAAGGTTTTGACGGGTCAGATGGGCGTCGATTTGCTGTGAAATCAATTGGTCCCGTGCATAGCGCAGGAATGGCAGGGTATTCAGCTCGCTCACGCTGACCTTCGGAAGGCCAGTATCCGAGGAGCCGATGAACCCCTTTGGGGCCACCAGAATAAAGGGGTCCTGCACCAGTGGCAGTTCCACCAGCCCTTCGTGCAGGGCGCCGGTGGTGGCGGCTACGGCGATGTGCAGCTCGCGCTCTTCCATGGCGCGGATGATGTCGTGGCTGGAGGCGGTGATCATCTTGAACCGGCATTTGGTCAGGCTCTCGGCAAGGATGGTCACCAACCGCGGGGTCAGATCATTGTCGAAATCGTCGATCAGACCGATCGACAGTTCGGGCAGGTGGCTGAGATCGACAACCGTCAGCTCGCTTTGCGCCAGACGCAGCTCTGCAAGCACCGCCTCGGTGCGGGCCAGAAATGTGCGTCCCGCCGGGGTGACCACCATCGGGCGGCGGCTGTGGTCCACCAGGTCGCAGGACAATGACTTTTCCAGATTCCGCAATTGCTGGCTGACTGCGGGTTGGCTGAGCCCGGTCATTTCCGCAGCCTGCGCCACGGATCCGGTTCTTGCCAGGGCGGCAAAGACTTCCAGCCCTCTTAGGGTAACACCCTTCGTCAACATGAATATGCTCCAAATATGCATCTTCTTTCTCAACGACAGAAAGATGCGGGGTCAAGGGTTGTATTGGAGCGGATTTCCCCTGTGCGGCACTGCAGCATCTGCGCCGGGCCGTGGGTCGCGCAAAATCGGGAGCGCATCACGGCGGCATGAGAGGGGTGTGACCGTCGTAACGCTGATCTGAATGGACGCCTTTCAGAGGGGCTGTATCAGCCGCAGACGCGCGCGGCGTTGGCGCCAAATTCCTTGTAGCGTTCCCAAAGCTGTTCATCGCCGCGATGGCTGGACTGGCGTACGACCTGGGCCTGATGCGGATCGGCAAACCACTTCGACACCTTGGAGCGCTCCGAACGGGTCAGGCTCTTGTTGGCGACTTTCTGAATGCAGCTGCACAGCCCGGCCTTTGCATAGCCGCGTTCGGACTGACGACAGGCCCTTTCGATGACGCCTGCATCGACAGAGGGTACGCTGAACGCAGTCGTCAGGGCCGCGGCACAGAGAAAAGAGCTCACAAAACGCATCGTCATGTCCTGTCCAGTGGTCATTCGAGAGAGGCCGCTGGCAGGCGGCTGGCGCGACTATGCCGCAGGTTTGGCTGGCTTTCAATTGGGGGTAATAATCCATAAATCATGCGCGGGATTTTGCCGGGACCCTGAAACAGCCGCGCCCGGTCTCAAGACCGGGCGCGGCCCTTGTCCGAGTAGCGTCCCCAGTCAGCAAAATTAGGGATTTCTCCACTATACCGCGCCTACCCCAAAACCCGAAATTTCTCGTGAGTGACGACCCTGAAGCTATCTGACACTT
>NZ_PXNU01000003.1:0-741 GCF_041300735.1 Phaeobacter sp. SYSU ZJ3003 | reverse complement strand
AACAAAAAAGCCCCCGCATGATTTGCGGGGGCTTTGTGGTGTTCTGCTGTAGGGCCGGTCAGTAACGGTAGTGTTCCGGCTTGAAGGGACCTTCCGGGGTGACGCCGATATAGGCGGCCTGCTCGGGGCTGAGCGTGGTCAGCTTGACGCCGATACGCTCCAGATGCAGGCGGGCGACCTTCTCGTCCAGATGCTTGGGCAGGATGTAGACCTCGTTTTTATACTCCTCACCGCGGGTCCACAGCTCGATCTGCGCCAGAACCTGGTTGGTGAAAGAGGCCGACATCACAAAGGACGGGTGACCGGTGGCATTGCCGAGGTTCAACAGGCGCCCTTCGGACAGAAGGATGATGCGGTTGCCCGAGGGCATCTCGATCATATCCACCTGTTCCTTGATGTTGGTCCACTTGTGGTTCTTGAGGTTCGCCACCTGGATCTCATTGTCGAAGTGGCCGATGTTGCCGACGATGGCCATGTCCTTCATCGCGCGCATATGCTCGATGCGGATCACGTCCTTGTTGCCGGTGGTGGTGATGAAGATATCGGCGCTGGAGACCACGTCTTCCAGCAGCACCACCTCAAAGCCGTCCATCGCCGCCTGCAGAGCGCAGATCGGGTCCGCTTCGGTGACCTTCACGCGGGCACCCGCGCCGCGCAGAGAGGCCGCCGAGCCTTTGCCCACGTCGCCGTAGCCGCAGACCACCGCGACCTTGCCGGCCATCATGGTGTCGGTGGCGCGGC
>NZ_PXNU01000029.1:0-127602 GCF_041300735.1 Phaeobacter sp. SYSU ZJ3003 | reverse complement strand
AGCTGTGGGATAAGTCCGTCCGGGGAAAGGGGAACCTCGGCCTTAAGCCGATTTGTGCAACAGAGCCCCTTGATACCTTTCCGTGCCAGTTTTTTCGGGATCGGCAGATACCCGGCTTCCGGCATTCCCGCAGCTACTGGTCCCGCGTTTTTCAACACCATGATGTCGTCGGCCTTAATATCGAGGTCCGGGTCATCAATTCGTTTGGCGAGATCTTCGAGACTGTCGAAGACCACGGCACGGCCTTCGACTTCAAAAAGCCCTGGTGTCGCCGCAGCGCGTTTGAAAATGGCTCCCTGAGGCGCGATGTTCCCATAAAGGCTGATCAACCCGCCCTCATTTGAAACAGGATCGTCAAACGACCGGATCACCCGGCGATCAACCCAATCAGGCTCATCGTCCAGACGCTCCGCCAGGGTTTGACCTGTTACATCCACGGTATCGAGGTGCAGGAGGTGGCGGATCTCGCGCAAGACTGCTCCGACACCGCCAGCGGCATAGAAATCTTCCATGTACCCTTCACCGACTGGCTTCAGGTCAACCAAAACCGGTGTTTCGTCCGAGATTTCATTGAGGCGATCGGGTGAAATCCGGATGCCGAGACGACCCGCGACAGCTGTAAGGTGAACGATGGCATTGGTGGACCCACTGACAGCCATCAGCACGCGGAAAGCGTTCTCTACCGACTTCTCGGTGATGACCTCGCTTGGTTTTCGAGGGTTCTGGATCAGCTCAACAGCCAGCTTGCCGCATTCCTCAGCTGCAACGAGCCTGTCTGCGTGAACAGATGGAATGGCCGCTGTACCGGGCAATGACATGCCAAGTGTTTCGGCGATGCACGCCATAGTGCTCGCTGTTCCCATAACGGCGCAGGTGCCCGCCGTTGTCGCCAGTCGGCCTTCGATCTCTGCAATCTCTTCACCTTCTACCTCACCGGCACGGAACTTGCCCCAAAAACGGCGGCAGTCAGTGCAGGCGCCCAGGCGTTCACCCTTGTGGCGACCGGTCATCATCGGGCCGGTCACAAGTTGCACGGCCGGAATGTCAGCGGACGCCGCGCCCATCAGCTGAGCTGGAACTGTCTTGTCGCAACCACCGATCAAAACCACTGCGTCCATTGGCTGCGCACGAACCATCTCCTCAGTGTCCATTGACATGAGGTTTCGGTAGACCATGCTGGTCGGGTTCAGAAAGACCTCGCCAAGAGACACCGTTGGGAACGGTCGCGGCAAAGCTCCTGCAGCCAACACACCGCGAGAGACAGCTTCGACCAGCTCAGGCATCGCTCTGTGGCAGTTATTGAAGCCCGAAGGGGTCATCGCGATCCCGACAATCGGTTTATCGAGCATTTCCCGCGACAAACCCATTGAGCGAGCAAAAGACCGTCGCAGATACGCTGCAAAATCCTTATCGCCGTAATTTGTCAGTCCGCCCTGAATACCTTTACCTTCGGCCATTTTCACCCCTCCTTCCGGCAATCGATGCCAAGCAGTCGTTCATAAACCAGCACCATTGCGCCTTTGTCTTTCGCGCCATGGCCCTCAAGAAGAGCCTGCTGATAGGTGGTTGTCGCGGCGGCCAACACAGGTGCCGGGATCTGATAACGGGCTGAGATTTCAGCACCGCTGACCAGATCCTTGTAGGCGGCTTGTAGCGGGTAGCCGGTGTCAAACTTGCCTTCGAGGATCTGGGGAATGAAATATTCCGACGCATAGCTGCGGCCGGTCCCTGAGTTCACCACCTCGGCGGTGTTTTCTGGATCAAGGCCCAGCTTCTTTGCCATCGGCAAGATTTCGGCAAGGGCCGCCACATTGATGTCGAAGAGAAGCTGATTGATTAGCTTGGTGAGCTGACCCGAGCCGACCGCGCCAGTGTGCAGGATGCGGTTCGACATTGTTGCAAGGGCTGGCCTCAGCGCCTCGACAATCTCGCCGTCTCCTCCGATCATCATTGTCAACGTGCCCTCCTGGGCCCGCTTCCACATGCCAGAGACGGGCGCATCGAGAAAGCGAAGCCCGAGGGCTGAAAGCCGCTCGCCAATGCTGAGCGTCAGTCCATATTCTATGGTCGAGGTATCGATGACAATCGTGTCGGCTGAAAGACGCTGTGCAATCCCATGTTCAGGGTTGAACAGCGTCTTTTCCACGATCCCACCACTTGGCAAGCAGGTGATCAGCACATCCACGCCTGAGAAATCTGACGTACTTCCGGCCTTAGTGGCACCGGCTTCAGCGGCGGCATCCATTGCCTCCTCGCTGAGATCAAAGACCATTACGTTGTTTGAGCTAGCAAGGTTCGCCGCCATCGGTGCACCCATCTGACCCAAACCGACAAATCCAAATCGCATGTTGATCTCCTTCCTATTATTCCGGGGAAGGACTAGCATTGCGACCGTGCCAACCTGGCATTCTCAATTGCGATTGCCCCTCTCGGGGAAAACGTTGCTTTGTAGCGTTGAATTTAATGGGAGGTTACGGCGTTGATTACAGATCAGTTCTGAACTCTGCGAGATGCCTTGCTTTCACTAGGCGCATAGAGGCTTCGCAAGCAGTTTCAGAAACAATTTCGCCAAAGCTGGTCGCTGCTAATAACTCAACGAGAAAAGGTGGATTTCCTTGTCTGGAAATTTGAGGGGTGCTGCCGCCTAGGGCTCTCGCCTAGAACCATGTTTTTCGCTCAATGGAATAGATGGCGAAGAGAGCTCGTTCTGAAAAGGGGAACGTTCAGCGTGCCCCAATTGGGACCATTGGCGTTCTCAGGTCGCCAAGTGAGAAACGGCTGACGGAGGATACTCCACTAAAGATGACCTTTGAAGTTTAGGACGTTGAATGAACGAATAAATGCCTGAAATGATTAGAGCGCTTCGATAGATACCCTGGAATACCCGATCATAGATGGGAGATGTCATGCTGTTTAAAGTTTTCCTCAACTGGACAGGTGGTCTTGCCATTGCCCTCGTGTTGGGTTTTGCTCCCACTCCTGCTCGAGCTTATCAGATCGACTGCGCCATACTGCTTTGCCTGGCTGGTGGGTGGCCCGCGTCAGCAGAATGTGCTCATGCCCGTGCTGTGTTTATCCGCCGGATCACGCCTTGGCCGATTGAACCGCCGTTGCAAATCTGGCGTTGCCCGATGAATGTTTCTGAGCGCACGCCTTTGCAAAGCTCGGTCCTGAAGATCTGGGAGGCCAGCCACCAGACAAGCCAGATGCTCGGCCAAGTCATTCTGGCTCAGATGGTCGAAGGCGGTGCCAATATCGACATCAGCGGCCTCGAGTTCGATTTCGTACGCTCGATCCGAGTCTGGGATGTTCGGTACTACAGCCATCGCGAACGTGGCCGCGACGATGATTGTTCTGAGAGTTATAACATGCGCCTCGGAACCTACGGCACGCAGGGCGAATTTGGCTGGCAACGCACAACACCAGCGGCCGCCCCGCAATGGGTTCTGCCGTCGCGACACTGTTCGTCATCGAATTGGCGACGGGGCGTCGGCGTTGAATGGGAGGATCACGAAGGCAACCACGGATATGAGTGGGTGGCCTACTAGGGCTATTCACCGATGTCTTTCATGCGTTCCGCGATATCGCCCGCAATGCGCTCATACAGGGCGGCTTGCTTGTCCCTAGGTGTCCCAGGCTTCGGGTTTCTTCGACGGATGCGTTTGGCAAGCCAAAAGAGCAGCCGCGCGGCGGGATCTTCCAGCTTTTCGGGCACGGGTGCCGGATAGTTTTCTTCAAGTAGGGCCACGACCTCAGCATTCATACTGCGGTGGTTGGCTTCCGCCGCGAGGCGTATTCGATCGCGCAGGCCGTCGGGCAGGCGCACGATGAACTTATCCTGATTTTGAGAGCTCTGTTCTGGCATGGTGGCACTGTGCCATAAATTTTGATTGACGCAATAGTGGCTAAGTGCCACTAATGAGTTGCGATTTCAACCTGGAGGCGTTTCATGAACAGTCGTAAACCAATGCAGCTTCGGCTTCCGCAAGAGCTCAAGGAGTGGATCAAGGCGGAGTCTGATCGAAATGGCAACTCTCAAAACTCCGAAGTGATCCGCGCCATTCGCGCGGCGAAGGATAGACGTTCCGCCCCCAGTGCAATTGGAAATATCACTGTAGATCAAGGTGATAATGCGCGTTGTTAACGATGTAAGGGAGGTGTCGATAAGATGACCAAAGCAAGTGTGCAGACTAAGGCGAAACAAGCGGCCTCGGCCTTTATCCGCGAGGCTCGGGAGGCAGGTTGGCAACGCGCAAAATTCGAGATCAAGCCCGATGGTAGTGTCATCGTCGATGCGAACATGGTCGCGCCTGAGGCAGCCGATGATTTCCTGAGCAGTGACTTGAGAATGGGCGAATGACCCGTAAGAGTCTGCCAAAATACGTCTATAATGACAGGGGGTATCTCCGGTTCATCCGGCGTTCGCGCGGCATCTCTGTTATGATGCACGAGGAAGCGGGTACGCCGGAATTTTGGGATCACTACAATCGCCTGCTGAAGGGAAAGCCAGCGGCTGCGCCGGTGAAGCGCAATTTTGAGGCATTGATTCTCAGCTACTACGAGAGCGACGCCTACAAGAAGCTGAAGCCTCGGACGAGATCCGACTATCGGCGGTACATCAGCCACATTCGTGAGATCTGGGCCGAGAAAGACCCGGCCAGGATCGAAACCCATCACATTTATGAATTGCACCGGGCAAATGCGGATCATTGGCGGCAAGCCAACTATCTCGTTCAGGTCATGGTCGTGTTGATGAACCACGCGCGATTGATTGGCTTTATAAAGAAAGAGCACGGAAATCCGGCGAAAGGCATTCCACTTTTCAAACAGCAGAGCGACGGGTGGGAGCCTTGGCCAGACGATGTGCGGGAAGAGTTCGAAGCGCTGGCTTCAATGCGGGCACGACTGGTCTACGAGCTTTGCGTTGGCACAGGTCAGCGCATTGGCGATGTCGTGAAGATGAAGTGGGCACACTTCTCAGACGAAGGATTCGATTTCACCCAAGGCAAAACCGACAAGCCGCTGTGGATTCCGCTCACCGATCGCCTGAAGGCCCATTTGGACGGGTTTGCGCGAACAGACGGTACTGTTGTGACCGACGCCAAGGGTCGACCGGTGAGCTACCGGATCGTTGCCGAGGAAATGCGTGCCATCAAAAAGAAGATGAAGCACGAGAAGGCGAGCTACTACAAAACCCACGGGCTCAGGAAAAACGCGACGATCGAGCTTTATCTGGCTGGATGTGATGACGAGATGGTCAAGGCCGTCACTGGCCACTCAGGCGTTGAGATGCTGAAAAAATACGGTGGACCTATCCGGCAAAGAGAGCTCGCGAAGCGTGCTCAAGAGGCAAGAAATCAAATGGAACGAAGCAAGGCCGAAACGTGAAAGTTTCAACGGTTGTTTCAAAAATGGCAGTGAAGGAGAGGTGGAATGACGCAAGTCATTGTTTTTATTGGAGGCGAGTACCGGAATCGAACCGGTGTACACGGATTTGCAATCCGCTGCGTCACCACTCCGCCAACTCGCCTTCTACCCTGTCGCCAAGGTCTTTGTGGTGTGGCGCTGGAAGTAGCGTGATTCATTTCCAAGCACAAGGCCAAACCTGCATTCCGCGCCATTCATGGATAGCGCTTGTCCCATCTTCGGAACAAGCGCCAGCGAAGGTTCAACCTTTCAGGCGGAACCTCTGGATTTTTCCGGTTTCCGTCTTGGGCAGCGCTTTGGTGAAGACTACTGAACGCGGGTACTTGTAGGGCGCAATGCTCGCCTTCACGTGGTCCTGCAACAGCTTGACCAGCGCATCCGAGGGCATATGTCCGGCGGTCAGCACCACATGCGCCTCGACGATCTGACCGCGTGCCTCGTCCGGGGCGCCGACGACAGCGCATTCAGAAACGGCTTCATGCGCCAGAAGCGCGGCTTCCACCTCGGGGCCGGCAATATTGTAGCCGGAGGAGATGATCATATCGTCATTGCGGGCGGCGAAATGCAGGTAGCCCTCTTCATCCATGACAAAGCTGTCGCCAGTGACGTTCCAGCCGTCCTGGACATAGGTTTTCTGGCGCTCGTCCGCCATGTAACGGCAGCCGGTTGGCCCCTTGACCGCCAGGCGGCCAATCTCTCCGCGCGGCGCCTCATTCCCATCGGCGTCCAGCACCCGCACCTGATAGCCTGAGACGGGTTTGCCGGTGCAGGCGGGCTTGTGGTCGGTGAACCGGTTGGTGATGAAGATATGCAGCATTTCCGTGGCACCGATGCCGTCCAGCATCGGTTTTCCGGTCTTCGCCATCCACTCGTCATAGACCGGCGCCGGCAGGGTTTCCCCGGCCGAAACAGCTGCCCGCAGGGACGACAGATCGGCTCCCTCGTCCATCGCCTGCAGCATCACCCGATAGGCGGTGGGCGCGGTAAAGCAGACGGTCGCCTTGTATTTTTCAATGATTTCAATCAGGTTTGGCGGTGATGCATTTTCCAGCAGCGTCGCGGCAGCGCCAAAGCGCAGCGGGAAGATTGCCAGCCCGCCAAGGCCAAAGGTAAAGGCCAGCGGCGGTGAGCCGACAAAGATATCCTCGGGCTGCACATCAAGCACTTCGCGCGCATAGCCATCCGCGATGATCAGAAGATCGCGGTGGAAATGCATGGTCGCCTTGGGGGATCCCGTGGTGCCCGAGGTAAAGCCCAGCAGCGCTACATCATCGCGCCCGGTTTCAACCGCATCAAAGGTCACCGGTTTTTCCAGCGCCAGACGGTCAAGTTCCGCATCGTGGTTGGAGGTGCCGTCAAAGCCGACCACCGAGGTCAGGAAGTCCGAGGTCTTGGCGCAGGAGACCAGCTCATCCATCAGCCGCGTATCGCAAAGCGCGTGGCTGATCTCGGCCTTGTCGACGATGGCGGCCAGCTCTCCGGCGCGCAGCATCGGCATGGTGTTGACCACCACCGCGCCCGCCTTGGTCGCGGCCAGCCAGCAGGCCACCATGGCCGGGTTGTTGGCTGAGCGGATCAGCACCCGATTGCCCGGTTTAACGCCCAGATCCTCGGTCAGCACATTGGCCAGACGGTTGGTCCAGTCAGACAGTTCCTTGTAGGTGCGGCGCCGTCCGTTACCGATCAGAGCGGTGTGATCGCCAAAGCCCTTTTCCACCATGGCATCGGTCAGCTCGACCGCGGCGTTCAGCCGTTCCGGGTAGTCGAAGCCCTCTAGCAGGAAGTCCGGCCATTGGTCCGCAGGTGGCAGGTTATCGCGGGTGAAGGTGTCGCTATGTGCGGTCGGTCCCAGCATCTCATTTGCCTCCTTCAAAGGCGCCAAGTGTCTGGCGCGCGATCACCACCCGCTGGACGTCCGATGCGCCCTCATAGATGCGCAAGGCGCGGATATCGCGGTAAAGTTCCTCGACCTTCTGACCATGGCGCACACCGTCCCCGCCGTGCAACTGCACCGCCTTGTCGATGACCTGCTGCGCCTGATCGGTGGAGAAGAGCTTCGCCATCGCCGCTTCGCGGGTCACGCGGGCTGCACCGGAATCCTTAGTCCACGCGGCGCGGTAGACCAGCAGAGCCGCCGCATCCACATCCAGCGCCATATCGGCGATATGCCCCTGCACCATCTGCAGATCGAACAGCGGCGCGCCTTGGACCTGACGGCTGGTGACGCGGCTTAGCGCCTCGTCCAGTGCCCGGCGGGCAAAGCCAAGGGCCGCGGCCGCAACGGTAGAGCGGAAAACGTCCAGAACCGACATGGCGATCCGGAACCCCTGCCCCGGTCCACCGATCATCGCGCTTGCCGGGATCCGGCAATCGGTGAAGCGCAGGGTGGCAAGCGGGTGCGGCGCAATCACCTGCTGGCGTTCGACCACCTCGAACCCCGGCAGCCCGGCAGGCACGATGAAGGCAGACAACCCCTTGGCGCCCGGTCCCTCTCCGGTGCGGGCAAACAGAGTATAAACGTCTGCAATCCCGCCGTTTGAGATCCAGGTCTTTTCTCCATTCAGCACATATTCATCGCCATCCAGCGTCGCTGTCATTGTGGAATTTGCCACATCCGAACCAGATTGCGGTTCCGTGAGCGCAAATGCCGAAATCGCCTGCCCGGAGCGGGTCAGCGGCAGCCATTCTGCCTGTTGCGCTTCGTTGCCGAACAGGGAAATCGCCCCAGTTCCAAGACCTTGCATGGCAAAGGCAAAGTCGGCGAGCCCATCGTGACGGGCCAGAGTTTCCCGGATCAGGCACAGGCTGCGCACATCCAGGGTTTCACCGGCTGGCGCGCCGGAATGCTGCGCCCAGCCGCCCTCTCCAAGCGCGATCACAAGCGCCCGGCAGGCGGCATCGGTGTCCGAATGGTCGATACCGCTGACGGTCTCGGCCGCCCAAGCATCCAGATCCGCTGCCAGCGTTCTGTGCCGGTCCTCGAAGAATGGCCAGTTCAGAAATGTCCGGTCCGCCATGATGAAACTCCCCTTTGGCTGTCTTGTGCAGCTCTTCTCCGTCAATGCGAAGCCCGCCGCGGCATAGACCGGGCGGGCGATAGAACTCAGTCTCCTTCGAAGACCGGTTTTTCCTTGTTTACAAAGGCATGGTAGGCGCGTTCAAAGTCTGCTGTCTGCATGCAGATTGCCTGCGCCTGGGCCTCGGCCTCGATCGCCTGTTCGATGGACATCGACCATTCCTGCGCCAGCATTGTCTTGGTCATCATGTGACCAAAATTCGGCCCCGCCGCGATCCGCGTCGCCCATTGGCGCGCCTCTGCGGTCAGCTCTTCGGCCGGGACCAGCTTGTTATGGAAACCCCAGGCGGCGCCTTCCTCGGCGCTCATCGAGCGGCCGGTATAAAGCAGCTCAGCCGCGCGGCCCTGACCGATGATCCGGGGCAGGATGGCGCAGGCGCCCATATCGCAGCCCGCCAGACCGACGCGGGTGAACAGGAAGGCCGTCTTGGCCTCGGGCGTGGCGATACGCAGATCCGACGCCATCGCGATGATCGCCCCTGCGCCCACGCAGATGCCGTCAATCGCCGCAATTACCGGCTTGCCGCAATTCACCATCGTCTTGACCAAATCGCCGGTCATCCGCGTAAACGCCAGCAGTTCCTTCATGCTCATCTTGGTCAGGGGGCCAATGATATCATGCACATCCCCGCCCGAGCTGAAGTTGCCACCATTGGAGGCAAAGATCACCGCCTTGATGTCATCGTCATAGTGCAGCTCGCGGAACCAGTCGCGCATCTCGGCATAGCTGTCAAAGGTCAGCGGGTTCTTGCGCTCGGGCCGGTCCAGCGACACGGTCGCAATGCCATCTTCGACATGGCAGAGAAAATGTTTGGTATCCGTATTGATCATCGGCTTTCATCCTTGTTTTCCAAACGGCGGGCGACAGCATCCAGCGCCTCGGCCATGGTCTGCGCCGCCTCGGGGGGCACATCGGCGAACATCTTGTCGATCCAGGCTTCATGCGCTTCGGCCTGCCGTGCGAATTCGGCGCGGCCCTGCGCGGTCATCCGCACCAGGCTGGCGCGGCGGTCGCCCGGCACCGGTTCGCGCTGTACGTGGCCATCCTCGACCAGACGTTCGATGATGCCGGTCACATTGCCGTTCGACACTTTCAACACGCCCGAAAGCTGGCTCATCTTGAGCCCGTCTTCGTGCTGGACCAGCGCTGCCATCACATCGAAACGCGGCAGCGTGGTCGAAAAATCGCGGCGCAGGTTTTCGCGGATCTCGCTTTCCACCGCGCGGGTCGCCTTCAAAACCCGCAGCCACAGCCGCAATCTGTCTTTTGAGGTTTCCGCCACGTTCAGATCTCGCCTCCTGATATGGGCAGGGCAGAACCGTTCACCGATCCCGCTCCCTCGCTTGCCAGCCACAACGCCGCTTCGGCAACCTCGGCAGGCTGGATGAAGCGACCCTGCGGGTTGCTGGCCCGCAGTGATTTTTCCGCCTTCTCCGGGGTCATCCCGGTCTTGGCGACGATATTATCCACCGATCTTTGCAGGAGCGGCGTTTCAATGAAACCCGGACAAATCGAATTTACCGTGATGCCGGTGCGTGCCAGTTCCAACGAGAGCGCCCGCGTCAGCCCGATCACCCCGTGCTTTGCCGCGCAATATCCTGAAACATAGGGATATCCCTTCAGCCCAGCGGTCGAGGCGATAGCAATCATACGGCCCCAGCCTGCCTCTTTCATGCCCGGCAGAGCCGCCTGCCAGAGGTTGAAAACCCCCGCCAGGTTGACCGACAAAGCCGCGCCGAAATCCTCGGCGCTCATCCGGTCAAAGGGTTTGGAGGGCGCCGCCCCGGCATTGGCTAGGGCAATGGCGACAGGTCCGTTCTTGGCCGCCGCCTCTGTGAGCGCTGCCTCAACGGCAGCGCGGTCGGTGACATCGCAGGTCAGCGGCAGGGCCTTGGTCGCCGCGCTGACCTCTTCCAGAGGCTCCATACGGCGCCCCAGGATGGTCACCCGGGCGCCCTGGCCCGCGAACTGCGCCGCCAGTTCGGCGCCAACGCCAGAGCCACCGCCAGAGATGACGACGTGTTTGCCCGCAACGCTCATGCCCGGATCACCTCTGCGTCGCGGTCCGCCAGACGCCAGGCCTGATCCCGGCCCGCCTCGTAGGGCAACGGCCAGGCGGCCTGTCGATCCCCGATCCGGGTGGCTTCGTGCAGCGTCCAGTAGGGATCCGCCAGATGTGGGCGCCCCACACAGATCAGATCGGCGCGGCCTGCCATCAGGATCGAATTGGCATGATCGGCCTCGTAGATATTACCGACAGCCATGGTCGCGATGCCTGCCTCATTCCGGATACGGTCCGAAAACGGCGTCTGGAACATGCGCCCATAGACCGGTTTGGCGTCGACCGAGGTCTGACCGGCAGAGACGTCGATAATATCGGCGCCTGCTTCAGAGAATGCCTTGGCGATCTCGACCGCCTCTTCCGGTGTCACACCTTCGTCGCCGATCCAGTCGTTGGCCGAGATCCGGACGGACATCGGTTTATGGGCAGGCCAGACGTCACGCATCGCCTTGAAGACCTCCAGCGGGTAGCGCAGGCGGTTTTCCAGCGAGCCGCCGAACTCATCCTCACGAATATTGGATTTTGGCGAAATGAAGGAGGAGATCAGATAACCATGCGCCGCATGAAGTTCGATCATGTCAAATCCGGCGCGCTCTGCCATCTCGGCCGAAGCGACGAATTCAGCCTTCACGGCCTCCATTTCTGCGCGGGTGATTTCGCGCGGGGTGGCGTTATTCGGGGACCAGGGCAAGGGTGAGGCCGAGACCAGATCCCAGTTGTCCTCTTTCAAAGGCGCGTCCATCACTTCCCAGCCAACCTGAGTCGAACCCTTGCGGCCCGAATGGCCGATCTGGCAGCAAATCTTGGCCCGGGTTTCGCTATGTACGAAATCGGTCAGACGGGTCCAGGCGGCTTCATGTTCTGGCGCGTAAAGACCGGGACAGCCAGGGGTGATCCGCCCTTCGGCGCTGACGCAGGTCATTTCCGTATAGACCATCCCGGCGCCGCCCTTGGCGCGCTCACCATAGTGGATCAGGTGCCAATCCGTGGGACAGCCATCCACCGCCTTGTACTGCGCCATGGGGGAGACAACGATGCGGTTCTCCAACGTCATGTCGCGCAGTTTATAGGGGGCAAACATCGGCGCGCGCACTGGCGCCTCCGCCGGAACACCCGCCCGCTCCTGGAACCATTTTTCCGCGGATTTCAGCCAGTCGGGATCACGCAGACGCAGGTTTTCGTGGGAGATCCGCTGCGAGCGGGTCAGCAGAGAATAATTGAACTGAACCGGATCCATATCCAGATAACGTTCGACTTCCTCAAACCATTCCAATGAGTTACGCGCAGCTGACTGCAGGCGCAACACATCAAGGCGCCGCTCGTCCTGATAGCGTTCAAAGGCGCGTTCCATAGACGGTTCTACCGTCAGCAGCTCGGCCAGGGCGATGGCGCTGTCAAAGGCCAGCCGCGATCCGGACCCGATCGAGAAATGCGCCGTGGCCGAGGCATCGCCCAGCAGCACAACGTTTTGATGGTGCCATTTTTCGCAGAGCACCCGCGGGAAGTTGATCCAGACAGCCGATCCGCGCAGGTGGTCGGCGTTGGACATCAGATTGTGGCCACCCAGATGGTCGGCAAAGATCTCTTCGCAGGTGCGAATAATCTCTTCCTTGCTCATGTCCTCAAAGCCCCAGTTGTCCCAGGTCTCCGCAGAACACTCCACGATCACGGTCGCCGTATCCGCATCGAATTGGTAGGCGTGGATCCAGACCCAGCCGTGTTTGGTGTTTTCGAACACGAATGTGAAGGCGTCATCGAACTTCTGATGGGTGCCCAGCCAGATAAACTTGCACGGGCGCACGTCGATATTGGGTTTAAAATGTTCCGCGAACTCATTGCGGACGCTGGAATTAAGCCCGTCACAGGCGACCACGATGTCATAGTCATCCTGATAGTCCGCTGCCGGTCCGACCTCGGTTTCAAACTGCAGGTTCACCCCGAGCTCCCGCGCGCGCTCCTGCAGGATCAGAAGCATCTTCTTGCGCCCGATCCCAGCAAACCCGTGACCACCGGACACCGTACGCACACCGTTGTGCACCACCGCGATGTCATCCCAATAGGCAAAGTTCCGACGGATTTCCGCGGCGCTTTCAGGGTCATTTTCCGTAAGGTTTTCAAGCGCATCATCGGAAAGGACAACACCCCAGCCAAAGGTGTCGTCCGCCTTGTTTCGCTCAAACACCGTGACATCAGCGTCCGGCTGACGCAGCTTCATTGAAATCGCGAAGTAGAGCCCCGCGGGACCACCTCCCAAACAGGCAACTTTCATGATCCTACCCTCCGCATGAGATTGTTATGTTGTGATCAGGATAAGCGAGACGACAAACACTTCAAGCTTAAAGTTTCATACTTGAAATTTAAACGCCCCATTCCGGGGCCAACCGTTTACCACTTAGCAACCAAGAGAAGGTAAAATTGAATGCAAATAATCTGAGATTTGCAGGGCGTGCAGAGACCCTATCCCGCGATTGGTTTGCCTTTTGTGTTTTTACATCAATACACAGGCATCATACATTAATGTGGATAAACCCGGGATAACTTTGGGATAAGACATCCCATTTGGCGAAATCGTGAGCCACATCACTATGCGATCCGGCGCCCCACTGCCAATCTGACGCAGACCTCACCGGATATACTTCGAACCTTCGCCAGAACAGAAGCCCCTCCTGTGGATGAAAATGTGGGCAACATTTGAATAAATCTGGCAAACTAGTCAAAATTATTGATTTTTGTAAATTTCGGAGCGGACAAGGACGATCAAATGTCAAATTTATTAATATTTTAGACAATTTTTACCCCCCTACAGATTCATCTGAATCACCCGCTGTCCTCCCCTAAAATCCACCATCACAAACGGTTCGGCTAACTGTAGCGGCTAATGGGACAAGCGCCTGGCCAATCTGCGGCAACCCAGCAGAAAAAGGCCCCGTTTCCGGGGCCGCGCCATTATTTACTGTCAGAAAGGTCGCCGCGCTCAGAGCTCCCGCAGGTATCGCATCACAGCAGGTCTGACGGATTGATCGCCCCGGTGGCGGGAGTCCGAAATAATCTTGCGGACATCTGAAAGGTTAACACGCATTAACAAAGACTTGACCGGCCCAATTGAAGCAGGCCGCATCGACAGCGTCCGGATTCCCATCGCAGCAAGACAGACGGCCTCGATCGGCCGTCCGGCATCTTCGCCGCAGAAACTCAGCGGTGTTTCGAACCTGTCGCAGCGCTCCACGATCTGCTCGATAAAGGTCAAAAAGCTGACGTTCAGCGTGTCATAGCGTTTTCGGACGCGCTCATTCTCTCGGTCGGCAGCAAAGAAGAACTGCTTCAGATCGTTGCCGCCGATCGAAAGAAAATCGACTTCTTCAAAGAACTTATGCGGCGCAAATGCCAGCGATGGGGTTTCCAGCATCGCCCCCACTTCCAGCCGTTCCGGCAGCGCGTGGCCAAGGATTCGCTCGCGCTCCAGCGTCTTGTCGATCTCCTGGCGCGCAGCACGGTATTCTTCGAATTGCGCAACAAAGGGGAACATAATCGACAGCGGCCGCCCATTGGCCGCCCGCATCAACGCCTGCAGCTGCATGCGCATGACGCCCGGTTTATCGAGACCCACCCGGATCGCCCGCCAACCGAGGGCCGGGTTCGGCTCATCCGTCGGTTTCATATAGGGCAGAACCTTGTCCGACCCGATGTCGAGCGTCCGGAACACCACCCGCTTGCCGTGCGATGCATCCAGAACCCGCTGATAGAGCGTCACCAACTCCGACCGCTTAGGCATCTGATCGCGCACAAGAAACTGCAGCTCGGTGCGGAACAGCCCTACCCCTTCGGCGCCGGATCCTTCGAGCGACGGGAGGTCGGCCATCAACCCTGCGTTCATCAGCAAGGTGACGTGTTGCTCGTCTTGCGTAATGGCAGGTTTTTCCCGGATCGAGGCATAGCGCTCCTGGGCATCGGCCTGCATCGCGATCTTGTCCCGAAAGGCGCTAACCACGGTTTCATCCGGGCGCAGATGCACGATCCCCTGATCGCCATCCACCATGATATGATCGCCGTTCAGCGCCTCGGTGGTGATGCGTTTGGCGTTCACCACCAGAGGAATCGCCAAGGCCCGCGCCACGATCGCGGCGTGCGAGCCGACGGAGCCTTCCTCCAGTACGATGCCGCGCAGCGAGCGACCGTATTCCAACAGCTCGGCCGGGCCGATATTGCGGGCAATCAGGATCGGGTCCACTGGCAGATCGGCGCCGGTTTCGGCGCCCTGCCCGGTCAGAATCCTAAGCAGGCGATTCGATAGATCATCAAGATCGCTCAGCCGTTCCCGCAGGTAGGCATCCTGCACCTGAGACATACGCGCCCGGGCCTGGGACTGCTCCTTTTCAACCGCGGCCTCGGCGCTCAACCCGCGCGAGATGTCTTCTTCCATGCGCCGCATCCAGCCTTTGGAATTGGCGAACATGCGATAGGTTTCAAGAACTTGCAGCTGATCCTTGTCTCCGTTTTCAGAGATCTTCAGCATCTTGTCGACGCCGACGCGCAGCTCTTCCACTGCTTCGTTCAGGCGCTCCAGCTCTCGGTGGGGATCATCGGCAATCGGGTTGGTTACCACGACGCGCGGTTCGTGCAGCCAGACATGGCCTTCGGCAGCGCCTTCTTGGGCGGCGGTTGCGCTCACCAGAACCGGTTGCTGGTGCATCGGAGACAGGGCTGCGCCCTCGCCCACAAAGGCACCGAGTTCCGCCATTTCGGCGATCACCATCGCCACCACTTCGAGCGCGTAAACCGCATCAGAGGAGAATTCGCGCGCTTCCTTGGACTGGACGACCAGCACGCCCATCATCTCGCCCAGACGCTGGATCGGAATGCCGAGGAAGGAGGAATACCGCTCTTCGCCGGTTTCCGGCATATAGCGGAACCCCTTGGCGTTCGGGGCATCGGGAGTATTGACCACCTTGCCGTATCTGGCCACCCGGCCCACCAGACCTTCGCCAATCCGCATACGGGTCTGGTGCACGGATTCGACGTTCAAACCCTCTGTCGCGCAAAGCTCAAGCGTCTCGTCATCGCGGAACAGGTAGACCGAGCAGACCTCGGTCCCCATGCTGTCGGCAATCAGGTGAGTGATCTTATCCAGACGGGCCTGGCCAGGGTCATCCCCGGCCATGGCCTCGCGCAGGCGCCCTAGCAACCTGCGGCTCTCGGATTCAGTACTTTCGACCATGGGCCCTGTTCACGTAATTATTGTGCCAGGCAGCCCACGCACGATCAGGCTGCCTTATCCAGTTCAAAGGCATCATGCAGTGCCTGAACAGCAAGTTCCATGTATTTCCGGTCGATGAGCACGGAAATTTTGATCTCTGAGGTTGTAATGACCTTGATATTGATCCCCTCATCCGAGAGCACCTTGAACATCTTGGCCGCCACGCCCGATTGCGAGCGCATGCCAATCCCCACGACCGAAACCTTTGCAACGTCCTTGTCGGCAACCAGTTCGGCGTAGTTGAGATCGCCCTTTTCCTTGCTCTCCTGCAAGGCCTGTTCGGCGCGCGCCACCTGATCGGTGGGGCAGGAAAAGGTCATATCCGTGCGGCCCTCGTCCGAGATATCCTGCACGATCATGTCCACATTCACGCCTGCATCAGACAGGCAGGTAAAGATGGTTGCCGCAATGCCGGGACGGTCGGCGACCGATTGCACGGTCAGCTTGGCTTCGTCGCGGGAATAGGCCACACCGGCCACAACGTTGGATTCCATGATGTCCTCCTCGGCACAGACCAGCGTGCCAGCATTGTCATTTTGTTCTTCGAAACTGGACAGGACGCGCAGCCGTACCTGATAGCGCATCGCCAGCTCGACTGAGCGGGTTTGCAGGACCTTCGCCCCCAGAGAGGCCAGTTCCAGCATCTCTTCGAATGCGATCTTGTCAAGCTTGCGGGCCTTATCGCAGATGCGCGGATCCGTGGTATAGACGCCGTCCACATCCGTGTAGATATCGCAGCGCTCGGCATCGAAGGCCGCCGCAAAGGCCACCGCCGTGGTGTCCGAACCGCCCCGGCCCAGCGTGGTGATGCGCCCTTCGGGGCTGATGCCCTGAAAACCGGCAACAACGGCTACGCGCATGCCTTCGGCGAATTTGGCGCTGATATTCTCGGTCGGGATCTCTTCGATCCGCGCCTGGCTGTGGGCGCTGGTCGTCTTCAGCGGCACCTGCCAGCCCTGCCAGCTGCGCGCGGGAACATCCATTTCCTGCAGCGTCAGCGCCATCAGACCGGCGGTGACGTTTTCGCCGGAAGACACCACTGCGTCATATTCGCGGGCGTCAAACAGCGGCGAGGTTTCATTGACCCAGCCAACAAGCTCGTTGGTCTTTCCCGACATGGCCGATACGATGACAATGACATCATAGCCTTTGGCCACTTCGACACCGACCCGCTTTGCCGCGCGCCGGATCCGGTCAAGGTTGGCGACAGAGGTGCCGCCGAATTTCATTACTAGAACGGGCATGGGGCATTCGTCTCCGTGCGCTCGCAGATTCCGATCACCGCCTCATAGGGGAGGTCCGTGATCAGGGCAAGACTGCGGATTGTAGCAATACAAGGGCCAAACCGCCGCAGGGGGCCCTGCCTGTGGCCCCAATCCCCCTTACACGCCCCCCAGCGCTCCGGCGTGGTGTCAGTTGCGCCAGAACCTCAACGTCAGGATCGCGTAGACCGCCATCAGTTCCAGACGCCCGATCAGCATGGCCGCGCTCAGGATCCATTTAGCCGCATCATTCAGGGTGGAAAAATTGCCCGCAGGCCCGATGATATCGCCCAGCCCCGGCCCGACATTGGCCACTGCGGTTGCCGCGCCCGAGACGGCTGTGATGAAGTCCAGCCCTGTCAGAGCCAGCCCCCAGGACACAACCCCCAGCGTCACCACGAAGAACATGAAAAAGGAAATCACCGAGCTGAGGACATCCGGCCCGACCGGGCGTCCGTCAAAGCGCGGAATGAAGATACCGTTGGGTGAGCGGATACGCTGGATCTGAACCCGGATCGAGGCAAACAGGATCTGATAGCGGAACACCTTGACCGAACAGGCTGTGGAACCCGCGCAGCCACCGATCAGACCGATGAAAAAGAACACCATAATCAGGAAGCTGCCCCACTCCATATAGTCGACGCTGGCATAGCCGGTACCGGAAATGATCGAGGTGATGTTGAACAGCGCCTCGCGCAGGGCCTGCTCGGGGTGGTGCGGGAAGATATAAAGCAGCACGCTGGCGGTCACGATGATCAGCACCAGAATAGTGCCCAGAAAGGCGCGGATCTGGCTATCGCGCAGCAGCGGCTGCCCCTGCCCGTTGATCAGCTGTACGTAGCGCACGAAGGGCAGCGCCGCCATGATCATGAAGAACGATGCCGCGTATTCGGCCGGACCGGAGAAGGTGCCGAAAGAGGCATCGTAGTTCGAAAAGCCACCGGTCGACATGGTGGTCAGGGCATGCACCAGCGCATCGAACAGCCCCATGCCCAGCACCACATAGACCACCATGCATAGCAGCGTCAGCGCCACGTAGATCAACGAGATCTGACGTGCGATCGTCTGCGCACGGGGCAAAATCTTCCCCATGGTATCAAAAGCTTCGGAGCGGAAGATCTGCATACCCCCGACCCGTAGCTCGGGCAGAAACACCATGGCGACGACAATGATACCAATCCCGCCGAGCCACTGCAGGATACCCCGCCACAAGAGGATCCCCCGTGGCAGGTCATCAAGGCCGGAGATTACCGTGGACCCGGTGGTCGTCAGCCCCGACATCGCTTCGAAAAACGCATCTGTAAAGCTGAGCTCGGTCGCCCCCATCATCAGCGGGATCGCACCGAACACAGGCAGCGCCGCCCAGACCGAAGTGGTCAGCAGAAAGGTCTGACGAATGCTAAGCCCCTGCCGCACTGAATTGCCACAGCTGAGCGCCAGCAGCCCGCCCGCCAGAATGGTGATCAGGCCGCTTTCAAGAAATACCGGCCATTCGCCCTGCCCATCGTAGAGATCGATCAGGAACGGAAAGACCATCATGGCGCCAAGAATGACGACCAACAGGCCAATGACATATGCGACCGGGCGAAGATCCAACATGACGGGCAGCGTTGGCGCCCCCTGCGCAAAGTGTCAAGTCAAAGGCGGCGTCATGCCTTCTCGGCGTCACTCTTTGCCGCGGAGCGCTCTGGCAGCGCCGGAGGCTTGGACGGCGCGCGTTTTGCCTTGGACGCGGTGGAATGTGCCGGTGCCGCTGTGGTGGCTTCAGCCTTATTTGCCTGTGGCGGAGTGGATGCCGCAGCGGACGGCTTGGCTGTCGCCTTGGCCGCAGTAGTATCCGCTGCGGGCTTTGTTGCTGCAGGTTTGGCCGAGGAAGGTTTCGTTGGGGAGGCTTTTGCCTGTGCGGGTTTTGCTGCTGCGGTCTTGGTGGGTGTTCGTGTCGCTGGTGCAGGCTCAGCAGGCGATGTTTGGGGCGCGGTCGTCTTTGCCGCTGTCGACTTAGGCGTTGTCGCCGCAGGCTTGGTTGTCGTCGCCTTGCGGGCCGCTGCCTTGTTCTCAGTCTTACTCGCAGTCGCTGTGGTGGCAGCCGCCTTGGGCGTTGCAGGTCTGGCCGCGACCGGTTTCTCTGCGGCAGGTTTGGCAGCAGGCGATTTGCGCGCCGTAGTCCTGGCCGCCGGGGCGGCTTTGCTTTTGCGTGCCGGACGCCGCGCAGGGGTCTTGGTTTTGGCGGCCGGACGTTCGCTGGTTGCCCGTTTTGCAGGTGTTTTCGTTTTTTGCGGCGCCGGGGCCGGAGCAGCAACAGCAGCCGGTCTGAACACCGCCGTTCCGGCGGTCATCAGTACATGCGTCAGGCGTATCTGTTCATAAGGCGCCTGCACCGCCAGCGCCGTCATCGCACGCCAGCATCGCAATTGGGTCCCGGCAGAATAGCCGACCCATTGCGGCAGCGTTGCAGGCTGATCTTGGAGGATGGGCGAAAAGAACATCGGGAACTCCTTACATCAAAGAGATCCGGCATGGATATCTGGCCAGCAGAAGGATTCCGTAGCCATCTGGGTCCGGACCTGATGGAAGGCTAACACGAGAATGCGGCAACGCAGCAAAAAAATGCGGCATTGCAGCGGAAATTCGCGCTTGAGTGATAGCGGAACAGGCAGGAGGCGGCGCAACGTGCGCCGCTGCCTACCTGTTACCCCCGATGAATCAGGGTCGAGAACAGACCCGGATCAAGGCTGGTTTCGGCAAACAATGGCCCTTGGGTCAGCACGCTGACTGCATCGTGGCTGTGCAGGCTTTCCTGATGGCTGGCCACCACGCGAAAATCGCCAATGCGCGGATCGCTTTGCAGGGCTTCGCAGAACAGGCGCGCTGCATCCTCGACAAAGATCGGGTTGGCAGCGTTCAGTTCGGCAAAGGCCTGTTCGTCCTCGCGCTTGACCATGACCTGCGTCTCGGTAGGCACCGCACGGCGGCAATGATCGATCAGATCCTCGAACCACAGGCAGGGGGCCTCGGGGTCGATCTGCACCGACAGCCGCGCCACTGACCGCTGCGAATGCGGGGTTGCCAGTTGCCCGCGCGACTGACGCGCGTGTTCCGACAGTTCCAGCGAACAGGGGCAGGTCGAGGAATAGACATAGTCCAGATGCACGATCTTGTTGCGCACCCCGTCCCGATCCACCAGTTCCAGCGCGATATCGTAATATTGATAGCCCGACAGGCCCGAACGCAGGCTGTCGATCTTCACCGGGAAGGAGAACCGCATCTGGATGCGCGCGTCCATGCTGCCGAGATCGCTGAGGTAATCCTCAAGCGCGGCCTCGATCACCTCAAAGCTGAAGGTCTTTTCTGCGTGTTTGTAAAAGGACCGCATGATCCGGGACATGTTGATGCCCTTCTTGTCGGCCTCAAGGCTGACGGTGCCGGTCACGCTGGTTTCCAGCGTCAGATCGCCATTGTCCCGTGTGTGAAAGCGAATCGGCAGGCGGAAGTTGGAGATCCCCACATGCTGGATCTGCTCATTGGCGCCCCGGATCAGGCTGGAGGGGCCGTTCTGCAGGTCGGGCAATGTGGCGCGATAGCCCTCATCCGCCACAAAATCCTCGGGGTAGTTGCGCGACAGATCGGGGTAGTTCTGCACCGCCCGCTCTGGCAGAAGCCGGGCAACGGCTGGGTCAAGCTGCGCAATTTCCGTCTGGGTGGCTGTCGCGGCCCATTGGCGAAGCGTCTCAAGAGCCGCCTCTGCCTCGGTCCGGTCCGGTGTCTCGTCCACGCCGCGCATATGGATATTCATACGACCACTTCCTCCGCTGCTGCTACGCCCCGGGGCGCAGCGATGTTCAGTATTACTCTGTTACGCGGGAAAACACAAAATGGATCAGACAAATACGGCAGGTTCCGGCCCGGAACTGACCCCGCACCACAAGTGAACCCGCCCCGGCCCGCGAACAACGCGGGCCACAGCGTCCCCAAGACTTCAGCCGCCGCAGGCGTCCAATGCCTGCGTCAGATCCGCAATCAGATCCTCCGGATCCTCTAGCCCAACCGAGAAGCGCACCAGACCCGGCGTGATGCCCAGCGCCACCTTCTGATCATCGGCCAGCCGCTGGTGGGTGGTGGTGGCCGGATGGGTTGCGATGGATTTCGCATCGCCGAGATTGTTGGAAATCACCGGAATCGTCAGGGCGTTCAGGAAGGCAAAGGCCGCCTCCTTGCCACCCTTCAGATCCAGCGACAGGACCGTTCCGCCCTTACCGCCCAATTGCCGCTGCACCAGCGCGTTCTGAGCATGATCGGCTAGGCCGGGATAGATCGTGCGCGCCAGCTTCGGATGCCCCTGAAGGGCAGTCGCAATCTGCAGCGCCGTTTCGGCCTGTGCATTCACCCGCAGGGAAATCGTCTCCAGCCCCTTTAGCAGCGTCCAGGCGTTGAACGGGCTAAGGGAACCGCCGGTGTGCTTCATATAGGGCTCAACCGTGCCGCGGATGAAATCGCGTGTGCCAAGGATGACACCGCCCAGAACCCGGCCCTGACCGTCGATATGTTTGGTGGCCGAGTAGACCACCACATCCGCGCCTTGCGCGATGGCGTCAGAGAAGACCGGCGTCGAGAACACATTATCCACCACCACAGTGGCGCCGACGGCATGGGCGATTTCGGCCACCGCAGCCACGTCGATCACTTCCAGCGTCGGGTTCGACATGGATTCGAAAAACACCGCCTTGGTGTCCGGTCGTACCGCATCGCGCCATTGCTCCAGATCGGTGCCATCGACGAATGTCACTTCGACTCCGAAGCGGGTCAGGATGTTTTCAAGGATATAAAGGCAAGAGCCAAACAGCGCCCGCGCCGACACAACGTGATCGCCCGCCTTAAGAAGCGAGGTCAGTGCGCCATTGACCGCTGCCATGCCAGAAGCGGTGGCAAAAGCATCCTCGGCGCCCTCAAGCGCTGCGATCCGCTCTTCGAACATCGCCACGGTCGGATTGCCATAGCGGGCGTAGATGAATTCATCCGGGCCGGTTTCGATGAACCGGGCCTCGGCCTGTTCGGCGCTGTCATAGACAAAGCCCTGGGTCAGGAAGATCGCTTCGCTCACCTCGCCCCATTGGCTGCGGCGGGTGCCGCCGTGCACCAGTTTGGTGCGGCTGTTCCAGTTGCTTTCTTTCGTGTCGTTCATGGCACACACTCCTGCGCGTCGGCGCAATAAAAAACCCCATTCGGCCAAGCGAAAGGGGTTCCTTTGCGTCCTGACCTCTTTAGCGGTGTGTTTAACGTGGCCCGCAATCCGGTAACAAATCCCACACGTCCAAGGTGGCAAACCTCAGAAATTCGGCGGGACAGAAACCGGAGAATTAACCGATTTCTTTCATGGGGTCTTTGCCGCGACCCTGCCCCTCTCACCAGCAATTCGATTGGGGCGACCCCAGACGACCGGTAAGGCTTGCGCCTTAACGCAGGCCGCCGCAACTGCGCAAGTCCAAATGCACCGCCCCTCATCAGATTGAGCAGGCCTCGCACTCTCGTGCCGCCCACACAGGCAGGTATCATCGTCTCCAGACGGCTTCGCGGCCGCGAACGTCGATCCTGTCGGCCAGACCGGAAAACTCACCCTTGAGGAACTTCTGAAACCGGGACACCGCGGGGCGCACCGGGCGGTCGTTGCGCCAGAGCAAACCCAGTTGCCGGTCCGGGTGTTCAAGCTTCACCGGCAGCGCTGTGACCATATTGGACGGTCGCTGCATGAACACCACTGAATAAGGCAACACCGTCAGCGCATCCGATCCGGACATGATGCGCAGGATCGCCGCCAGCGAGCCGCCAGTAAAACTGACGCGGAAATCGGTGATGCCTACGATCTCCAGCGCGTTTTTCAGGTCCGCATAAAGAGGGCTGCCCGCCGGGGGGGCGATCCAAGGGTATTGGGCGATATCTTCCAATCGAAACGTGGATTTACGCGCCAATGGGTGCGACGGCGCGCAGGCAATCACGTTGCGGCCACGCAGGATCGGTTCAAACGACAGCTCTTCCGGGATGTCATCGCCGCGCATCGGGCAGATCGCCAGATCGATGTTCCCCGTCTTCAGCTGTTCAGACAGCTCCGCGAAATAGCCATAGCTTTGCTGAATCGCCACATCCGGGAAAGCAGATTGGAACGACGCGATCATGTAGGAGATCACTCCATCCATGAAGATGGGCGTCCCGGCGATCCGCGCGGTGCCCGCCTTGCCCCCTGAATAAAGCTCGGCTGCGATGCGCGCCGCCTCACTTGCCTGACCGATCACCCGGCCCTGTTCGGCCAGCGACAGACACAGCTCGGTCGGCCGCAGCGGCCGGATACCCTTTTCAAATAATCGTGAACCGAGCCGCGACTCCAGCATCGCAACCGTGCGCGACAGGCTGGGCTGGGACTTGTTTAGCGCGGCCGCGCCTTCACTTAGCCCGCCCGAGTCGACGATCGCTGCCAGGATGCGCAGGTGATTGGGATCGATGTACATAACATCGTGGTATATTAAATGCCGTAATCTCGATCAACAGACCATTCACTGAGGTTTAACGTCCGGCACAACCGGAGGAGAAAGGTCTGAAATGACACAAGAGGCAGAAACCGCAACAGATGGTGTGCGCGTTGTATTCCAGGCTGGGGTGAAGGACATCCTTGTCGCAGAGACTCAGCGGCTGGGCGCGAAGAACGCCCTGGTTCTGTCCACCCCTCAGCAATCCGACGCAGCGCTGGAAATGGCCGAAACACTGGGCGAACTGGCCGCTGGCGTTTTCTGTCAGGCGGCGATGCACACCCCCGTCACCGTCACCGAAGCGGCCATGGCCCACGCCAAAGAGGTCGCAGCGGACTGCATCATCTCAATCGGCGGCGGCTCGACCATCGGGCTGGGCAAGGCAATCGCCTATCGCACAGGCCTGCCGCAGATCGTGATCCCGACCACCTACGCCGGCAGTGAAGCGACGCCGATCCTCGGCCAGACCGAGAACGGCATCAAGACGACGCTGAGCCACCCCGAGGTGCTGCCCGAAGTCATCCTCTATGATCCCGAGCGCGTCGCAACGCTGCCGGTTGCCATGACCGTGACCTCGGCGCTTAACGCCATGGCGCATGCAGCCGAGGCGCTTTATGCGCGCGACCGCACCGAAAAGACGGTGCATTTGGCCATCGACGGGCTGAAGGCCTTCGTCGGCGGTCTGCCCCGCGTTCTGGCCGCGCCTACGGATCTCGCAGCCCGCGCCGAGACGCAGCGCGGCGCATGGGCCTGTGGCACGGTGCTAGGCCAGGTCGGCATGGCCCTGCATCACAAGCTGTGCCACACGCTGGGCGGCTCATTCGACCTGCCCCACGCCGAAACCCACGCAATCGTTCTGCCCCATGCCATTGCCTATAACGCCCGCGCGGCAGCGACCGAACTGCTGCCGATCTGCGATCTTCTGGGCGGTGAGAATGCCGGGCGCGCCTTGTATGATTTTGCACAAAAACTGGGGGCGCCGCTGGCACTGCGCGATCTGGGTCTGAAGGAGGAAGACCTGGACCGCGCCGCCGAACTGGCCACCACCAAACCCTACCCCAATCCGCAGCCTGTCACGCGCGACGATATCCGCGCGCTGTTGCAGGCGGCCTGGGCGGGAACACCACCCGCCCACTGAACCGGGGCTTCGCGAACACTTTTGATGACGTCAGGGAGGACATCATGATTACACGCCGTAAACTGCTCAAATCCACCGCCGCCACCGGCCTCACGCTTGCTGCCGGGGGGCTGGCGGCACCAGCTCTGGCCCGGGATGCCAAGATCCGGCTGGGCTATGTCAGCCCGCAATCCGGCCCGCTGGCCGCATTTTCGGACGCCGACCGGTTCATCATCGAGGGTTTTCTAGCCTCGGATGCAGGCAGCAACTTCGAAGTGATCGTCAAGGACAGCCAGTCCAACCCCAACCGCGCTGCAGAGGTCGCCAAGGAACTGATCATCGACGACGAGATCGACATGATGCTCGTCGCCTCTACCCCCGAGACGACCAATCCGGTCGCCACCACCTGCGAGGCCGAGGAAATCCCGGTGATCTCCACCGTGGCCCCGTGGCAACCCTATTTCATCGGTCAGCAAGGCAACCCGGGCGATCCCGGCAGTTGGCGGCCGTTTGATTTCAGCTTCCATTTCTTCTGGGGACTGGAAGACGTGATTTCCACCTTCACGGCAATGTGGAACCAGCTCGACACCAATAAATCGGTTGGCGCGATCTTCCCCAACGATGGCGATGGCAACGCCTGGGGCGATCCCAACGTGGGCTTCCCGCCAGTGCTGGACGCCCAAGGGTATAAGCTGACCGACACCGGCCGCTACCAGAACCTCACCGATGACTTCAGCGCCCAGATCAATGCCTTCAAGGCGGCAAATGCTGAAATCGTCACCGGCGTGCCGATCCCGCCGGATTTCACCACCTTCTGGACACAGGCCAAACAGCAGGGCTTCACCCCCAAGGCCGCAAGCATCGGCAAGGCCATCCTATTCCCGCAGGCGGTCGAGGCTCTGGGCGATCAGGGGCACAACCTGTCCTCCGAGGTCTGGTGGTCACCGAACCATCCGTTCTCTTCCTCCCTGACCGGGCAATCCGCTGCCGATCTGGCCGCAGGCTATAGCCAGGCGACGGGCAAGCAGTGGACCCAGCCCATCGGTTTCGTGCACGCGCTGTTCGAAATGGCGGCCAGTGTCATGGGTCGCGTCGAAGACAGCCGCGACCCGGATGAAGTTGCAGCCGCGATCGCCGCAACGCAGCTGGATTCGATGGTCGGATGCATCGCATTCGACGGCAAGGGCCTGCCGCCGTTCGCCGCCGCGAATGTCGCCAAAACCCCGCTTGCGGGCGGTCAGTGGCGGCTTCAGGACGATGGCAGCTATGATCTCGTGGTGGTGGACAACTCCGATCACCCGGAGATCCCGACCGGCGGCAAGATGGAAGAGATTTCCTGATCCCATCCTGCCCTTGCGGGTCCTGCTGCACGTAGGACCCGCGCCCTCCCCCGGCCTTTTCACACCCCGTCCTGCGGACTGGCAAAGGACCTTTCATGTCGATCCTCTCTCTCCAATCGGTTTCAAAAAGCTTTGGCGCCCTGACCGTGACCGACGATGTCACCTTCGAGGTGCCACAGGGCCAGGCGCTGGGTATCATCGGCCCCAATGGCGCCGGGAAATCGACGCTGTTCAACCTGATCACCGGCAACCTGACCGCCAATTCTGGCACCATCAATTTCGAAGGGCGCGACGTCACCCGCACCTCGGCAATGGACCGCTGCATGGCGGGAATCGGGCGTTCCTTCCAGATCCCGCAGCCGTTCGAAAAACTGACCGTCTACGAAAACCTTCTGGTCGCCGCCACCCATGGCCGCCGCCTGGGTGAGGCCGCCGTGCGGGACGATTGCGCCGATATCCTGGAACGCACGGAGATGATCCGGCGTGCCAACACCCCGGCCGGACAGTTGTCGCTGCTGGAGCGCAAGCGTCTGGAACTGGCCCGCGCCATGGCGACCCAGCCCAAACTGTTGCTGCTGGACGAAATCGCAGGCGGCCTGACCGAGGCCGAGTGCCAGTCGCTGATCGGTACCATCCGGGACATCCACGCGCAGGGCGTGACGATCATCTGGATCGAGCATGTCCTGCACGCGCTCACCTCGGTGGTGGAGCGCCTGCTGGTGCTCGATTTCGGCAAGGTCATCGGTCTGGGTGACCCCGACGCCATCATGGCCAGCCGCGAAGTGCAGCAAATCTATCTGGGGATCGAAGTCTGATGTCATTGCTGGAAACCCATAACCTGACCGCCCACTACGGTGATTTTCAAGCCCTGTTCGGGGTGGATATCACCCTTGAAGAGGCGGAAACCGTGGCCATCATCGGCGCCAATGGCGCGGGCAAGACGACACTGATGCGCTCGATTGCCGGGGTGCTGCGCAATGCGGCCGAGGCGGTCACCTACGATGGCCGCCCCGTTGGCGCGCAGCCCGCTGATGAAATCATGGCGCAGGGCGTCGCCATGGTGCCCGAGGGGCGCAAGCTGTTCCCCTCTCTCTCGGTCGAGGAGAACCTCCTGATCGGGACCTACGGGCGCAAGAAAAGCGGCCACTGGACGCTAAACACCGTCTACGATCTGTTCCCCATCCTGCGGGAGCGCCGCAACAGCCCCGGCACGGCCCTGTCGGGCGGGCAACAGCAGATGGTCGCCATCGGCCGCGCCCTGATGAGCAACCCGCGGGTTCTCTTGTGTGATGAGATCAGCCTTGGCCTTGCCCCGGTGGTGATCAAGGACATCTACGCCGCCGTCCCGGCGATCAAGGCGGCGGGCGCCTCGCTGGTGGTGGTGGAACAGGACATCGCCCAGGCCATGGCCGTCGCCGACCGCGTCTACTGCATGATGGAAGGTCGCATCACCCTGTCCGGCACCCCCGAGAGCCTCAGCCGCGAGGCCATCCACGACGCCTATTTCGGAGCAGCCGCATGATCTGGATCGACACGATACTCCAAGGCATCCTTCTGGGTGGCCTTTATGCCCTTTTTGCAGCCGGGCTGAGCCTGGTGTTCGGCATCATGCGGCTGGTCAACCTCGCGCATGGCGATCTGATCGTGATGGGCGCCTACCTGATCCTGTTGCTGGTGACGATGCTCGGGATTTCTCCCTTTCTCGCGCTGCTTATTGCCATGCCGGTGATGTTCGTCCTTGGCTGGGCCTTGCAAAAGTTCCTGCTGAACCGGACGCTGGGCGATGACATCCTGCCGCCGCTGCTGATCACCTTTGGCCTGTCGATTGCGCTGCAAAACGCGCTCTTGGAAGTCTTCTCCGCCGACAGCCAGCGCCTGCCGCCCAACGCGCTGACCACGGCATCGGTGCAGATGGGGCCGATCTCGCTTGGCGTGATGCCGCTGCTGACCTTTGCCTCTGCCGTTCTGGTCATCGTCGGGCTGAACCAGTTGTTCTACCGCACCGAACTGGGGCGCGCCTTCCGCGCCACCTCGGATGATCCGACCACGGCCAGCCTGATGGGGATCAAGCCCGCAAACATCTTTGCGACCGCGACCGGGATCGCATTGATCATCGTGACCATCGCCGCCCTGTATCTGGGCCTGCGCGCCAACTTCGACCCCAACATCGGACCGGCCCGGCTGATCTATGCCTTCGAGGCGGTGATCATCGGCGGGCTTGGCTCTCTCTGGGGGACGCTGGCGGGCGGCATCATTATCGGTGTGGCGCAGACCCTCGGGGCCGCGATCACCCCGGAATGGCAAATCCTGGCCGGGCATGTCGCCTTCCTTCTGGTGCTGCTGATCAAACCGCGGGGGCTGTTCCCCCGGGCACACGACTAAAGGAGGCAGACATGACATATACTGTATCCACCCGAACCCCAGTCTCGCGCATCGCGGCAATCCTTGGCCTTAGCGGCACGCTGATCTTGGCGGCCCTGCCCTTCTTTGCCGGGCGCGGAACCATTCAGGACATGTTTTTCATCCTGACGATGCTGGTGCTGGCGCAGTTCTGGAACCTTCTGGCGGGCTATGGCGGTCTCGTCAGCATCGGTCAGCAGGCATTCGTCGGTATGGGCGCCTATGCGCTGTTTGGCGGCGTGATCCTTTGGGGACTTGATCCGGTTTCCGCCATCCTTCTGGGCGGCATCGCGGCGCTGGTGATTGCCGTGCCCACCGCATTTTTCGCCTTCCGCCTGAACGGCGCCTACTTTGCCATTGGGACATGGGTGATCGCCGAGGTTGTCCGCCTTAGCGTCGCCCAGTGGAAGACGCTTGGCGGCGGCACCGGCACCTCGCTGCCGCGCAGCGCCACCCGCGACATGTGGCTGGTCGAGATGATCGAAGAGGTGCTGGACGTGCGCTCTGCTGCGGCGCGCGATATCCTCGCCTATTGGCTGGCGCTGGCGCTGGCGCTGGCGACGATCGGCGGCATCTACTGGCTGCTGCGCAGCAAGAACGGACTGGCCCTCGCTGCGGTGCGTGACAACACCGAAGCGGCCAAATCCGTTGGCGTAGATGCCGGACGCATGAAGCTGGTGGTGTTCCTGACCTCCGCCTTTGGCACCGGCCTCACCGGGGCGCTGATCTACCTGCAAAAAGCCCGGATTTCGCCCGACGCCGCCTTCAGCGTCACCGACTGGACCGCCTATGTGCTGTTCATCGTGGTGATCGGCGGCATCGGCACCATCGAAGGTCCGATCCTAGGCGTACTCATTTTCTTTGCGCTGCAATCCCTGCTGGCCGATTTCGGCAGCTGGTACCTGCTGACGCTGGGCCTTCTGGCCATTGCCATCATGCTGATCGCCCCGCGTGGGCTCTGGGGACTGATCTCCGAGCGCACAGGGCTGCACCTTTTCCCAATTCGCCGAACCCTGCGGGGCGGCAAACTATCACCATCGGAGGAATAAACATGGCTGACATCACCACAGAGGTTCTGATCATCGGCACCGGGCCTGCAGGGTCGGTCGCGGCGGCACTGTTGTCGAGCTATGGCATCGAGAATGTCGCGATCAACCGCTATCACTGGCTAGCCAATACCCCGCGCGCCCATATCACCAACCAGCGCACGATGGAGGTCCTGCGCGATCTGGGCAAAGAGGTCGAAGACGAGGTCTACCTCAACGCGATGGACCAGAGCATCATGGGCGAGAACGTCTTTTGCGAAAGCCTTGCTGGTGAGGAAATCGGCCGGATGAAATCCTGGGGCACCCATCCCCTGTCCAAGGCCGAGCACATGCTCTCCTCGCCGACCTTCATGAACGATCTGCCGCAGACCTTTATGGAGCCGATCCTCTTCAAGACTGCCTGCAAACGCGGCACCCGGGCGCGGATGAGCACCGAGTACAAAAGCCACGTGCAGGACGCTGAAGGTGTCACCACCACCTGCTATGACCGGATGACCGGGCAAGAGCTGACGATCCGCTCGAAATATTTGATCGGCGCCGATGGTGGCAATTCGCTGGTGGCCGAGAATGAAAACCTGCCCTTCGAAGGCCAGATGGGCGTCGGCGGCTCGATGAACATCGTGTTCCGGGCGGACCTGTCGAAATACGTAGCCCATCGTCCTTCGGTCCTTTACTGGGTGATGCAGCCCGGCGCGGATGTCGGCGGCATCGGCATGGGGCTGGTGCGCTGTGTGCGCCCGTGGAACGAATGGCTGATCGTCTGGGGCTATGACATCAACGAACCCGCCCCCAACGTGGATGAGGCCATGGCGACGGATGTGGCCCGGCAGTTGGTGGGCGATCCCGAGCTTGAGATCGAATTGCTCAGCGCCAACACCTGGACGGTGAACGACACCTACGCCACCCAGATGTCGCGCGGACGTGTCTTCATCATGGGCGACGCCGCCCACCGCCACCCGCCGTCGAACGGTCTGGGCTCCAATACCTCGATTCAGGATGCCTTCAACCTGGCGTGGAAACTTGCCGCCGTGGTCAAAGGTCAGGCCGGGGAGCGGCTGTTGGAAACCTATTCCGAAGAGCGCGCCCCGGTGGCCAAGCAGATCGTCACCCGCGCCAACCAGTCCATCGGCGAATTCGGTCCCATCTTCGAGGCCCTTGGCATGACCGGCGGTACCGACATTACCAAGATCAAGGCCAATATGGACGCCCGCTGTGACTCCACCCCCGAGGCCGAGGCCCAGCGCGAGGCGTTGAACAAGGCCATCGCCTTCAAGAAGTACGAGTTCGATGCCCATGGCGTCGAGATGAACCAACGTTACCGGTCAGATGCGACCGTGACCGATGGTCAGATCGAGCCGGATTTCAAACTGGATGCCGACCTGCACTACCAGCCCACTACATGGCCCGGGGCACGCATTCCCCATGCCTGGTTGTTCGACGCGGCGGGGCAGAAACACTCCACCCTTGATCTGGCGGGCGGCGGTGCCTTCACAGTCTTTACCGGCCTTGGCGGCGAAGCCTGGGTCGAAGCGGCCAGCAAGATCGCCAAGGAGTTCGGCATCACGCTCAACGCCCATGTCATCGGCCCACGTCAGGAATACATGGATTACACCGGCGACTGGGCCCGCGCCCGCGAGGTCGGCGATAGCGGCTGCATCATCACCCGCCCCGACCAGCATGTCTGCTGGCGTCACGATGGCGCTCCCGACAATGCCGAAGCCGAGCTGACCCGCGTCTTCAAAACCATTTTGGCCCGATAGGAGGCGACAATGAGCGATCAGGAACAAGGGTATTTCACCGAAGAAAACTCGGCCGAGGTTGTCATCAGCCGCAATGCCAACGCCAAGAATGAACGCCTCGCCGAGGTCATGGCGGTGGTGACAAAGCATCTGCATGCCGCCGTGAAGGAGATCGAGCCAACGCAGGAGGAATGGTTCGAGGCGATCCAGTTTCTGACCAAGGTGGGCCACGCCTGCAACGACTGGCGGCAGGAGTTCATCCTGCTGTCCGACAGTCTGGGCGTCTCCATGCTGGTCGATGCGATCAACAACCGCAAACCCTCCGGCGCCTCGGAATCCACCGTCCTCGGCCCGTTCCACGTCGAGGACGCGCCCGAACTGCCCATGGGCGCGGATATCTGCCTGGATCAGAAGGGTGAGCCGATGCTGGTCAAGGGCCGTATCACCGGCACCGATGGCCAACCCATCGCCAATGCCAAGATCGACGTCTGGCAAGCCAATGACGAAGGTTTCTACGACGTGCAGCAAAAGGGCCTTCAGCCCGATTTCAACCTGCGCGGCGTCTTCCGCACCGGGGCCGATGGCACCTATCATTTCAAAGGGGTGAAACCGAAATACTACCCGATCCCCGATGATGGCCCGGTGGGGCAGATGCTGACGCAACTGGGGCGCCACCCCTACCGACCCGCGCATCTGCACTACATCCTCGAGGCAGACGGATTTGATACGCTGATCACCCATATCTTTGACCCGGATGATCCCTATATCCACTCCGATGCGGTCTTTGGCGTGAAGGAAAGCCTGCTGGCCAAGTTCGATCTGATCGAAGATCCCGCCCGGATCAGCGCAGCCGGTTTCGACCGCCCCTATTACGAGGTCGTGCACGACTTCGTGCTGGCGCCGAAATCATGACGGCGCCCTGCATCATCTGCGTGGCAATCACCGGCAGCTTGCCACGCAAGGAAAACAATCCCGCCGTGCCGATCACCGTCAGCGAACAGATCGAAAGCACCCATGAGGCTTTTGAGGCGGGCGCTGCCATCGTGCACGCCCATGTGCGCAACGACGATGAAACCCCCTCCAGCGATCCGGACAAGTTCGCAGCGCTGAAGGAAGGTATCGAAAAACACTGCCCGGGGATGATCATCCAGTTCTCCACTGGCGGGCGGTCCGGCGCGGGCAAGACGCGCGGCGGCATGCTGCCGCTTGCACCGGACATGGCGTCCTTGTCGGTGGGATCGAACAACTTTCCCAACCGGGTCTATGAGAACCCGCCGGATCTGGTCGATTGGCTCGCCTCTGAAATGCGCAGTTATCAGATCAAGCCCGAGATTGAGGCCTTTGATCTGTCACATATCCTGAAGGCCGCCCAGATGCATGCGGCCGGGCAGATCGCGGACACGCCCTATGTGCAGTTTGTCATGGGGGTGAAAAACGCCATGCCTGCAGACAAGGCGGTGTTCGATTTCTACGTCGAAACGGTAAAGCGCCTGTTCGGTGCGGACGCGCCATGGTGCGCGGCCGGGATCGGGGCAAACCAATCCGTTCTCAATGAATGGTCCGTGGCGGCAGGCGGGCATGCCCGCACCGGGCTCGAGGACAATATCCGGCTCGACAAGGATCGCCTCGCGCCCTCGAACGCGGCGCTGGTGAAACGGGTGGTGGCGCTCTGTGAACAGAATGGCCGCAGCGTTGCCGATGCCGCCACCGCGCGCCGGATCCTGGGCCTGCGCCAAGGCGCGCAGTAGCGCATCATCGCGCGCAGCTTCCCCGATCGTCCCAAGCCGACCGGGGAAGTCCTGATTGCGGCGTCCTCTTAGGTGCCGCGCCTTTCGTTCCTCCCCTCCCTCTGCTCCCAACAGCTGCCGCCTGCGATCACAGAGTTGTGCGCGCGCCGCTGGTCGTCTTGCTGCCCCAGGGCGATCTATGATCACATGGCGCAGCCAATCACTGGCGACACCGGATAAGGGAACAGGGCATTGCAGGAACCGATCGATCTTTACTACTGGCCAACGCCGAACGGCTGGAAAGTCTCTATCGCGCTTGAGGAAATGGACCTCCCCTATCGGGTGCATCTGATCAATATCGGCAAAGGCGATCAATTCGCGCCGGAGTTCCTCAAGATCGCCCCCAACAACCGCATGCCCGCGATTATCGATCCCGCTGGCCCAGGCGATGCCCCCCTCTCCCTGTTCGAAAGCGGCGCCATCCTGCAGTATCTTGCCCGCAAGACCGGGCGCTTCTACGGCAGCGATGAACGGGCGCGCCTAATGGTGGATCAATGGCTGATGTGGCAGATGGGTGGGGTTGGCCCGATGGCTGGTCAGGCGCATCACTTCCTGAAATACGCGCCCGAGGACCTGCCCTATGCCAAGGACCGCTACAGGTCCGAGGTCGCCCGGCTCTATGGCGTGCTGGACCGGCAGCTGGCCGAAAACGAATATGTGGCGGGGGATGAGTTCACCATCGCCGATATGGCGATCTGGCCTTGGGCGTCGCTCTGGGAAGGGCAGGAACAGACGCTGGAGGACAAACCGCATCTGGCCCGCTGGCTGGACCTTCTGTGGCAACGCCCCGGCCTGGTGGCAGGGCGTGCCCTCCACGCCGATCTGCGCGCCGACCGCTCGGACAGCAAGGCGCAGGAAATCCTCTTTGGCGGCAAGGACTGACAGCGCCTTCATGATGCCAACCGCAGCGCGCCCTGCGCGCTGCCCGGCCCAAGGCTGTTTGTGGCGCATCCTTGATGCGCCACACAGGCGCGGGAGCCCTGCGCCCCGGAAATTCACGCCTTGGGGTCTTCGACCTCTTCGTCGTCCTCAAGACCGTATTTCTGCAGCAGCGGCCCCTGGGTCATGAAGAACAGGAACATCGCCACCGGCAGACCGAAGGTCTTGAAATAGACCCATGTGTCAGTGGTGAAGAACCGCCAGATCACCTCGTTGGCCACGGCCAGCCCCAGGAAAAAGCCGCAGATCCGCCGGGTGAGGATCATCCAGCCCGCCTCTTCCATCGGCATGACTTCTTCCATCACCACCTTCAGCCAGCTTTCGCCGCGCATCAGCCCGACGGCCAGCAGCCCGCCGAACAACAGGTAGATCATCGTCGGCTTCATCTTGAAGAACCGCTCGTCGTTGAACCAAACCGACAGCCCGCCGAACAGTACGACCAGAACCAGCGTCGCCAGCTGCATCTTCGACAGGTGCCCGGTCAGTTTCCACAGGGCGGCAGTCGACATCATCATCAGCGGCACAAAGGCAGCCGTCACCAGGATGAAACCCTTGTATTCCTCGCCCCCAATCAGAAAGATCTCATCCTTCAGCTTCAGGTAACCGATGAAAAACAGAACAATGGGGCCGAACTCCAGCACCATCTTCAGGATCGGATTGATTTTCTTGCCAGCCATTGGCGCTCCTGTTCGGTTGTCTTCCGGCGGCCCGCGTCAGCCACCCACTTCCACAATCACCGCGCCCAGCGCGATTAGGGACATCAGCGCGATACGCCGCGGCCCCACGGTTTCTTTCAGCACCAGCCAGCCGATCAGCGCGGCAAAGACGGTCGAGGTTTCCCGCAGCACCGCCGCTTCGCCCACCTTGTCGAGCCGGGTTGCCAGCATCACCGCCCCGAAGGAGGCAAAGGCCACCAGTCCGCCAAAGACGCCCCGGACCAAAAGCGGCCCCGGTTCCGGGCGCTCTGCCATCTTGCGCCAGCGCAGGTAGGCCACCGGCGGCATGGCGATCCCGTCGATCATGAAGAACCAAGCCAGAAAGGTGAACGGGTTCGCGGTGGCGCGGATACCATAAGCGTCATAGGTGGTGTAAAGTGCCACAAACAGCCCCGTCACCACGGCCAGCCCCAGCGCCACCATCAGCGTGTCGCGGTTGGTTTCCAGATAGCGGTAGTTATAGGCCGCCAAACCAAAAATCCCCATGAGCAGCACCGCAACGCCCATCCATTGCATCACCGTGAAGGTCTCGGAGAACAGGTAATAGGCGCCGATGACGGTGAATAGCGGGCCGGTGCCCCGAACCACCGGATAAACCACCGTATAGCTGCCCTTGGTGTAGGCCAGCGCTTGCAGCACCTTGTAGGCGACGTGAATGACCCAGACGGCAGCAAAGATCGGCCACATATGCGGCTCGGGCCAGGGCACGACGAAAAGCGCGAACGGCGCTGCCATCAGCCCGTAGGAGGCGTCAATTGCCCCGCGTGACAGCCAGGGATCGTGTCGCCCTTTTTGAAGTGCACCAAAGACCGCGTGCAGGAAAGCCGCCATCAAGGCCAGCATTAATGCAGCCTGGTGGCCCGCCTCGGTGCCCTCCAGCGAGATCAGCCAGTCGCTCATCCGCGGTGGCCCTCAGGGCGCGACGGCGCCGGGACAATGGACCTCATCCGGCCGACGAACCGGCGGCTCAAGATCGGTCCAGCCCGGTCAGGGCCGCGGCAAATTCTTCCGGATCAAAGGGCGCAAGGTCATCGATCTGCTCACCCACACCGATGGCATGGATCGGCAGGCCGAACTTGTCCGCCAGCGCCACCAGCACGCCGCCCTTGGCGGTGCCGTCCAGCTTGGTCATCACCAGCCCCGAAACATCGGCCAGCTTCTGGAAGGTGTCGACCTGGTTCAGCGCGTTCTGGCCAGTGGTCGCATCCAGCACCAAAAGCGTATTGTGCGGCGCGGTCTCGTCCTTCTTGCGGATCACCCGCACGATCTTGGCCAGCTCCTCCATCAGGTCGGCGCGGTTCTGCAGCCGCCCGGCGGTGTCGATCAGCAACAGATCCGCCCCGTCCGCTTCGGCGCGGGTCATAGCATCAAAGGCGAGACTCGCCGGATCCGATCCTTCGGGCGCGGTCAGCACAGGTACCCCGGCGCGGTCGCCCCAGACCTGCAGCTGTTCCACCGCCGCGGCGCGGAAGGTATCGCCGGCCGCGATCACCACGTTCTTACCCGCCGCCTTGAACTGGCTGGCCAGCTTGCCGATGGTGGTGGTCTTGCCGGATCCGTTGACGCCGACAACCAGCACCACCTGCGGCCGCTTGGCGTAGATCGGCAGTGGCTTGGCCACCGGCTCCATCACGCGGGCGATCTCGGCCGAGAGCAGTTCCTTGATCTCCTGCGTGGACAGGCGTTTTCCGAAACGGCCTTCGGCCATATTCGCGGTCACCCGCAGGGCCGTATCCACCCCCATGTCCGAAGCGATCAGCAGCTCTTCCAACTGCTCCAGCATCTCGTCGTCCAGCACCCGACGCGGCGCAGTGCCCCCGGCGCGCCCCATGAGCCGCCCCAGCAGCCCCGGCGATTTCTGCGGCTTTTCAGGCTCTGGTTCGGGGATTGGTTCAGCAACAGGTTTGGGGGCGGCGGGCTTCGGTTCAGTCGCGACAGGCTGCGGCGTAGGCACCTCCTCCGCAACAGGCTCCGAAACTTGCGGCGCTGCCTCAGACGCAGGTTCAGGGGCAGCGGCATTCTCGACAGCAGCCTTATCCTCGGCCTTCTCGTCGGCCCCTTCCGCAACAATTGCATCCAGCCCATCCTCCAGTTTCGAAGAGGATTTGAACAACCGGTCCTTGAGCTTTGTGAAAAACGCCATCGGGGTCTCCGCAGTAAGTCTGTAACTCACCTAATGCGGTTTGCCCGCGGTTGCAAAGCGGATGACAGCACAGAGGTCAGGAAAATGCATACCAAAAGCCAAGCTGGGCGCCCCAATAAAGCGGCCAGACCGCATAGGGGGCAATCCGGCGCAGCCGGTGCCCCTCAGGCAGGACGAAGGTTTCAAAGGCCAGCACCACGTCCGATGCGACAAAGGCAAGGGCCGCAGGCAGCGCCCAGACCAACGCGCCCTGCCCGGGCAGGGTGGCAGCCGCCGCCCCCATCGACAGGATGATCGGGATATAGGCCAGCACCGCGCCCTTCAGCGCCCCTGCGCGCGGCGCAAGTACCCGCACCATGATACCGCCTAGAAGGACCAGAGCGGTCAAGATGAGGAGGCCTGACATCTGCAAGAGCCGCCCGGGATCGCTTCCCGGCGTGCTGAGGAACAGCACAACATATGCCAGATGCCCGGCGGCAAAGGCCCCGACCCCGGCCATTAAGGCCCCCTCCCCATCGCGGGACAGGCAATAGTCGCCCAGCGCGCAGAGCAGCAGCCCCAGCGCCAGCAGGACCGGAGCCCCGGCAATCAGCGCCAGCAAAGCCAGCAAGGCAACAGAGGAGGTTTTGAGAATACTGCGCAACAGCCCTGCGGGGCGTGCCGTGAAAAACAGATAGGCCAGCGCGCAGCCTGCCGCGGCACTCAATAATAGGGTTTCCATTCTGGCCTCTCTCCCCTGCCTCATCTTGCTACGGCAGATGCCGCGCGTCATTGCCCCGCATGCTTGCCCGAGGCGATGGCTTCGGTCAAAGGTAACCAAGGGAAAAGCACGCCCTTCATCCCTTTGCACCTGCACAAGGACCGCCCCCATGTTCTGGTTCGCCATTGCCAGCCTGACGCCGCCCGTTCTGATCGGGCTTGCCAGTCTCTGGGGCGGGATCTGGAGCTGGGCAGCCCTTGGATCCATGTCCGCACTGGTGCTGGTACTGGACCGGATCGGGCGACGGGCGCAGAACCAGACCGGCGCGCGCGGCGCAGAGGCGCTTCAGGTCGCGTTGGCTCTTGCCCATTTTGCCCTGCTGCTGCCAGTGGCCACGGCCCTGCCCCGGATCGGCTGGGGCGGGGCGATACCGCTGGTTCTGGCGCAGGGGTTGTTCATGGGACAGATCTCACATCCCAACGCGCATGAGCTGATCCACCGCCCAACCCGGGCTTTGCGCCGCCTCGGTGTTCTGGTCTATGCTACCATGCTGATCGGGCACCATGCCTCGGCGCATCTGAAAGTGCATCATGTGCATGTAGCGACCCCACAGGATCCCAACACGGCCCGACGCGGCGAAGGCTTTTACCGGTTCCTGCCGCGGGCCTGGATTGGCTCTTTTCGCGCAGGGCTGGCTGCTGAAAACGCTGCGCGGCAGCGCAAGCAGATCCCCCCGTCGCCCCTCAGCCATCCTTATGTGGCCTATATCGGTATCGCCTTGCTGTGCTGCGCGGCCGCCTATCTGGCGGGCGGGATCATCGCCCTCATTCTTTTCCTGTTTGCCACAGCCCATGCGCAGATGCAGATCTTTCTGGCCGATTACGTGCAGCACTACGGGCTGCTGCGCCAAACCCGTGACACGGGCCGCCCGGTGCCCGTCGGGCCGCAGCATTCCTGGAACGCACCGCATTGGTATTCTTCGGCGATGATGCTGAACGCGCCGCGCCATTCCGACCACCACGTCGTGCCCGCCCGCCGGTTCCCCGAACTGCGGCTCACGCCCGATATGCCGACACTGCCGCATTCCCTGCCCGTGATGGGCGCGATTGCGCTGATCCCCTCCCTCTGGCGGCGCAAGATGGGGCGGGAACTGGCCAAACTGAGCGGCAAGCGGTCCGAAGGCTTGGACTGAGCCCCACCTGTCTGGCACACTTCATTCCATGCGGACCTTGTTGATGATTCCCCTGTGCGCTTTGCTGGCTGTCCCCGGGATGGGCAAAGCCTCTGAGCCGATGGGCGCTGAGGAGTTCGACAGCTACACCCGGGGCAAGACGCTGTTCTATGGCTTTGATGGCATCGCCTACGGGGTAGAACGCTATCTGCCGAACCGCCGTGTCATCTGGTCCTTCCTCGATGGCCGCTGTCAAGAAGGGCACTGGTACCAGCAAGCCGATCAGATCTGTTTCCTCTATGAGGACCGCAATGATCCCCAGTGCTGGCGGTTCTCCCTTACCCCCAACGGTCTCAGCGCGCGGTTCCAGAATGACCCCGAAGCCACCGAGCTTTATGAGGCCGAGGATATCGGCGAAGAGATGATCTGCCTCGGCCCCGACGTCGGGGTCTGACGCGCGCTCACTCCGCGCCGAATAGTGAGGTACGGGTCGGCAGGATCAAATTGCTATCAGAACAGCGATCCCTGCTCCCCATCATCCGGGGTGCTCTTGGGTTTGGCCTTGGGCTTGCTGGCCTTTGGCTTTGCTGCCGACGCCTCACCGCCGCCTGTCTTTGCGGCTGGCGCAGGTGCACCGCCCAGATCAAGCCGTCCGTCTTTGAACTCGATTTCCAATGGCCCCGCTTTTTCGGCCGCGGCGCGGGTGGTGATGACGGTCTGACCGGACCGCACCACCGCATAGCCACGCTCCAGCGTTGCCTTGTAGCTGAGGATCTCAAGCTGCCGCCCCGCCGCCGAAAGCTGTTGCCGCTGCCGGTCAAGCCGTTGCCGCTGCACAGTGTCCAGCCGCTGTCCCAACTGGGTGATCCGATCCTGACGCCGCTGGATTTCCTGCTGGATGGGTCGCAAAGACAGCCGCGATGACAGGTTGCGCAAACGGTCCGTCCGCCCCGCCACAAGCTGCCGCAGGGTCGAGGGGCGCAGGCTTGCAGCCGTCTCGCTCAGCTGCACACGGCGGCGCTGCACCACCGAGGTCAGCGCACGCGGCAAGCCATCGCTGGCCTGATCCAGCCGCTGCCGGGGCGTTTCCAGCAAGGTTTCCGGGCGGGGCAAGGCGCGCGACAGGTCATTCAGGCGTTGGCGACGCAGCTGCACCGCCTGCCCCGCGGCACGCGCCAGCCGGGCACCCTGATTCTCGCTCCAGCCCAGAAGATCCAGCCGTACTGGCACCGCCAGCTCGGCCGCCGCCGTCGGCGTCGGCGCCCTACGGTCCGATACAAAATCAATCAGCGTGGTGTCGGTTTCGTGCCCCACGGCAGAGATCAGCGGAATATCCGAGGCCGCCACTGCCCGGGCCACGATTTCCTCGTTGAAGCCCCAGAGATCCTCGATCGAACCACCACCGCGCGCCACGATGATCAGATCGGGGCGCGGCAGAGCGCCGCCCGGTGTCATGCGGTTGAAACCTTCGATGGCGCGGGTCACCTCCGGGGCGCAATTACTGCCCTGAACGGCAACTGGCCAGACCAGAACCTTGCGCGGGAACCGGTCTCGCAGCCGGTGCAGGATATCGCGGATCACCGCCCCCGAAGGCGAGGTCACGACCCCGATGATTCCCGGCAGATAAGGCAGTGGTTTCTTGCGCTCAGGCGCGAACAAACCCTCGGCCTCAAGCTGTTTCTTGCGTTTTTCCAGCAGCGCCATCAGCGCGCCCTGCCCGGCGACCGCGACCTCTTCGACGTTCATGTTGTACTTGGACTGCGCCCCGAAGGCCGTGAGGCGGCCGGTGACGATCACCTCCAGTCCCTCTTCGGGCACCACCGACAGACCCGCGACCTGACCTTTCCAGGTGGTACAGGCCAGCACGTTCCGGTCGTCCTTGATGTCGTAGTACAGATGCCCCGAACGCGCCTTGAACACCCGCCCTACCTCGCCGCGTACACGGATCCGGCCAAAGGTGCTTTCCAGGGTGCGTTTCACCTCACCCGAGATTTCGGAAACGGTGAATTCCGGCGCGTTCTGACCGGGGGTGGGATCGTCGAGCAGGTCGGACATCGGCGGATCTTTCGGACTGTTATCTGGGCAGTTGAGATGGCGGCAGGCCTGCGACCATACGCAGTTCTTGTTTTACAGGCCCGCGCAGCATAGAACCCGCGACAAGCATGGCAAGCCCCCGGCGCAGGTGTCATTTCCTGCTCCAGACAGGCCGCTGCCGCATGGCGATATACGCTCCGGTTCCGGGGCGGACAGACCGGAGAAGACGCGATGAATATCCTTATCCTTGGCAGCGGCGGGCGCGAACATGCTCTGGCCTGGGCGGTGATGCAGAACCCCAAATGCGACAAGCTGATCGTGGCGCCCGGCAATGCGGGCATTGCCCAGATCGCCGATTGTGCCAGCCTTGATATCGAGCAAGGCGGCGCGGTGGTGACCTTTGCCGAGGAAAACGCCATCGATTTCGTCATCGTCGGCCCCGAGGCGCCGCTGGCCGCTGGTGTTGCCGACCGGCTGCGCGAAGCGGGCATTCTGGTCTTTGGCCCCTCGCAGGCGGCGGCGGAACTGGAAGCCTCCAAAAGCTTTACCAAGGAGATCTGCGACGCGGCCAAGGCGCCGACCGCAGCCTATGGCCATTTCACCGATGCCGAGGCCGCCAAGGCCTATGTGAAGCAACAAGGCGCCCCCATCGTGGTCAAGGCCGACGGTCTGGCCGCTGGCAAGGGCGTCATCGTTGCGATGGACGAACAGACCGCGCTGGATGCCATCGAGGACATGTTCGGTGGCAGTTTCGGCGGCGCCGGCGCCGAGGTGGTGATCGAGGAGTTCATGGAGGGCGAGGAAGCCTCGCTGTTTGTACTGGTGGATGGCGAGGACGTGCTGTCCATCGGCACCGCGCAGGATCACAAACGCGTCGGCGAAGGCGATACCGGTCTCAACACCGGCGGTATGGGCGCCTATTCCCCGGCCCCCGTGCTATCGGCCGAGATCGAAGCCCGCGCCATGGAAGAGATCGTCATACCCACCATGGCCGAAATGGCCCGGCGCGGCGCGCCTTATCAGGGGGTTCTTTATGCAGGTCTGATGATCAAGGACGGCCAACCGCGTCTGGTGGAATACAACGTGCGCTTTGGCGATCCGGAATGTCAGGTTCTGATGATGCGGCTTGGCGCCCAGGCGCTGGACCTGATGCACGCCGCCGCCGAAGGCCGCCTGAGCGACGCGCAGGTGAACTGGGGCGATGACCACGCCATCACCGTTGTCATGGCGGCAAATGGCTATCCCGGCTCATACGAAAAAGGCACCGAGATCGGCGGTCTGGATGCCCTGCCCGAGGACAGCAGCAACATGGTCTTTCATGCTGGCACCAAGGCAGACGGCGGCAAGGTTCTGGCCAATGGCGGCCGGGTGCTGAACGTCACCGCCCGCGGCGACAGCCTGGCTGAAGCCCGCGACCGGGCCTATGCGATGGTCGACCAGATCGACTGGAAAGACGGGTTCTTCCGCCGTGACATCGGCTGGCGCGCCCTGTCGTAGCAGGTACAGTTTCCGGGGGCTGCCGACCTGGTCCGGGGCAGCCCTCAGTTGACCACTCCCACTTTTGTTGAAGGACCCTGCCGATGATCCTGCGCGAAAAGCCTGGCATTGTGGCGTTGTTGTTTGCGGTGCGTGGCTCTGTCCTGCCCCGCATACTGCCGCGCATTCTTGCGGTCTCCGCACTGGCCGCTGTGGTGGTCTGGCTGGACGGAAATATTCTTCCACTACCCCACACCAACGCCGCGCCCTTTGCGGTCTTCGGCGTGGCCCTGTCGCTGTTTCTCGGTTTTCGCAACAACGCCGCCTATGAACGCTGGTGGGAGGGGCGCTGCCTCTGGGGGCAGCTGCTTGCCGATCTGAGGGCGCTTGGCCGCGATGCGGAGCTGTTCCTGCCGCAGCGCGAAGATCGGCAGCAACTGTTGCGACTGGCGCTGGGGTTCATCCACCTGCACCGGATCAATCTGCGCAAATCATCGGATTTCACCCAGGCAAACGCATGGGCCGGTGAGGATTTCTCGCAAGCGCCGCATCCGCCCTGCGCCGTGATGAACCGGATGACGACATTGGCCGCAACATCCGCGCCTGACGGGTTTGCCCGCAAGGCGCTGTCAGAGCGCCTGTCCTCGATCACCCTGGCCCAGGCCGGATGCGAACGGATCGCCGCGACGCCGTTGCCCTATGTCTACTCGCTGCTAGTGTTCCGGACCACCTATCTCTACTGCCTGCTGATCCCCTTTGCGCTGCTGGAAAGCACCGGCTGGATGACCCCCGTCTTTGTCGCCATCGTGGCCTATGTGTTCTTCGGCCTTGCCGAGGTGACCGAGGAATTGTCGCATCCGTTCGGCGAAACCGTGAACGGCCTGCCGCTGGATGCGGTGTGCCGGACGGCCGAAATTTCTCTTTGCGACCATCTGGAGCAAACCCCACCCGCGCCGATGACACCGCAGAACTATATCCTGACCTGAAAGCGCGCCCATTGCCCGGCCCGCCCTGCGGCTTTTGCGCTGTCTATAAGTGTTTTCAGCGGCTTTGCGGTAGGTTACTAACTTGGGTCAAGCCTGGGAGGCACAATGCACAATGGACAAACACCCGGATCCCGCCACGCTGGACAGGCTCTATGCCGACCGCGATCTGGCACAACTTGCCTTTGAATATTCCCCTGTCGGCATCGTGGTGACGGAAAACCGCGTGCTGCGGGAATGCAATCAACGGTTCTGCGACATGTTTGGTTATGCCCGCGAAGAGCTGCTGGACCAGCTTTTTTCCTTTCTCTATCCGTCGGACGAAGAGTTCCAGAACCTGCGCAACCGCGGTGACAAGAGCCTTGGACAGGGCAATCCCTACTGGGACGAGCGGGTGATGAAACGCAAGACCGGGGATCTGTTCTGGGTGCGGGTGCGGGGCCATACCTTTACCCCGGATGAGCCGCTGGGCCGCGCGGTTTGGAGCTTTGCCGACCTGTCGGGCGTGCGCCCCTATCAACCCCTCACCCGGCGCGAACGCGAAGTCTATTCCCTGCTGCGTGAAGGCAAGACCAGCAAGGAGATCGCCCGGATCCTGACGCTCAGCTATCGCACGGTCGAGGTGCACCGGGCGCGGCTTCTGAAAAAGGTTGGAGCCAACAATACCGCCAGCCTGTTCTCCTCGCTCGGGGATATCGGCGGCGATCACGTGGTGGGCGGCAACAGCCCGTGACTGGCGTTTCCTCACGGCTGACACCGGAGCGCCTAGCCGCATCGGATCCACGTCTGTCGGCGGTTCTCGACCTGATCCGGCGCAGCTTTGCCTTCATGGAGGGGCGCATCGATCCGCCCTCCTCGATGCGGCGTCTGACGGTAGAGGCGCTGCAGGAACAATGCCGACGCGGCGAGATCTGGATCCTTGGCACGCCGCCCTTGGCCTGCGTGTTCCTGACCCCGAAACCGGACTGTCTGTATCTTGGAAAACTGGCGGTGGAGGAAAGCAGCCGCAGCGCCGGTCTGGCGCGCATTCTAGTGGATCACGCCGCCCAGCGGGCAAGGGAACTGGGCCTGCCCGCCGTGGAGCTACAAACCCGCGTGGAGTTGGTGGAAAACCATCAGGCCTTTTCGCGGCTGGGATTTGTGCAGGTCGGCGCCACAGCGCATCCCGGCTATGACCGGCCAACCTCGCTGACATTTCGTCGCCCTGTCTGAGAGGTCTGCTTTGAGGATGCATCGTCGCCCTCCCTCCCGCTGAGGCGCATTCACGGAATGCTTTTAGCCCTTGCGCCCGGCGCCGCAGCTCGGCGGGCATGCCGCCTTATTCGCAGGTCAGGGCATCCTCAACCGACTGCGTCCCGGAAAAGGGGCCAATGTCGCGGGTCTTGATCCCCGCGACGGTCAGGCGGGAGGCCATGATGCGGGACCAGCTGGCATCGGCGGTCACAATCTCGGGGCCGTTTTCACAGCTGCGAATGCCGGAGGTGATGAAATCCTGCCCGATCCGGTGATTGGTCAGCCCCGGCAGGCTTGCAACCTCGGTCAGCGTCCTGCCGTCATAGCGCCAGATGCGCAGTGTCTTGGCCAGATGCGGTCGGTCGATATAGGCAAGCTCCACATGGCCATCGCCATCCAGATCTGCAGCGCCGATAGGGGCCAGCCAGCGGTTGCTTTGCCCGATGTGTGGCGTCTCCGCGATCTTCCCACCAGCGCCATAAAGCGCCAGCGCCGCCCCCCGCGCCATATCCGTTTCCACGACCATGACGGCATCGGCACGGCCATCCAGGGACAGATCCACCAGACGGGGCTGCAGATCTTCGAACACGTGATCCTTGGGTAGTTCGATCTCGACACGCATCGTGGTGCCATTCGGCCCTGCAAATGTCAGGAAGAGGCCGGACCACTCCACCGCGTCCCCCAGAACGCCATGGGCATAGCGTGTGGTCGGGCCGGTATACTCGGCGGACAGGATCTTGCTTCCGCTCGGGTACCAATGACCGATGTCATTTTTTCCCATTTGCGCAGTGGCCGAACCGCTGCCAAAAACTCCCCCGCACAGGAGCCACATGCATAACACCTGCCCCGCGCGGCGGATGGTGCGGGGCCAGGATCGTGACGGCAGACGCCGCGCTCCTGCCCCCGGCAAAGTCATCAGATCTGCTTTTCGGGCATCTTTACAACGAGACCGTCCAGAGCATCCGTCACCTTCAGCTGACAGGTCAGACGGGAGCGCGCGGGATCGGGCTCAAAGGCGAAATCCAGCATGTCCTCTTCCATGTCATCCTTGGCGGGCAGCTTCTCGACCCAGGCAGGATCGACATAGACGTGGCAGGTGGAGCAGGCACAGGCGCCGCCGCAGTCGGCTTCGATCCCCGGAATATTGTTATCCCGCGCGCCTTCCATCACGGTCAGCCCGTTGGCCACTTCCACAACATGCTCGGTGCCGTTGTGCTCGACATAGGTAATCTTTGCCATGGTCGTTTCTTCCCCTTCTCGGTCCTTCCCGCCTGTTTATCCAAGGCCCCGCCGCTGCACCAGTGCAATCTGCCCTGACCCGGGCCAGGGGTGGACTTTGACGGCATATGTTCTATTTTTGTTCTTAACTTTCAAACCACCAAAGCGTCACGATGACACCCACCCCACCACAGAAAAGCCGCACCGCCCCCGGATGGCCTCGCCCGCCTGCCTGCCTCAGGGCTGCCGAGCTGGAGCGGGTGCCGCAACAGGCCCGCGTCACGGTGGCCGGGCTGGTGATCCTGCGCCAGCGCCCCGGCACCGCCAAAGGGGTGATCTTCATCACGCTGGAGGATGAAACCGGGGTGGTGAATGTCATCGTCTGGCGCAAGGTATACGAGGCCTACCGCCGCGCCGTCATTTCCGGGCGGCTTCTGCGGATCACCGGCCGCCTGCAACGCGGCGACGGTGTCACCCATGTGATTGCCGAAGGGATCGAGGATATCTCGGGCATGCTGGACATCCTGCTGAGCCGTCAGGGACGCAGCGAGGATCCGGCCTTTGCGCCAGTGCAGAAAATGGACTAACCTGCGGCAAAACCCGCCGGTCTGCCTGCAGACCCTCAGAGGTCCGAGCATATGATCAGCGCCCCCTTGCCGAGGCTCCAGATACGACAGCTGAAACGCCCGTCGATGCCGCCCCAGACAAGACATCTGGCAGGGTTGCTGCGGCAGCCCCTGTTCCGGTCCTTGGTCATCCTTCTGACATTCGCAGCGCTCAGCGCCTGTACACCGGCCAGTGCTCCCGGCACCGGCGCCGATGCGCGCTCCCGACCTGCTGCCCCGCCCGGCGCGGCGCCGGGCAGTTGCTGGGACCGCCACGTCAGCCCCGCCATCATCGAAACGGTAACTGTCCAGGTTTTGGCCGAGCCGGAACAGCGCGACGCCGATGGCCGGATTGTTCAGCCCGCTGTCTTCCGCACCGAAACCCGGCAGGACATCGTGCGCCCGCGCACCGAAAGCTGGCTGCAGATCACCTGCCCCGTCGACATGACGCCGGACTTCATCGCCTCGCTACAGCGCGCCTTGGCCGTGCGGGGGCACTACAAGGGCAGCGTTACCGGCAAGCTGGACCGGCCCACGCGGCAGGCGATCCTGCGCTATCAGCAGCGACACGGCCTTGAGAGCCACATCCTGTCGCTGGACAGCGCCCGCCGTCTAGGCCTGATCGCGATCCCGAAATCGTAAGCGCAACAGCAGTTCCCCGCCCGCCCCGCCTCTGATAGTGTCTGGCGCAAAAGACCGTACCGGCGCCGGACAACGGCATCCCGGGCAAACCTCTGCGGAGATGACACGATGCGACATGACCGCCTGCCGGACACAGGGTTCCTTTCCGGGGCCTCGGCGCCGCTGCGGCAGATGCTGGAAAGCCAGGCCAGTGACATCCGGCTGTCCCAAGGCGAAGTTCTGTTCGAACAAGGCGATACCGGCGATGCGCTTTATGCCATCATCGAAGGCGCCCTGGAGTTCTCGATCCTGTCCATCGCCGGGCGCAAGCTGACGCTCGATCTGATGCGCCCCGGAGCGGTGTTCGGAGAGATTGCCCTATTTGATCCGGGCGCTCGCACCGCGACAGTCACCGCCAGCGAGCCCAGCCGTATCCGGCGACTGCGCAACCGGGATGTGCTGGCTCAGATCCAGCAACATCCCGAACTGGCCGGGGACCTGTTGCGACTGGCGGGGCAGCGCATGCGCTGGATGAATGCACAGCTGAACGAACAGGTGTTTCTGCCGATGCCGGTCCGGCTGGCCCGCAAATTGCTGTACCTTACCCCGGACAGCGGCGACGGGCGACTGGGACTGTCGCAAAGTGAGCTTGCCGAATTCGTCGGCGCCACCCGCGAGGCGGTGTCGAAAACACTGTCGAACTGGAAACGCAGCGGCATCATCGAAATCAACCGCGGCGCCCTGCAGATCCTCGATCGCACGGCCCTCGGCCTGCTGGCGGAACCGGAACTGATCTGAGCCAAACGACCCAAAAACACATTTTCTGACATTGGTGTGAACTGGGTCACAGAGCCGGGACCGCTGATCTGCGAAGGTCATTTCAAGGGCAGGCATTTACCGTTCCATCCCAATGCCAGCCTGTACCTACAAGAGCCATGTGCCCGCCAGCACATGGCTCTTTTCTATTCGCGCCCAGAGCCCAGAGCCCAGAGCCCAGAGCCCAGAGCCCAGCGTGGCGCCACCCGCCTCCGGCCCCAAATAGAAAAGGCCGGGACAATGCCCGGCCTTTTGCACGAAGTCCTGCGCCGCGCCCGGCGACAGGTCCGTGGATTATTCCGCCAGATTGAGCGCCACGAAACGCGGCTCACCGTTGCGGCGGACCAGCAGCAGGAGCGACTTGCGGCCCGCTTCCTTGGCCTCGTCGATACGGGCCTCCAGATCGCTGATGCCAGAGAGTTTCTGCTGCCCGGCTTCGGTGATCACATCACCTGCGCGCAGCCCCTTCTCCCAGGCTTCCGAGGTTTCGTCGACCGACAGGATCACCAGACCATTGGTGCCTTCGGGGACATTCAGCTCACCACGTAGCTGGTCGTTCAGAACGCCAACCGACAGACCCAGAAGCTGCTTCTCGGTCTGCTCCTGCGGAGTATCGTCACCACCGGCAGGCCCAGCCTTGCGCTCGGCATCTTCACGGCGGCCCAGAGTAACCTTGAGCGTCTCTGTCTTGCCTTCGCGGTAGACGATCACGCGCACGGTCTTGCCGACTTCTGTGTTACCTACGGTGCGCACCAGGCTGCGGGTGTCTTCGACATCGTTGCCGTCAAAGCTGAGGATGACATCCCCCGCCAGCATGCCGGCCTCTTGTGCCGGACCTTCGGGCACGTCTGTGACCAGAGCGCCCTTGGCGTTGTCCATGCCCATCGCCTCGGCCACGTCACTGGTCACGTCCTGAATCCGCACGCCCAGCCAGCCACGGCGGGTCTCACCGAATTCCTTCAGCTGTTTGACCACCTTGCTGACCACGTTCGACGCCATCGAGAAGCCGATCCCGATGGAACCACCATTGGGCGACAGGATCGCGGTGTTCACGCCGACAACCGAACCATCCATGTTGAACAGCGGCCCGCCCGAGTTGCCCCGGTTGATGGCTGCGTCCGTCTGAATGTAGTCGTCATAAGAACCCGAAAGCTCCCGGTTACGAGCGGAGACGATACCGGCCGACAGGGAGAACCCCTGCCCCAGCGGGTTGCCCATGGCAATCACCCAGTCGCCGACACGGGCGGTGTCGCTGTCGCCAAAGGTCACGAATTTCAGCGGCATCGGCGCATCGACCTTCAGCAGGGCGATATCGGTGTTGGGGTCGGTCCCGACCACCTTGGCCGGGAGCGGCTGCGCAGGCTGGCCGTCGCCCGGGAAGAATTCGATCTCGATCTCGTCGGCGGATTCGATCACGTGGTTGTTGGTGACGATATAGCCGTCTTCGGAAATCACGAAGCCGGAACCCAGCGCCGATGAGCGGCGCGGACGGTCATTGCCGCCATTGTTTCCGTTGCGGTCCTGAAACTCGCGGAAAAAATCTTCGAAGGGAGAGCCTTCGGGGACGATCCCCTGTGGACCAGACCGGCCTTCGATCACGGTCGTGGTGGTGATGTTGACTACAGCAGGGCTGACTTTTTCCGCCAGCGGTGCCAGGCTTTCGGGGCGGGCCTGGGCCATCAGGACCTGGGCCAGTACCATGATGCTGCTGATCAGGGCGAGCATCAGAAGCCGCCATGGCGCCCCTGTCCTGTCCTGCGCATCCGAATAAGAAATTGCCTGTGCTTGCACGGCACTACTCCTTGTCATCGCCATTCCGGTTTCTCCTCCTGACCTCTGCCTGCGGTTCCACGCGTGATCGGCAGAAGTACAGGATGGGATTAATGTAGGGACTCTCTCCCTCGCTGCAATGAATGTTGCACGTCTTCGAGGCAAAGTGAAAGCGGTAGAGAACCGGAGCACGCCATTTTCCCCCATTTAATCCGTCACTTAAAGGGCACCAAGAATCCACCAGGATGCCCGGCGTGGCGATCATCACAAGGTTTTGAACAAAATTGCAGGTTTGGTGCAGCTCAGGGTGTTCCCTGCACCCCCTGCCTTTTCCCGCCTTTTTCCCGCCAGACCAAGACTGGGGAGACACCGGCAGCGGACGACAGCCCGACTGCCCCTCCAACGCGACGCAAGCCACGCAGAGCAAATGAAAAGGGGCCGACGAAATGTCGGCCCCCTTTATTTTAGAAACTCTTCGAAACCCTGTGAAACCAGCGCGTTATCGCGTCGAAACTCCACCGGTCGAGGATTTCAGGTAGTTGAAGAACTCGCTGTCCGGCGACAGAACCATCGAGGAATTGCCGTCCTGCATCGACCGCGCATAGGCGGTGAGGCTACGGTAGAACTCGAAGAACTCCGGATCGCGGCCATAGGCTTCGGCGAAGATCGCGTTGCGCTCCGCATCCGCTTCACCGCGAATGACTTCGGCTTCGCGTTCAGCTTCGGACACCAATTCGACCTCGGTCCGGTCCGCTTGCGCACGCACTCGCTGGGCGGCTTCCTCACCGCGGGCGATCTCGTCGGCGGCCTCTCGCTCACGCTCGGCGCGCATCCGCGCAAAGGTAGCATCGAGGTTCGCCTGCGGCAGGTCGGTACGCTTCAGACGCACGTCGATCACCTCAATCCCGAAACCGCTGGCCTCGCTGATCGCACCGTTGCGGATGCGCAGCATCAGGGCAGCCCGGTCCGAAGACAGGATGTCGTTCGAGCTGACGGAGCCCAGCACCTCACGCGTCTGAGCGCGCATGATCTTGTCCAGACGGTTTTCTGCGCCCGGAATGCCGGAGGCACCCACCGCTTCACGGAATTGACGCAGATCGGTGATCCGGTAGCGGGCAAAGGCATCGACCACCAGACGGCGGTCATCCTCGGGGGTGACTTCCAGCGGGCCAACCTCAAGGCTGAGGATCCGGTCATCATAGGTGACAACTTCGTCGATCAGCGGCACCTTGAAGGCCAGACCGGGCTGTTCCTGTACCGCGACCACACGGCCAAAGCGCAGCACCAGTGCCTTTTCGCGTTCGTCCACGATGAAGACAGCGGACAGGGCCGCGACAACGGCGATCACCAGAATGGGGAGGATAAACGTAGTCTTTTTCATCACTTGCCCTCCGTCCGGCGCAACTCGTTAAGCGGCAGATAAGGCACCACGCCCTGGCCGCCTTCGCCGACGGACGAGTCGATGATGACTTTGTCCACGTTGCCCAGCACCTCTTCCATGGTCTCCAGATACAGACGCTTGCGGGTCACCTCAGGCGCCTTTTCATATTCGGCAAGAACCGCCGAGAAGCGGCTGGCTTCACCGCTGGCCTGGTTGACCACCTGAGCACGATAGGCTTCGGCCTCTTCCAGCGTCTGTGCGGATTGACCCCGTGCGGAGGCCAGTTTCCGGTTGGCATATGCATCCGCTTGTTTTTCCAGACGGTCACGTTCCTGACCGGCGGACTGCACTTCGCGGAAGGCATCCTTCACAGGCTCTGGCGGATCGGCACCATCAAAGTTGACCCGGACGATATTCACGCCGCTGTCGTAGCTGTCCAGCGTCGACTGGATCAGCTCCTCAAGCCGCGAGGTAATCACACCCCGGTCCCGGTTGAGGATCGGTGCCAGTTCGGACTGGGCAATGATTTCCCGCATAGCGGATTCGGCGACAGCCTGAATCGTGGCCCGCGGATCGCGCAGGTTGAACAGGTACTTGTCCGGCTCGTTGATGTTCCAGACGACCTGGAAATCGACGTCGATGATATTCTCATCGCCCGTCAGCATCAGCCCGGCATCAACCCCGCGCGAACCTGCGCCGATGTTCTCGGTCTGCTCGACCAGAACCGGGATCACCTCGTAGGTGACCAGCGGCCAGGGGGCAAAGTTCAGACCGGGCTGGCCGGTATCCCAGTATTCACCAAGGAACAGTTCGACAGAGCGTTCTTCGGTCTTGACCGAATAGAAGCTGGCCATGCCCCACAGAACCGCAGCGGCAATCGCGCCAATGGCTACGGTGCCTTTGGTGAACAGCGGCGCACCGCCGCCGGAACCACCGCGACCACCACCGCCGGAGCCATCACCACCCCGGCCGCCCATCAGGACCCGGAATTGCTCCTGGCCCTTCTTGAGCAGCTCGTCGATTTCGGGAATCTGAGGATCCTCGGGGCGACGGCCACCGCCGCCGCCACCGCCGTTGTTATCGCCCCGGTTGCCTCCACCGCCACCGGAAGAGCCTCCGCCCCCCCAGGGACCACCGCTATTTCCCGCCATGTGTCTCCTATCCCTTTGCTGCCGCATGGTTGCGGCACATGTTTTCCTGCGACCTAACCTGTGGTCCGAAACCGATAATTCAAGCGGTCCGGACCGGAGTCTTCATCGTCACAAGCTCTTCGGACATGGTCGGGTGTACCGCCACGGTCCGGTCAAAGTCTTCTTTTGTCGCGCCCATCTTGACCGCAATGCCTGCCAGCTGGATCATCTCGCCTGCGCCGGGTGCGACGATATGGCATCCCAGCACCTTGCGAGTGGCCTGGCTGACGACCAGTTTCATCAGCACCCGCTGGGCGCGCCCGGCAAAGGCCTGCTGCATCGGCTTGAACGATGTCGCATAGACCTCGATCGGCTCCTGCTTGGCTGCGTCTTCCTCGCTCAGACCCACGGTGCCCATTTCAGGCTGGGTAAAGATTGCCGTCGGGATCAGCTCGTGATCCGGGCTGGTCGGGTTACCGTTGAACACGGTTTCGACAAAGGCCATGCCTTCGCGGATCGCCACCGGCGTCAGGTTGACCCGGTCGGTCACATCGCCGATCGCATAGACAGACGGCACCCCGGTTTGGCTGTACTCATCGACCAGAATCTCGCCCTTGCGGCCGCGTTCGATGCCAAGACCTTCGAGCCCCAGATCATCGGCATTGGGCGCACGACCGGTGGCATACATCACCTGATCGAACAGCGCCTCGTCGCCATTGGTGGCCTTGACGCGGATCTTGTCGCCCTCGCGGGCCATCTCGATCACATTGGTGCCCAGATGCAGGTTGATCCCAGCCTGGCACATTTCATCGGAGACCAGACCGCGCGCCTCATCGTCGAAGCCGCGCAGGATCTGCGCACCGCGGTAGTATTGCGTGGTTTTCACGCCCAGCCCGTTCATGATGCCGGCAAATTCGCAGGCGATATAGCCGCCGCCGACAATCAGGATGCTCTCGGGCAGCTTGTCGAGATGGAAGATATCGTTTGAGGTGATCGCCAGATCGCTGCCCGGGAATTCCGGCACGATGGGGCGGCCACCGGTGGCGATCAGGATGTGCTTGGCGCTTTTGCGGGTCCCGTCGGACAGCTCCACCGTATGGGCGTCGACCAGTTTTGCGCGCGCATCAAAGCTTTCGACACCGCTGTTTTTCAGAAGATTGCGGTAGATCCCTTCGAGCCGGTCCAGCTCCGCTTCCAGCTTGCCCTTGAAGGCATCCCAGTTGAAGGCGCCGGGCTGAATGTCCCAGCCATAGGCCTGTGCATCCTCGACCATACCAGAGTATTCGCTGGCAAAAACCATTAGTTTCTTGGGCACACAGCCACGGATCACGCAGGTCCCGCCATAGCGGTCTTCCTCGGCCAGGGCGACCTTGGCACCACCGCCAGCCGCCACACGTGCCGCGCGTACGCCGCCGGAGCCACCGCCAATGACAAAGAGATCATAATCAAAACTCATGGAATTTCAGCCTTTTCAGTCCGCCAGATCCGTGAACAGGTTGTCGGTCTCGACAAAGTCGAGCCTGTCCTTCTCCACGGTTCCTTCATTGATATCGCGTGTTTCAACCTCACCATCGCCATAGCCGATGATGACGGTGTCACAAATATCGATAAAGAGCCCGTTTTCAACCACACCAGGAATCTGGTTCAGCACCATGGCAAGCTGTCGGCAATTGCCGATCCGCTTCAGATGCAGGTCCAGAATATAGTTGCCTTCATCCGTCACAAACGGCGCATCACCATTCATCCGCAGCGTCGCTGTACGCCCCAGAACATCCATAGAAACAAGGGTTTCCTCGATCAACGCCTGAGTGGTCTGCCAGCCGAAGGGAATCACCTCTGCCGGAAGCGGGAAAGCCCCCAGTGTTTCCACCTCTTTTCCGGCATCGGCGATAACAACCATTTGATCGGATGCGGTCGCGACGATCTTCTCCTGCAACAGCGCACCGCCGCCGCCCTTGATCAGGTTGAGGTCGGCGTCAAATTCATCAGCGCCGTCGATGGTCAGGTCGAGCCACTTGGCCTCATCCAGCGAAATCACCCGGATGCCCATTTCACGTGCCAGCTCCGCCGTGCGGGTCGAGGTCGGCACCGCCGTGAAATTCAGCCCCTGTTCGCGAACCATCTCACCAAGGCAGCGCACCAGCCAGGCGGCGGTGGATCCGGTTCCCAGCCCCACGCGCATGCCATCTTCAACCAGATCGGCAGCCCGTTTCGCGGCAACGAATTTTGCCTTGTCGATGGGTGACAGTTCTCCGGCCATAGTAACGGCTCCGTGATAAGGGTTTGATGGCCTTATAAAGAATGTCCCCCGGAAGGGCGAGAAACAATTCCACGGCTTTTGCCATGTATCCTTGGCGGCTGCGGAGCCTTTGGCGTGTTTCCTATTGGAAACGCCGGAAACGGACGTTACCCCTGTGACGAGTATTTCTAAGGTTGCCCCATGACGCCCAGCTACCGCCTTCACTATGCCCCCGACAACGCCTCGCTGGTGATCCGCCTGGCGCTGGAAGAGATGCAGCAACCCTATGAGACGGTTTTGATCGACCGCCGGGGCGGCGCGCTGGACAGCCCGGCCTATCGCAGCCTCAACCCGCAGGGGCTGATCCCGGTACTGGAAACGCCTGCTGGCACCCTATTTGAGACCGGCGCGATCCTGTTGTGGCTGGCCGACCGCCACGCTGCGTTGCTGCCGATGGCGGATAGTCCGGACCGGGGATGGACGCTGAAGTGGTTGTTCTTTCTGTCCAACACCCTGCATGCTGACCTGCGCATGTTATTCTACCCGCAGAAATACATCGGCGATGATCTGGCGCAGCAGGATACGTTGCACCGTCATCTGACCGCCCGCCTCACCACGCATCTGACCACGCTGGAGCGCGCAACCAGCGACGGCGGCATCTGGTTGGCGGCAGAGGATCCGTCGATACTGGACCTCTATCTCGCCTGCCTGATGCGCTGGATGGCGCTGTACCCTATGAGCCGGGATCGCAGCTGGTTCGATCTGGCCGATTATCCGCGCCTCTCTGCCATGCTGCACCGCCTTGAGCAGCGTCCTGCCACGGCTGCCGCCCAGACCGCCGAAGGTCTGGGTCCTGCGCCCTTCACCGCCCCTGTTTACGCAAATCCCCCAGAAGGATCGGCTACCTGAATGTTCCTCTCCGTTTTTGATATGTTCAAAGTGGGCATCGGCCCCTCGTCCTCGCACACCATGGGCCCGATGGTGGCAGCGGCGCGGTTCCTTGACCAGATGCGCGCCTCGCCCTTTGATTTTCACGGGCTGCGCGCCTCGCTGCATGGATCGCTGGCTTTTACCGGTGTCGGCCACGCCAGTGACCGCGCCACCACCCTGGGCCTCGCCGGGTTCCGCCCCGACACCTACGACGACGAAAAGGCCGAAACCGCGCTGGCCCAGATCCGCGAGACCGGTCAGGTCAGCCCCGAGGGGCTGGGCACGCTGGCCTACGATCCGAAGACCGACCTGATCTTCGACTACGATCACACGCTTGAAGGCCACGCCAACGGAATGATCCTGATGGGCACCGATGCGCAGGGCGACGTGATCCTGCAGCAGGTGTTCTACTCTGTCGGCGGTGGCTTTGTCCTGACCGAGGAAGAACTGGCGGCAGGCAAGGCGACGGACGAAGGCGCGCCGGTGCCCTACCCGTTCAAATCAGCCGCAGAGATGCTGGAAATGGCCAAGCAGAGCGGCAAAAGCATCGCCGCAATGAAACGCGCAAACGAGGTCTCCCGCTGCAGTGAGATCAGCCTGAAAGAGGGCACCGCGCGGCTGTGGCAGGTGATGAACGATTGCATCAATCGCGGACTGGAGCGCGACGGCATCCTACCCGGTGGTCTCAGCATCCGCCGCCGCGCCAAGGGGATCCACGAGGCGCTGATGGCCGAGCGCGGCATGAACCTGACTGCGCCGCATACGATCAACGACTGGATCAGCGTCTACGCGATTGCCGTCAACGAAGAGAACGCCGCCGGCGGACAGGTGGTGACCGCCCCCACCAATGGCGCAGCCGGGGTGCTGCCGGCCGTCATGCGCTATTACCTCGATCACGTCCCTGGCGCATCCGAGCGCAATATCGAGGATTTCCTGCTGACCGCAGCCGCAATCGGCGGGCTGGTGAAATTCAACGCCTCCATCTCGGGCGCCGAAGCGGGCTGCCAAGCCGAAGTGGGCTCCGCTGCCGCGATGGCGGCTGCCGGTCTTTGCGCCGTGATGGGCGGCAACCCCGAACAGGTCGAAAACGCCGCCGAGATCGCGCTGGAACACCACCTGGGCATGACCTGCGATCCCGTCAAAGGTCTGGTGCAGGTGCCTTGTATCGAACGCAACGGTCTGGGCGCGATCAAGGCGGTCTCTGCTGCATCGCTGGCCCTGCGCGGTGACGGGCATCACTTTGTGCCGCTTGATGCGGTGATCGAAACCATGCGGCAGACCGGCGCCGACATGAATGAAAAATACAAGGAAACATCGCTTGGGGGGCTGGCCGTAAACGTGCCAAATTGCTGATCAGGCGGGATTACCTGTCTTGCCCTTCCCGGGACGCCCGCCTAGCGTGCGTTTCATGACCCAAGATCGTCCCCTTCTCGGCATCCTTCTGATGCTTGGCTTTTGCATCCTCGCGCCGCTGGGCGATGCGGTGGCCAAACTGCTTGGCCAGCATATCCCACTGGGAGAGCTGATTTTTGTCCGTTTTGCCGCACAGGTGATTCTGCTGATGCCGCTGGTCTGGGGGGGCGCCCGCATGTGGCGCATGCGCGGGCGTGTGCTGCGGCTGACCTTTTTGCGTACCCTGCTGCATATCGGCGGGATCGGCGCGATGTTTACCGCCCTCAAATACCTGCCGCTGGCGGATGCGGTGGCGATTGCCTTTGTCATGCCCTTTATCATGTTGCTGATCGGCAAGTTCATCCTGCTCGAAGAGGTCGGCCTGCGCCGCATCCTGGCCTGCGTTGTCGGCTTTGCCGGCACCCTCTTGGTGATCCAGCCCAGCTTTGCCGAAGTTGGCCTGCACGCCCTCTGGCCGCTGGCGGTGGCGGTGATCTTTGCCCTGTTCATGATGGTCACCCGGCAGATCGCCAAGGAGACAGATCCGATCAGCCTACAGGCCGTATCCGGCACGATGGCCTGTGTTATGCTGGCGCCGCTGCTGCTGATCGGCGATCCGCTGGGGATCGAGGGTTTGCAGATCGTGGTTCCGGATCTGTGGACCAGCTTTCTGATGCTTGGCATCGGGGTTCTGGGCACCGGCGCGCATCTGCTGATGACCTGGAGCCTGCGCTATGCCCCGGCCGCGACCCTTGCGCCGATGCAATATCTGGAAATCCCGGTGGCCACCCTGTTCGGCTGGCTGATCTTCATCGAACTGCCGGATGGCCTGGCCGCCCTTGGGATCACCATCACCGTTGCGGCGGGTCTTTACGTAATCCTGCGCGAACAGGCCGTGGCACGGCAAGCGGCGCAATCTAGCAAGGCCCCGGTGACGCAATCACCTGCATAAGCGGCTCCAGGTATCGGCGCGGCACGATGCCCAGCAACCCCGGCCCGTCCGCTTCGATCCAGACCGGCCCCACGGCGCGGTTGGAGGTCCCGATGCGGCTGGTCGGGCACATCTGAAGCCCCTCGATCGGCCAGACCAGCCCACCGGAGCGTCCGGTTACCGGCTGCATCGGGAACAGCGACACCACATCGCCCGCCGCCATCGGCAGGGCAATACGCCGGGTGACGTGAAATACCAGTTCAGTCGCACCGATCAGAATGCAGGGGCTGCGCCCGGGCTGGATCAGCGTGTGAAAGGCCGCCAACTGGTGATCGACGCGCGCCCCAAGAAACCCCGCCCCCAGCACCACCGGCGCCCGGATCGACCGCAGCGCCTTGTCAAAATCGGTGGTGTCCTGCTCAGGAAGATGGAACAGGTTTTCCGCAGGCAACCGGTTTTGTACCGCCTCAGGCAGCGAATCGAAGTCCCCGATCACCGCCTCAGGTACGTGTCCCTGCTCCAGCGCAGCCCCCGCGCCGCCGTCCGCAGCCACGAGCACCGGCGCATGGCGCAACGCCTCATTCAGGTCTTCCAGACCCAGATGACCGCCACCAACCAGGGTTACTGGCGTCATCTCATCAACAATCAGCTTATTCATGCCGGGATTTCTCGCAGATCTGGAAACAGGCCACAATCTAAACACAAAATGATACGATCAATTGCACGGATTCGCGCAGAATTTGACGACCTGATCCATACTGTAAACGTCAACGACTTTGGTGAGGACGCGCAGCCCTATGGTACAAAATAACAAAGTTTTGACCGTTTCTTACGGGACATTCTCCTGCACGCTGGAAGGGTTCGAGGACTCCTTTGGCACCATGAAGGCGATTGCAGAGTATTTTCGTGACCTGGCCTCTGATGACCGATATTTCGGTGCCGAACCGCCACAGCCCGACGCAGACATGCTCGCCCGTATTGCGCAGCGGGAGATCGCACGTCAGGTCGAGGCCCGCACCAGCACCGAAGGCATCCATCTGCGCGCCGCCACAGCGCCACAGCCCGCGCCCGCTGCAGAGGCTGCGGTTTCAGACGCACCGACTGAAGAAGCGCAGGTTGGAGATACACAGAAAACAGATGTTGAAGACACTGTCGCTCCGACCAGCGAACAGTCAGAGCCGACGGAAAACAGCGCAGCCGAGCCGAGCATCGAAGAATCCCCGGCGCCCGAAGCTTCTGCCGACGAGGCCGCAGAAGAACCCGCGGACGCAACGGATACAGATGAGGCGGACGGCGATGCCGCCCCCCTAACCGAGGAAGGGCAGGCACAGCCCCCGGCTCCTGACGCGGACAAGATCGCCGCCATCTCGGCCGCTGCCGCAGCCCATGACAGTGAAGCCGAGGCTGCAGAAGACGAAGATTCGAAACCCGCGAAAGCAGCTGAAGACGAAAGCGCCGAAGCGGAAATCGCAGAGCCGAAAGCGCCGAAGCGTGACGCCGCTGCCGCCGAAAGCATCGCCGCCAAACTGCGCCGGATCCGTGCCGTGGTGTCCCAGACCCCACAAGAGGATTTCTCCGAAGACGAACACGCCGAAAGCATCCTGTCAGAGGCCGCAAGCGACATCTCCGAAGCCCTGGCCGAGGACGCGGCCGCAGAGGAAGCCAAAGTCGACGAAGACACTTCGGAGGATGACGAGATCTCTCGCGTTCTGGCCCAGCTGGACAAAAGCAACGCCGAAGCCGAGGACAGCGTAGCGGATCAGCCCGTTGTAGAGGCAGCGGTTGAAGCTGAACCTGCGCCCGAGACAGCCCCGGAACAGGAAACCGCGCAGCCAGAGGCACAGGCTGAACCGGAACAGGCTGAACCAGCCGCCGAACTTGACCAGGCCGAGCCGGAAGCGGCTGAGGAGGCGCGCCGTCCGATGCGCGCCCGTGTTATCAAAGTCAAACGGGCCGATCTTGAACAGGTTGTCGCCACAGGTGCCCTGACAAACCTTTCCGACAGCGCCGAGGACGAGCCCGCCACTGCCTCCGCAACCCCTGGCGTCGACAGCAGTCTGTCGGACGAGGATGAAGCCGATCTGATGCGCGAGCTGGCAGAAGTCGAGGCCGAACTCCTCGCCGCCTCGCAAGAGACCGAAGAAGACCTGCAGGAAGAGCAGAAAGCGGAAACCGCGACGGCAGAAAAAAGCACCGAAGAGGCCGAAGCGCCAGCTGCCGCCGAGGATGCTGCCAAGAAACGCCCGGCAGCCCCTTCCGCAGATTTCCCCGACAGCGATGTATCGCGGCTGATGGATGCAGCAGATGCCAAACTCGACGCGCCGGAAACCGCCTCTTCGCGCGAAACCTACGGCCATCTGCGCGCCGCAGTGGCAGCAGCCGAGGCAGATCGCTCTGCCGGTGGCAGCGCAGGTAGCGAAAACAGTGAAGACGCCTACCGCCAGGACCTGGCCAGCGTGGTCAAACCGCGTCGGCCGGTGCCGACCGGTGGCCGCAGCGCGCGCGAACGGAGCAATGCGTCCCGTCCCGCGCCTTTGAAACTGGTGGCGGAGCAGCGCATCGATCCCTCCCCCGCAGCCGAGGACAACGCCAGCGGCACGCCGCAAGCCACGCGCCCCGTGCGCCCGCGTCGGATTTCGGTGCTGAAGGATGAAGGCTCTGCCTCGGATGCCACTGCCGCAGATTTCGCGGCCTATGCCGCAGAGCGCGGCGCGGTCGAGCTGCAGGATCTGCTGGAGGCTGCAGCCGCTTATATGAGCTTTGTCGAAGGCCGCGATCACTTCTCCCGCCCGCAGCTGATGAACAAGGTGCGCGATGCAGGCGCTGCCGAATTCAATCGCGAAGACGGGCTGCGTTCCTTTGGGCAGTTGCTGCGGGAAGGCAAGATCGAGCGCTCCGAAAACGGCCGCTTTGCCGCAACCGATGAAACCGGCTTCCGCCCGGCCAAACGGGCCGTTGGCTAATCTGCCGCGGTAGGCGTTTCCACCCGAACCATCCAAACGAAAAGGCGGGCCGAACAGCCCGCCTTTTTTTACATTTGGATATGCCCTTACCGGACAGGATTTATTCTTCCGGCGGCTGATCCGGGTCGGCCTGGCCGATACCCCGGAACACGAACTTGAACGGCAGCGCCCAGGCGATGCCCAGCACCGCGTAGACCAGCAGTTCAACCACCACCGGCGGTCGGTTCAGCAGGTTGAGGATGGTCACCGCGATGACGATATAAAGCGGCATGCCAATCAGCAGCAGCACCAGCGCCCAGCGACGGCGGGCCTTGTAGCTGAGACGGGGTTTATCCGCCATCAGTCAGCAAACGGGTCCGTCACCAGAATGGTGTCGTCCCGCTCCGGGCTGGTGGAGAGAAGCGCAACCGGGCATTCGATCAGCTCTTCCACGCGTTTAACGTACTTGATGGCATTGGCTGGCAGGTCATTCCAGCTGCGCGCGCCTTCGGTGGATTCGGACCAGCCGGGCATTTCCTCGTAGATCGGCGTGCAGCGGGCCTGCTGGTCTGCCGCGGTCGGCAGGTAATCCAGACGTTCTCCATCCAGATCGTATCCGGTGCAGATCTTCAGCGTCTCGAACCCATCCAGAACGTCCAGCTTGGTCAGCGAAATGCCGTTGATGCCCGAGGTGGCGCAGGTCTGGCGCACCAGACAGGCATCGAACCAGCCACAGCGGCGTTGACGGCCGGTAGTGGTGCCGAATTCATGCCCGCGGGTGCCAAGGCGTTCACCATCCGCATCGGGTTTGCCATCGGCGCCCAGCAGTTCGGTCGGGAACGGGCCTTCCCCCACGCGGGTGGTATAGGCTTTGACGATGCCCAGAACATAGTCGATGGACCCAGGCCCGATTCCGACACCCGTGGCCGCCTGACCTGCAATCACATTGGAGGAGGTCACGAAAGGATAAGTGCCGAAATCGATATCCAGCAGCGCGCCTTGGGCTCCTTCGAAGAGGATCCGCTTTCCGGCCTTGCGCTTTTCGTTGAGAACCTTCCAGACCGGCGCCGCATAGGGCAGGATCTTGGGAGCGATCTCTTTCAGCTGCGCGATCAACGCATCGCGGTCGATCGGGTCGACGCCAAGCCCCTTACGCAGCGGATCGTGATGCTGCAGCGCGCGGTCCACACGGGCCTCCAGCGTGGCTTCGTCTGCCAGGTCGGCAACGCGGATGGCACGGCGGCCAACCTTGTCTTCGTATGCCGGGCCAATGCCACGACCGGTGGTACCGATCTTGGTGCCCTTGCTGGCGGCTTCTTCGCGGGCGCGATCCAACTCACCATGCAGCGGCAGGATCAGCGGCGTGTTTTCGGCGATCATCAGCGTCTCGGGCGTGATATCGACGCCCTGTTCCCGTACGGTTTCGATCTCCTTGATCAAATGCCAGGGATCAAGAACCACACCATTACCAATCACCGACAGCTTGCCACCGCGCACAACGCCAGAGGGCAGCGCGTGCAGCTTATAGACCTTGCTGTCGATAACCAGCGTATGGCCGGCGTTATGGCCGCCCTGAAAGCGCGCGATCACATCGGCGCGCTCGCTCAGCCAGTCCACGATCTTGCCTTTTCCCTCGTCGCCCCACTGGGCGCCGACTACGACGACATTGGCCATATCCGGTCCTTTATAGCTGTCTGGTTCAAACCCGGGCCGGTATAGCGGTGCCGCAGGCCCAGTAAAACCGCAAATTCGCCGCAGGCGCCCCCCTGCAGCGTGTTTCTTGCCGGTTAGACCGGCTCAGGCGTCGCGCAGGACCACCGGATGCCCATGCGGGGTTTCCAGATAGGCCTTTTCCCAGCCTTCGCGGGTGCTTTCCACCTCGCTTGCCGGGGCTGCCCCGTCCTCGGCCAGAATCGCCTCGAGGGTTTCCAGCCAAGCTGCGAAGTAATCATCGCCGCCATTAAGGTCGCGCGACACCCCGTGCCGGGCCAGTGTCGCCGAGAAGCGCGAAACCCATTCGGGCCAGGTAAAGCGGCCGTTTTCATTGAGATGCACTGTCAGCGCAAAGGCCTGCGCGTGCCAGGGCTGTTCAAAGGCCGGTTCGGGGACATCGCCAGGACGACATGTGTTCATGTTCAAACCGCCTCCAGATAGCTTTGCCACAGGTCCAGAACCACCTCATCCGCCGGATCTTCCGGATGGCTCCACAATTCCCCCGCCGGGAAAACGACCGCATAAAGTGGCTCCGGCGCCTCACCCAGACCGTGCGCAGCGCTGTCTGGCAGCACGTGGGTTCCTTGCAGGCGTAGAATGCGGCCCGTCGCGCCGGTGGCATAGGCAGGCAGCCGTGTGTGGCCGCCATCGACCAACCTGCTGCCACCGGGATGGCGCGTGCGCACGCTCTGGCCTTCGCTGAAAACCGGCTCCGGCCCGCCGGTGCGGGTAGCCGGACCGCCCTTGGCCAGCATCGCGGCCACGGCGTCGGCAGAGAGTTTCCGATCGGCCAGGGGGTGCGGACCATCCCCTCCCTGCCCGGCCAGATCATCCTCGCTAAGGACCCCCTTCTGGACCAGAAGATCCGCGAGCGCGGCAAGCCAGATTTCATAGTAGGAAAACCGGGTGTAATCGAGCGGCGCCAGTTTTTCGCGGGCATGGCGGGAGGTATCGATATTCCATTGTCCCAGGGCGCCACAGGCCAGCGTCACCGCCAGCGCGCGGGCATGCCATTCTGCGGCGAAGACCGGCGCATTCGGCCCCTCCGGCCGTACCGGCCCGTCACCAAAGCGTCCGCCCATATCATGCAGTCGGGTCATCAGGGTGCCCCAGGCGTTTTCGGCAGGCCGGTGCCCACCATGCTGTCGCGGGTCACAAGCGCAGCAAGCGCATTTTCGTCCAGTCCTTCACTGCCCTCGGGACGCATTGGAAGGACCAGATAACGGACCTCGGCGGTGGAATCCCAGACCCGCACCCGGGTGCCTTCAGGCAGAGTCACGCCAAATTCAGAGAGCACCGCACGCGGCGCCCGCACGGCGCGGGCGCGGTAGGCATCAGATTTATACCAGCCCGGCGGGATTCCCAAAAGCGGCCACGGATAGCAACTGCACAGGGTGCAGACGACCATATTATGTTGCTCGGGTGTGTTTTCGACCACCACCATGTGTTCTCCCTGACGACCATAATAGCCGAGTTCGGACAACACCGGGTCCGCATCCGCCAGAAGCGCAGCCTTGAAGGCGGGATCGCTCCAGGCGCGGGCGACCACGCGGGCACCATTCTGCGGGCCCACCTTGGTCTGATAGGTGTCGATGATCTCATCGAGTGCCGCCGGGTCGATCAGCCCCTTGCGGGTCAGAATCGTTTCAAGCGCCTTGACCCGCAGGGCGGGATCGGGCGGCAGCAAAGCATGCGGGTGGTCAGAATGATCATGTGGCATGGTCAAACATGTGCCCCCCGGGCGCCAATTCTGTCCAGTCACAAATACCGGAAATTCCGCAGAAGGGCGCGAAAACAGGGCGCTTCCCGCGTCCGGTTCTGTTTCATTTGACACATTCGGGCGCGACAGAATGCGGCCCGGCCAACTCGGCCCTTGCCCCTGTCTGCATTCTTCCCTATTTACCGCCCGATACTGAGCCAACCGCCGCAGGGACCCATGGAAAACGTTGTACTGATCATCCATCTTCTTCTGGCTCTGGGCCTGATTGCTGTCGTTCTGCTGCAACGGTCCGAAGGCGGCGGCCTTGGCATGGGCGGCGGTGGCGGTGGCGGCGCAATGACCGGCCGCGCTGCAGCAACGGCGCTGAGCAAAGTGACCTGGATCCTCGCAGCGGCCTTTATCGTCACCTCGATCACCCTGACCGTTCTAGCCGCCCAGAAATCCGCAGGTTCTTCGGTTGCTGACCGAATCGTTGCACCCGCTGGCGACGACGGCGCAGAGACGGCACCGGCAGCGCCCCTTGGCAGCGACCTGCTGCCTCCGGCAGAAGGCGACAACGCACCGCTGGTACCCAGCGCCGACTAACCTACTACAGCTAGAAAATAAAACGGGGACCGTAACAGCATCTTGCGGTTCCCTTGCGCTTATTGCGCGAATCCTTTATACGTAAAGTCCCGTGATGCTGCGGTTTTTACAGGCCGTCGGGCAGCTGAAATCTGACTTCTCACGGGGGCAGCCGAACACTCATGGCGCGATTTATCTTTATCACTGGTGGCGTTGTTTCATCGCTTGGCAAAGGGCTGGCATCTGCAGCCCTTGGCGCATTGTTGCAGGCACGCGGCTACTCCGTTCGCCTGCGCAAGCTGGATCCGTATCTGAACGTCGATCCCGGCACGATGAGCCCCTTTGAACATGGCGAGGTCTTCGTCACCGACGATGGCGCAGAAACCGACCTCGACCTTGGTCACTACGAGCGGTTCACTGGCGTACCGGCGCGCAAGACCGACTCGATTTCATCGGGCCGCATCTACACCAACGTGCTGGAGAAGGAGCGCCGCGGCGACTACCTCGGCAAGACTATTCAGGTGATCCCGCACGTCACCAACGAGATCAAAGACTTCATCTCGATCGGCGAAGACGAGGTCGATTTCATGCTTTGTGAGATCGGCGGCACCGTGGGCGACATCGAAGGCCTGCCCTTCTTCGAAGCAATCCGTCAGTTCAGCCAGGACAAACCGCGCGGTCAGTGTATCTTCATGCATCTGACCCTGCTGCCCTATATCAAGGCCTCTGGCGAGCTGAAAACCAAGCCAACCCAGCACTCGGTGAAGGAACTGCGCTCCATCGGTCTGGCGCCTGACATTCTGGTCTGCCGCTCCGAAGGCCCGATTCCGAAGAAAGAGCGCGAGAAGCTCGCCTTGTTTTGCAACGTGCGCCCCGACAGCGTCATCGCCGCGCAGGATCTGAAATCCATCTACGAGGCGCCGCTGGCCTACCACCGCGAAGGCATGGATCAGGCTGTTCTGGATGCCTTTGGCATTGCCCCGGCTCCAAAACCCAATCTGATGCGCTGGGACGATGTGGCCGACCGCATCTACAACCCCGAAGGCGAAGTGAAGGTCGCCATCGTGGGCAAGTACACCCAGCTGGAAGACGCTTATAAGTCCATCGCCGAGGCCCTGACCCACGGCGGCATGGCCAACCGCGTCAAGGTCAAGATCGAGTGGGTCGACGCCGAACTGTTCGACCGTGAGGACGCCACGCCGCATCTGCAGGGGTTCCACGCGATTCTGGTACCCGGCGGATTTGGCGAACGCGGCACCGAAGGCAAGATCAAGGCGGCCCAATATGCACGCGAGCATAATGTTCCCTATCTGGGGATCTGCCTCGGCATGCAGATGGCGGTAATCGAAGCCGCCCGCAATGTGGCCGGGATAACCGAGGCCGGTTCTGAGGAATTCGACCACGAGGCAGGCAAGAAACGGTTTGAACCCGTCGTCTACCACCTCAAGGAATGGGTACAGGGCAACCACAAGGTCAGCCGCAAGGCCGATGACGACAAGGGCGGCACCATGCGTCTGGGCGCCTATGATGCGACGCTGGCCGAAGGCTCCAAAGTGGCCGAAGTCTATGGCAGCACCCACATCGAGGAACGTCACCGCCACCGCTATGAGGTGGACATCAAATACAAGGACCAGCTGGAAGCCTGCGGGCTGAAATTCTCCGGCATGTCGCCGGATGGCCGCCTGCCGGAAATCGTGGAATGGTCCGACCATCCGTGGTTCATCGGCGTGCAGTTCCACCCGGAACTGAAATCCAAACCCTTTGCGCCGCATCCCCTGTTCAAGGACTTCGTGCGCGCGGCCAAGGAAACCTCGCGTCTGGTTTAAAACCAGAGTGACAAACCAAATTCAGCAAACGGCAGACCTAAACGTCTGCCGTTTTGCATTTCTCCCTGCACAGTCCCCGCGACACTATACCGTTCTTGCAACTGGCTGCGGTCCACCCCATTCTGCCACTCATGCGGGGCTTGAGGGCGAAGGCAAACCCCTACCCGACCGCACCGGACAGGAACTGGTTGATCCCGGTTTAGCGGCGGGATTGCGGGTGATGGCCGAGGCAGGCGCGGTTCCCGAAGAATTCACGCTCAAGAAAGAACTCGACGCAGCCCGGGCGGAATACGCCACACTGACCGATGCAGAGGAGCGCCGCGCAGCCATGGCCCGTATCGCGGATCTGGAACTGCGCTGGGGCATGGCGCGGGATGCGCGTAAATCCTTCTTCCGTTAGCGCAATCGCTCACACTGTTAGCGCAACCGTATGACAGGCCAGTTGTTTCTGTTCACGGGCACGGTATAGACGGTTGGAAATAGTCCAACAGATATTCGCGGAGATCCCGACCCATGGCGCAAGAGACGTCCACCAAGCAGGAACAGTTTGACCGTATTGCAAAGGGCAAGGGCTTCATCGCCGCGTTGGATCAGTCGGGCGGCTCCACCCCCAAGGCGCTGGCGCTTTATGGTGTGATGGAAGACGCCTATTCGAACGATGATGAGATGTTTGGCGAGATCCAGAAAATGCGCGCCCGGATCATCACCGCGCCGGATTTCAACAGCGACAAGATCCTTGGCGCGATCCTGTTCGAAAAGACGATGGACAATGCAATTGATGGCATTCAGGTCCCCACCTACCTGTGGGAAAAATGCGGCGTAGTGCCCTTTCTGAAGGTGGACAAGGGTCTGGCCGACGAACAGGACGGCGCCCAGATGATGAAACCGATGCCTGATCTGGGCGCGCTTCTGGCGCGGGCCGTGGCAGCGGGGATCTTTGGCACCAAGATGCGCTCGGTCATCAAGGAAGCCAACGAAACCGGCATCAAGAATGTGGTCGCCCAGCAGTTCGAAGTGGGCAAGCAGATCGCCGCCGCCGGACTGGTTCCGATCATCGAGCCCGAGGTCGACATCCACTCCGCGACCAAGGCCGAAGCCGAAGCCATCCTGAAGACCGAGCTGAAAGCCGCGCTAGACGCCCTGCCGAGCGGCACCAAGGTTGCGCTGAAGCTGACCATCCCGACCGAAGCCGGTCTTTATGATGATCTGGCCGACCACCCCGAGGTGGTGCGCGTTGTTGCCCTGTCCGGCGGCTACAGCACCGACGATGCCTGCGCGAAACTGTCCCAGAACCCCAAGATGATCGCCTCCTTCAGCCGCGCGCTGACCGAAGGTCTGAATGTGTCGATGAGCGATGCGGAGTATAATGCCGCCCTTGGCGCGAATATTTCCAAGATCTATGACGCGTCGCTGTAAGGCGCGCTAACGGCAAAAGATCCGGGCCGCGTCTGATATCAGGCGCGGCCTTTTCCTTTTGTCCCGGATGTGAAATCCTGTTTCTAGTATTGCAGCTCCGGGCAACAGCCACGGGCATGATGATTTGCATCAGGAACCACCCAGCGGGATTTACGATGGCACGAAGTGACGACGACAAGATTGACGGCCGTCTGCACGGCGAACAATTTGAGCCCGAGGGCGAGGATGGCCTGCTGACACGGCTGATCTACATGCTGATCATCGCCGTCCTGATCTCACTGGCGCAGACGGTGCTGGGCGTGGTGACTGTCATTCAGTTCGTGGTGATGTTGCTCAACAACAAGCAGCCAAACGAACGGCTGGCAGAGTTCGGCACGGACCTTGGCATCTGGGTAGCAAAGGCGGCGCGCTATCAGACCGCCGCCAGCAAGGTCAAACCCTGGCCCTGGACGGATCTGGACTGACAAGGGCGCTCCACCCTATCGCAGGACAAAGACCAGCAGCGCCAACAGGACCACAATGACCACCGCCCGGATCGCCAGAGCCACCCGGCGCCGCATTGGTCGGTTTCGCAGGAACTCAGCCATAGTCGAACCTTTCTGACAGGATTCGGCCGGATGAGACGCCACGTGCGATCAGGTGATCCTCGACCGTATCCATCATGATCGGCGGCCCGCAGAGAACGAACAGCCACTCTGCAAACTCATCATCCGTGAAACTCCCATCCAACAGGTTTGGGCCGATCATCCCGGTCTCCCCCTGCCAGCCCACAGGTGGCTCTGACAGTACCAGAATCGTATCCTCGCGCGGCAGGTCCTCCCTGAACACGATCTGCTCTTCAAGGCGGTTGCCGTAGATCAATCGGACCCGGCGCGAATCCCCGGTCAGGCGCATCTGGTTCAGAATGCTCAGCATCGGTGCGATACCAACGCCGCCCGCGATCAATGCAATCCCCGGCTCTGACCGCCCCTCAACCGACATGCTGCCATAGGGACCATCCAGATAGGCGCGCATACCCGGCTTCACCTGGTCCAGAGAACCGGTGAAATCGCCAAGTTCCTTGATCACGAAAGAGACCTCTGCCCCCGCAGCCGGGGCGGAGCTGATCGAGAACGGGTTTTCATCAAGCGAGAAGGCCGAGTGACCAATGTTCAGCCAGGCAAACTGCCCGGCCTTGTAGCGCAGCCCATCGTGCCCTTCCGGCCTCAGGGTCAGGCCCCATTGCCGGGGCGTCAGGCGTTTGATCTTGGCCACCCGCCAGGGCCGCGCCCGCAGCGGCTCAACCACATAGACCCAGACCAGCGATCCCACCGCCACGGCGGTCATCCCACCCCAGAGCCAGACCATGGCAGGGTCAGCACTGTAACGCCCCGCTGCCAGAGCATGATGCAGCAAGGCACCGGCGATCAGCACCGCGCCAACCCCGTGCATCAGGCGCCAGGTCTCGTACTTGTAATCCAGCTGCGTGCGAAAGGCAGCCAACGCCACCAGTGCGGGCAGCAGCAGGAAGGCGACAATCCCGGTCGACAGGGCGGAAAAATCGGTCGTCACGGTCAAAACCCGCGTCTGATCCCAGGGCCGTTGCCCGCCGACAAGGCTGCCGCCGTAGAAAAAAGGGTGCAGCAGCGCAAGCACCAGCGCCACCCGCGCCATGACCTGATGAAACCGCATGGTCACATCCATACCGATCTCGGACGACACCCGCCTGAACCGGCCAGACAAGACGAATTCGGCCAGGATCATGGCGTAGGCGAGCATCCCCAGCCCGGTGCCCAGTTCAGCCCCGAAAGAGCGCGGCGGTCCCCCGAAAATCGCAGAGACCACAAGCGGCGATATGACCACAGCAACGTAAAGCAGTATGAGAAATAGCGATTTCATAGGCCTTGTCTGATCGGTTTCCCTCCTGGCGTCCTTGATCCGTCTCAATATCCCGCAGTGCGATCACTGCCCCTGTGGCTTGTGGCCTATTCCGGTTCTTCCCACAGGTGGGCGGCGTCGGCCAGGATGGCATCGGCCCGGCTACGGACCAGTTTGTAAAACACCCAGTTCTTGATCTTCTTGCTGGTCACCAGCCCGGCCTCTTGCAAGATTCGCATATGGTTCGTCACCGTCGGCTGTCGCAGCCCGATCTTCTCGGTGATGAACCCTACACAGACCCCGTCTCTGACCAGATCACCATCCTCCTGTGGCGGAAAATGCCGCTCCGGATCGCTGAGCCAGTGCAGAATTTGCAGCCGGTTCTCATTGGCCAGCGCCTTCAACGCGGCGGCCGTTGACAGCAAATCAGCAGACGTATAGTCAATCATCTATATAGATTCTCCACTATGCAGGTCAGTCATGTCACAGTGCAACCGCTCTTACAACTTTGTCCATTGTGATGTCTTCGCATCCCGCCCCTACTCCGGCAACAGTCTTGCGGTTTTTCCCGATAGTGCGGGCCTCAGCGCCGCACAGATGCTGACCATGACGCAGGAGCTTCGTCATTTCGAATCCATCTTCCTGACGGAAACCGAAGGCCAGATCGAAGCGCGGGTCTTTGACCTGAGTGAGGAACTGCCCTTTGCTGGCCATCCGATCATCGGAGCGGCCTGTAGCCTTCATATGCAATGCGGGGCGCCCGGGCAAAAATCCTGGACCTTCACCCTGCAGGGCAACCGATCAGTGCGCGTGACCACCATGGCCCGCGCCGGACGCTATTTCGGAACGCTGAATCAGGGACAGCCCGACTTCCTGGGCACCGTGCCGGACGACAGCCGCACCGCCTTCGCCGAAGCCTTCAACCTACCCCCCGACTACCTGTCGCCTCTGCCACTTGAGATCATATCGACGGGGTTGAAGTACCTGGTGGTCCCCGTGACCGGCGGACTACGTGAGGCCCGGATCATGGTTCCTGATCTTGAGGACAGGCTGCGGACCGTTGGCGCCGAATTCGCCTATCTTTTCGACACCAAGAGCTTCGAAGGCCGCCACTGGAACAACGACGGTCTGCTTGAGGACGTCGCCACCGGCAGTGCCGGTGGCGTCATCGGCGCCTATGCATTGAAACATGGACTTGTGCAGGCGGACTACACCTTTACCCTGACGCAAGGCCACTACATTGGACGGCCCAGCGCCCTGCTCGTGACCCCCTATGGCACCCCTGATGCCATCAGCCATGTCACCGTTGCGGGCGAGGTCGCCTTTGTCGGAACCGGAGAGATCAGCGCGCCATGATCCCGATCTACACCGCAGAGGATATTCGCCCCCATATGTCTGTCGCGGATCTGATACCCTCCGCGAAACAGGCCTTTCGCGCGCTGTCCGACGGGACGGCAACAGCGCCTGTCCAGGTGCTCTACCCATCACCGGGCGCAGACATTCATGTGAAATCCGCGACGCTTGCAGGCTGCCCCATTTTCACGGTCAAGATGGCGGGATGGTCGCAGGATCTCGCCAACATCGGCGCACCGCCGTCGAGCGGAATGATTGTGGTGTTCGACAGCCAGACCTGCAGGCCAGTTGCTATCCTGCAAGATGATCATCTGATCTCGGATTACCGGACCGCCGCCGCTGGCGCGGTCGTGGCCGATCTTCTGGTCGCCGACCGGGCGCAACACGCCGTCGTCATCGGCACCGGCACGCAGGCGCGGCTGCAGGTTGAGGCGCTGCTTTTGGTACGTCCCGTGACCTCGGTTCAGGTCTGGGGGCGGGTGCGGGCAAAGGCGCAGGCGCTGGTGGATAAGTTGCAGGCACACTTTGCCAGGGTGCGGTTTGAGGTCGCCGATGATCTGGAACAGGCCGCCCGGTCCTCCGATGTGATCCTGACCGCCACCGGAGCAAAACAACCGCTGATCCATGCCGATTGGCTCAGCCCCGGCCAACATATCACTTCGGTCGGATCAGACGACGAAACCAAATGCGAAATTGATCCCGTGGCCCTGTCGCAGGCGCAGGTCTTTGTCGATGCGCACGCGTCAGGCCTGGCTTTTGGCGCGCCGCACCGTGCGATCCGATCCGGACTGATGGCCGCGACGGATCTGACCGAGATCGGCGCGGCGCTGAAGGCAGGTACTTGCAAGAACCCTGAGCGGACAAGCATCGCCTGCCTGTCCGGGCTCGGGGTTCAGGATCTCACCGCGGTCAATGCCATCTGGCCCAAGCTGTTGCACAAGGCGCGGTTGCCGCCTCAGGGCGCGCCTATCAGTCCTTGAACTGCGGCGGGCGTTTCTGCATCTGCGCTGCGATGGCCTCCATCTGGTTGGGCGTGCCGATCAGGGCCACTTGCTCGCGGCTTTCCTCCATCAGCACTGCGGCCTGATCGGCGGTTTCGGCCACACCGATCAGCCGTTTGGCCGCGCGGATGCCTTCGGGGTTCTTGCCTGCGATCTCTGCCGCCAGCGCCTGCGCAGAGGCAAGGGGATCGTCGGACACTTCGGTCACCAGCCCCCAGTCCAGCGCCTGCGGAGCCTCGAACACTTCGGCGGTATAGGTCAGGCGGCGCAGCACGTCCGAGCGCAGCAGCCGGGGCAACAGCGCCATGCCGCCCATATCGGGGACGATGCCCCATTTCATCTCCATCACCGAAAACCGCGCATCCGGCGCAGCGATGCGGATATCCGCGCCCAGCGCCAGTTGCAAACCGCCGCCAAAGCAGACGCCCTGCACGGCCGCGATCACCGGCACCGGTACCCGGCGCCAGGCCATCGCAACCTCCTGCACCTCGTTTGCATCGTCAAAGCTGCGGGCCATCAGCCATTCTTCGGGATCCATCTGCCCCATCTTGGCAAAGCTCATCAGGTCAAGCCCGGCGCAAAACGCCTTACCCTCCCCCGCCAGCACCACGGCCCGCGCCTTGGAGGCGGCGACCTCGTGCCCAGCGGCGATGATCCCCTTGATCATCTCATCGTCCAGCGCGTTCATCTTGTCCCCGCGCGTCAGCGTCACATGGGCGATGTGGTCTTTGTACTCGACGGATACCCGTGCCATCTGCGGTTCCTCCTGCTTTCGGTTTGCGCCAGACTGCACCGCAACGCCGCCGCGATCCAGACTAACGCCGGGGCAGATTGGATCGGGACGAACCGGCCTAGCGCAGGATCGGCGGCAGATCCGCCACCGGCAGCCGCGCGAAACTGTCACTGTCCAGCGTCATCACATAAAGCCGGTCGCCGACAATGCGCCCGCCAGTGGTGATCCCCAGCCCGCCCGCAGGATCCTGCAGGGTGCGTAGAATGTTACCATCCGCATCGAACTGCATGATCATGCCGCGATGGATCGGCGCCGGGCGCACCTTCGGTCCCAGCCGCCACAGCACCTTGCGCAGGAAGGGATAGGGCATCAGCACTTCGGACGGCACGCGCGGGCTTGCAAAGGCCAGCCAGAAGGTGCCATCGCCCTGCGCCTCAAGGTTATCCGGATAGCCCGGCAAGTTGCCGAGAAACAGTTCCTGCTGCCCGGCGTTGGGACCGGTCAACCACAACCGATGCACCCGGGCGCGGCCCGTTTCGTTGATCAGCAGGAAATCCTCATCCGGCGACAGGGCAACACCGTTGGTATAGACAAACCCGGTGGCGATTTTCTCAACCGTGCCATCGGGGGTGCGGCGGGCCACGTAGCCCGTGTCGGACTGTTCCCAGACGGTCAGCACCGAGGTGGGTTTGGTGCCGCCCATGGTCTCCGGATCAAACCGGTCCGAGGAATTGGAGAAATAGATCGTGCCATCGCGCGCCACATCCAATTGGTTGGCATAGATCACCGGGGCACCGTCAATCTCGCTCACCAGGGTTTCCAGCGTGCCGGGGCCGTTCCAGCGCATGATGCCACGGAAACTGTCGGCGATATAAAGCGCGCCATCCGGCCCGGCCTTCAGCCCCAGCGGCCGCCCGCCCAGCGCCTCCACCAATTCGGGTTGGTCGCCATCAATGCGATAAAGGTTCCCGTCCAGATCGGTGGTGTAGACCGTCCCATCCGGCATCACCGCCAGATCTTCGGGACCGATGGCGCCATTGGGCAGGACCACCTTTTGCGCGCCCTCAAGGGCGGTGTTTTCCTCAAACTCTCCGGTAAAACCCGGCCCCTTGGGCGGGTCATAGGACACAGGTTCGACCGGTACCGGCCAGAACAGAAGGTAGGCCAGCCCCAGCGCCAGCACGCCCAGAAAAATGCGCATCGTTAAATTCTCCCAAAACTGGCGCCAGTCTGCGCTGCCCAGGCGCCCTCTGCAAGGCTTGCCACCCGCAGAACCTGCGACATTCGCTGCCGCCATGCCCACTTGATGCGGCGGGCCGGTTCACGTTATCTGCCCGCATGACCACACCTCGTTATACCCCGCTTACCCAGTCCCTGCCTGCAACCGTGCCCTTTGTTGGCCCCGAAACGCAGGAGCGTGAGCGCGGCGCGCCCTTTGCCGCCCGCCTTGGCGCCAATGAGAATATCTTCGGCCCCTCGCCCAAGGCGATCGCCGCGATGCAGGCCGAAGCGGGCGAGATTTGGAAATACGGCGACGCGCAAAGCTATGATCTGCGCATGGAACTCGCGACGTTCCACGGCGTCGCGCCTGAGAATATTCTGGTCGGCGAAGGCATCGACGGGCTGCTTGGCTATCTGGTACGCATGCTGGTGACCAGCGGCGATCACGTAGTGACATCGCTGGGCGCCTATCCGACATTTAATTACCACGTCGCGGGCTTTGGCGGCACACTGCACACGGTCCCCTATCGCGACGACCACGAAGATCCCGAGGCCCTGTTTGCCAAGGCTGCGGAGGTCGATGCCAAGCTGGTCTACCTTGCCAACCCCGACAACCCGATGGGCAGCTGGCACAGCGGCGCCGATATCGTTGCCGCACTGGATCACCTGCCCGATGGCTGCCTGCTGTTGCTGGACGAAGCCTATGTGGAATGCGCGCCCGAAGGCACCGCAGCGCCGATCGACATCAACGATACCCGCGTCATCCGCATGCGCACCTTTTCCAAGGCCTATGGCATGGCGGGCGCCCGCGTTGGCTATGCCATGGCGCAGGCGGATCTGATTTCGGCCTTCAACAAGGTGCGCAACCATTTCGGCATGAACCGCATGGCGCAGGCGGGCGCATTGGCGGCGCTGCTGGATCAGGACTGGCTTGCGCATGTGACGAATGAGATCGCAGTGGCCCGGACCCGCATTGGAGAGATCGCCAGTGAGAACGGGCTGACTGCCCTGCCCTCAGCCACCAATTTCGTTGCTATTGATTGTGGACAGGACGGAGCCTTTGCCAAGGCGGTACTGGACGGGCTGGTGGATCAGGGCGTTTTTGTACGCATGCCCTTCGCCGCGCCGCAAAACCGTTGCATCCGTGTCAGCTGTGGCCGTCCCCAGGATCTGGATGCCTTTGCCAAGGCGCTGCCCATCGCGCTGGAGCGCGCACGGCAGGCTTGATCGAAGGGGATCAAACCCTGCGACCGACTGGCCGCAGGGCGCTTTACGCCGCATTCACCGAATTATGTCAGTCTTGAGCCCGAACCACGTCACATCGCGTTTGGGAACTGCATCATGCAACAGGACAAAACCGCACGGAAACAGCCGCGTCAGGCGGCGGCGCAGGCACCGGATCTGCTGGAAACCACCCTGCGTTTTGCCGTCATCAACATGCCGTGGATCTTTTTCACCCTCTGGCTGCTCTACGGCATGGTGCCGGTGCTGCTACTGGCCGCGCTGATCAACCACATGATCACGCGCCTCGAGATGAGAACCTGAAACGCGAGCCTGACCTCAGACGGGGACAAGACCCCGTCTGATCAACTGTTTTGGTTCACGCCCTCTCAGGACGCCTTTTGCCCGGCTTCGGACAGAACTGCAGCCGCCGCATCCAGCGCCCCGGCGCCGTGGGGAATATCAAGGGCGCGCAGGCCCGCCTCGATACCGCCCAGAAGCCCCATGACCATGTGACCGTTCAGGTGGCCCATATGGCCCAGCCGGAAGAACCCGTGCCATTCCGGGCTGCGCGGCGGCGCCATGCCAAGGCCGATCCCCAATGTCAGCCCCAGGGTCTGCTCCAGCCACTCCCGCAGCTGCGTCGCGCGCGATCCGCCCAGACGCAGTGCCGTCACCGCATGAGAACGCAGCGCGGGATCGGTCACGTTCATTGCCATGGGTCCGTCCTGCCCCCAGGCCTCACACGCCGCCCAGATCGCACGGGCCAGCTGCGCATGCCGTGCCCAGACGTTTTCGATACCTTCGGCATGGATCATGTCGAGCGAGGCCCGCAGCCCATAAAGATGATGGGTCGGCGCGGTGCCGCCGAAATACTGGTAGAACTCTTCCGGGTTGGCGCGCGGGGTCCAGTCCCAGTAGCGGCTGACCCGCGGCATCGCGGCGCGCACCGTGGCGGCCTTGTCGTTGAAGAACACGAAGGCCAGCCCCGCCGGGACCATCAGTCCCTTCTGGCTGCCGGTGACCATGACATCGACGCCCCAGTCGTCCATCTCGAACCGGTCACAGCCCAGCGAGGCGATGCAATCGGCCATCAACAGCGCCGGGTGCTGCTCCGCATCCAGAACCCCGCGCAGGCCGGGTACGTCGTTACGGATCGAACTGGAGGTATCGACATGCACCCCCAGCACCGCCTTGATCTGATGGCTGGTATCCGCCTTCAGCCGCTCGGCCACACGGGCCAGATCCCAGGGCGCATGGTTGCCAAAGTCGATGACCTCCACGTCAATGCCCAGCCCCTCAGCCATTTCCGACCAACCGATAGCAAACCGCCCCGAGGACGGGACCAGCACCTTGTCCCCCGGCTGCAGCACATTCGAAAGGGCAGCCTCCCAGGCGCCATGACCGTTGCAAATGTAGATCGCCGCGTGATGCTTCGTGCGCGCCACCCGGCGTAGATCCGGGATCAGTGTCGCGGTCATATCCACCAGCTCGCCCGCGTAGATATTGGGTGACGGACGGTGCATCGCCTGCAGCACCTGATCCGGAATCACCGAAGGTCCCGGGATCGCCAGATAGGATCGCCCTGCCGATAGGTTTAAAGTCCCGCTCATTTTTGATCTTCCCTGCAATGGAACCCTGGGCCTGGGGCCGGTTCGCGCTCAAATTTCCGGTACAGTACAATGCGGCAGAGGAAGGTCAATTCCACAATGGGTGCAGTGCAGCGGGACTGCCCATCAACCGGGCATGGCGCAAAGCTTGCGCCTAAAGCCTCAGCTGCTTAAATGGCCCGGGTCAAAAACAGAAAGCGCCGCATGACCCGCACATCCTGCAAATACACCAGCCGGAACCGTCCTGCATGACCCGCAAACACACCTCCTCGAAAGAGCTGATCATCTGGCTGTGGCGCGGTTATCTGCGCCATTACATGGGCCTGCTGGGCCTTGCGGTGATCTTTATGCTGATCGAAGGCGGCACTGTTGGTGCGCTCAGCTACATGATGCAGCCGATGTTCGATCTGGTCTTTGTCGCCGGAAATTCCGACGCCCTGTTCTGGGTCAGCCTGGCCTTTCTGATCATCTTTTCCCTGCGCGGTGTCGCCAGCGTCTGCCAAAAGGTCATCCTGTCGAAGATCTCGCAGACCTCGGCTGCGCACATGCGCAAGGACATGCTGGACCGGCTGATCCGGCAGGATCCGGCCTTTCACCAGGTGCACCCACCGGGCTTCCTGATCCAGCGCGTTCAAAGCGACGTCATGGCGATCAATCAGGTCTGGCAGGCGCTGATCACCGGTGCGGGCCGCGACATGGCACAGATGGTGGCCGTCCTTGGCGTTGCCATCAGCGTCGACTGGCGCTGGACCGCGATCATGCTGATCGGCCTGCCCCTCCTGTTGCTGCCGATCTCGGCGCTGCAACGCTATGTCCGCAAGAAAGCCGCCACCGCGCGCGATCTTGGTGCCTCGCTGGCGACGCGGCTGGACGAGATTTTCCACGGCATCGTGCCGATCAAGCTGAACAGCCTGGAACAGTATCAGGCGCGCCGGTTCAGCACCCATATGGACCAATTCGTGCGCTCCGAAGTGCGCGCCTCTTTTGGCACCGCCTCGATCACCGGCATGATCGATATCATGGCCGGTCTCGGTGTCATGGGCGTGGTTCTGTACGGCGGGCAGGAAATCATTAGCGGCGAAAAGACTGTCGGCCAGTTCATGAGCTTTTTCACCGCCATCGGTCTGGCCTTTGACCCGATGCGCCGCCTCGCCTCCATCAGTGGCACCTGGCAAAGCGCCGCCGCCGCGATGGAGCGCATCAAGGAGTTGCTGGACGCGCCGATCAAGCTGCTGCCGCCGGTGAAGCCCGTGGCCGCGCCAAAGGGCCTGCCCGAGGTGCGTTTGGATCACGTCACACTGAACTATGGCGACACCACGATCCTGAAGGATCTGTCGCTGATCGCCGAGCCGGGCAAGACCACGGCGCTTGTCGGGGCCTCGGGCGCCGGTAAATCCACCATTTTCAACCTGCTGACAAGGCTGGTCGATCCGCAATCCGGACTGGTCACCATTGGCGGCACCCCGGTGGGCGATCTCGCCTTCGAGGACCTGCGCGGCCTGTTCTCGGTGGTCTCACAAGAGGCGCTGCTGTTTGATGAAACCCTGCGGGAAAACATCCTTCTGGGACGCACGGATGTTAGCGAGGAGCGCCTGAAAGAAGTCCTAGACGCCGCCCATGTGTCTGACTTCCTGCCCAAGCTGGCCAATGGTCTTGAGACGCTTGTTGGGCCGCGCGGTTCTGCCTTGTCAGGCGGGCAGCGGCAGCGGGTGGTGATCGCGCGCGCCCTGCTACGCGACACGCCAGTGCTGCTGCTAGACGAGGCGACCTCGGCGCTGGACGCGCAATCGGAAAAGGTCGTGCAGCAGGCGCTGGACCGGCTGTCGGGCGGGCGCACCACGCTGGTCATCGCCCACCGCCTGTCCACCATCCGCAACGCGGACAAGATCGTGGTGATGGAGCGCGGCGAGGTGATGGATCAGGGCACCCATGCCGAGCTGCTGGAGCGCGGTGGGATCTACGCCGATCTCTATCGCCTGCAATTCCAGGACGGCAAGACGCTGGTAGAACGCGAAGACCTCAATATGGCGCAGCCTCTGGCGGCGCAGCAGTCTGCGGATCAATCCGGTCTGTTCCGGCGAGTCTGGCGCCGGGTCTTCCGGTAAAGAAGCAGAGGGTTATTTGCGGTAGGCCCGCGCCAGCCGCTCTGGGCTGACGCCAAGGGCATAACGCGCGAGTGTCCAGAGATTGCGGGCGCCGCGCCGCAGCCAGCCGTCGCGCTCGTATCGCGCGGCCGAGGTCCGCGCCTGAACCGGGATCTCGACAAGACCCTTCAGGCGCAGCGACAGGGCAACATCCTCCATCAATGGCTGATCGGGGTAGCCGCCCATTGCCTCATAATCTCTGCGGCGCACAAGCAGCCCCTGATCGCCGTAGGGCAGACCAAACAGGCGCGCCCGCAGGTTCGCCCAGCCTGCAACCAGCGCGGGGCGCAGCCCCCGGGCCCGGAACGCCAGGCGGAAATACCCCGGCCTGCCTTCGCCCTGCTCCAGATGGCGGGACACCGCATCGCTCCAGCCCGCGGACAGTCGGGTATCGGCGTGCAGGATCAGCAGCCAGTCGCCTTGTGCCGCTTCGCAGCCCCGGCGCAGCTGTCCGCCCCGCGACGGCGCGCCGCTCTGCAGTTCGGCACCGACCTCTTCGGCAATGGTGGCCGTGTGATCCTGCGATCCGCCATCCGAGATCACCAACTCCCGGATCAGTCCTGAGGCCAACCCTTCCATCAGCGCCTCAAGGCAGCCGGGCAGTTCCGCCTCGGAATTGAGTGTCGGGATCACGATACTGATCGGAGCGGGCATGGGCAGTTTCCTGTTCAACTCGGCTGTGATTTCTATATCACTTGCTGAAACAAGAACATGGTGATCTGCTGATCCGCCCCCATCAACTGGAGAACAGACATGAGTGCCCGCACAATTCTTCGCCTGTCCGGCCCCGACACCCGTGACTTCCTACAGGGGCTGGTCACCAACGATGTCGCAAAACTGGACCAGAACGTGCTGGTCTATGCCGCGATGCTGACGCCGCAGGGCAAATATTTGGCCGATTTCTTTCTGGCACCTGACGGTGCAGATGTGTTGCTGGATGTAGATGCGGATCTGGCCGAAGGGCTGATGAAACGCCTGTCGATGTACCGCCTGCGTGCAGATGTTCAGATCGAGGTCACAGATCTGCAGGTGCGCCGAGGCACCGGCCCCGCCCCCGAAGGCGCCTTTGCCGATCCGCGCCACCCGGATATGGGCTGGCGCCTTTATGGCGCCGAGGGCGGCGATGACGGCAGCGACTGGGATGCCCTGCGCATCGCCCATTGCATACCCGAAAGCGGCGTCGAACTGACGCCGGACAGCTATATCCTTGAGGCCGGGTTCGAGGCGCTAAACGGGGTCGATTTCCGCAAGGGCTGCTATGTCGGGCAAGAGGTGACCGCCCGGATGAAACACAAGACCGAGCTGCGTAAGGGGCTGCAGATCGTGGAAATCGAAGGTTCTGCCCCCGTGGGCACCGATATCACCGCCGGAGACAAGGCCGCAGGCACCCTTTTCACGCAAAGCGGTGGCAAGGCAATTGCCTATCTGCGCTATGACCGTGCCAGGGACAAAGACTTGCAGGCGGGCGAGGCCCGGCTCTCCTGGTCCGAATAGGCGGCCCTATAGCACGCAAGCCTCATTTAACCTGTTGGGTTTAGTTACTCAGACGTCGGCATGTTATGGCGGCGACGGTATCACTGAGGGATTACTCAAATGCGTGCGATTTTTCTGCTGGCCCTGACCAGCCTGCCCCTGCAGGCAGGTGCAGCCGATTACTGGGAATACAAGGACTGGCGCGTCTGGAGCAAACAGATCGACACTGGCGAAGACCTGCGCCGCACCTGTGCGGCCTCGACCGGCGGCGATGGCGACCCGGTGCTGCGCCTTGAGGTGTCGGACGGCGATGTCGGCCCGCCGGATTTCTATCCATACCCGGTGATCAGCGAAACCGCGCCGCGCCATTACACCACGCAGATGCAGGACGGTCAGGTCATCCAGTTCCGCGTCGACACCGGCACCATCTTTTCCGGCGCCGCCTTCGTCACGCTCACGAATGAAGGTCTTGCGCACGCCGAGGCCGCGATCAACCTGCCCAACAACCGGCCGGTCCTGAAGGCCATGAAAAAGGGCAGCAGCATGGTGATCGAGGCGGGCGGACGCACCATCTTCCACGCCTCTCTCGCCGGGTTCACGGCGGCCTATGGCAAGATGATGGATGTCTGCGGCTTCAGCCTGTCGCTCGACTGACCGCAAAGAACGCAAAGACGTTATGCAAAAGAAAACCCCGCGCAGGACTGCGCGGGGCATTATAGCTTCAATGCAGCAGGCCGGATCAGGCGCGCTCGGAGTATTCCATGGTTTCGGTGTTCACCACGATCATCTCGTCCTGACCGACGAAGGGCGGCACCATGACTTTGACACCGTTATCAAGGATCGCGGGCTTGAAGGAATTCGCAGCCGTCTGGCCTTTTACAACCGGCTCGGTTTCGACGATCTTGCAGGTAACTTTCTGCGGCACGGTGGCGTTCAGAGCTTCGGACTCGTAGAACTCGACAACGATGGTCATGCCATCCTGCAGGAACGGGCGACGATCCCCCAGCAGATCGGCGGGCAGTTCGATCTGCTCATAAGTCTCGGTATCCATGAACACGAGCATGCCGTCGTTTTCATACAGGAACTGCTGGTCTTTCTGCTCAAGGCGCACACGTTCGACCTTGTCGGCGCTGCGGAACCGCTCGTTCAGCTTGGAGCCGTTACGCAGGTTGCGCAGCTCGACCTGAGCAAAGGCGCCGCCCTTGCCGGGTTTGACGTGATCGACCTTCACAGCGGCCCACAGACCGTCGTTGTGCTCCAGAACATTGCCAGGGCGGATTTCGTTACCGTTGATCTTGGGCATCGGAAAAATCCCTCTCGGGTGGTTGATGAACTCTTAACTGCCCCTATATCTGGCGTGGACTCGGCTGGCAAGACAACGATATCTCGTGGGCACCCCCGGCAAGCTATGCACAAATCGCATGAAAGCTATGCATCTACGGGCTATCCGAATCGTCATAGTTCCGTCATAAGGAGCGCCACGCCGAAATTGCAATAGCAAGAACAACAAAGGAAACGGGATGCGAGATTTCGTTGACGGCACCGCTTACAATAACGAGCAAGGCAACCGCGCACGCAAACTTTTTGCCGCCGTGGTGCTGGCCGCATTGGACGACGCCATCGCTGACGACAAGAAATACGGGAACGGCCCCGAGCAGATCGCGCGGTGGGCGCGCTCTCGCGATGGCCGTGAAGTCCTTTCCTGCGCCGGGATCGACCCGAACGAGCGCGTGGTCGAAGGGCTGATGGAATTCGTCGGTCGTGGCGTGCGGACTTCGGTCGCACTGTCGCGTGAAGAAAGCGAGCGCCGCAATGCTGCACAGGCCGAAGCTGCCTGATCTAAGCTGCCATTGAGACACAGAAAAGCGCGTCCTGGGGGGCGCGTTTTTCTTTTGTGGCTCCGCTTTTTTTCGCCTGCGCTTTCCGTACACCTCCTGTGCACCTGGTGTGCACCTCCTGCCCCCCCAATATCTTCGCACAGCTTCCGCAGGCCCCTGCCCGGCCATCCGATCAGGCAATGCCTTCGATTGCCGTTGACCTGCGCCCGCCCACATTGCAACTGTCTGCGCGAACGAGTGTGAGCGGTGGGGCAGGCGCATGACGGCACGGGCACTGATGATCCAAGGCACCGGCAGCAATGTCGGAAAATCGCTTCTGGTTGCGGGGCTGGCGCGTGCCTATACGCGGCGCGGCCTGCGGGTGGCGCCGTTCAAACCGCAGAACATGTCGAACAACGCGGCTGTCACCCCCGAAGGTGGCGAAATCGGCCGCGCGCAAGCCCTGCAGGCCCGCGCTGCCATGCGCGCGCCGCATACGGATATGAACCCGGTGCTGCTGAAGCCCGAAACCGATACCGGCGCGCAGATTATCGTTCAGGGAAAACGGCGCGGAACCCAGGGCGCCGGATCCTTCATGCGCGATAAATCGGGGCTGCTCGAGGCTGTACTCGACAGCTATTACCGCCTGGCAGCTGACGCCGATCTGGTGCTGATCGAAGGGGCCGGTTCTCCGGCGGAAACCAACCTGCGCCCGCGCGACATCGCCAACATGGGCTTTGCCTGCGCGGCAGAGGTGCCGGTGGTGCTGGTGGGTGACATTCACCGCGGCGGCGTCATCGCGCAGATCGTCGGTACCAAGGCGGTGCTGGAGCCTGCGGATCTGGAACGCATCGTCGGCTTTGCCGTGAACCGGTTTCGCGGCGATCTGAGCCTGTTTGACGGCGGGCGCGACGATATCGTGGCCCGCACCGGCTGGCCATCACTGGGCGTTGTTCCCTGGTTCTGGGACGCCTGGAAACTGCCCGCCGAGGATATGATGGACATCGCCTCCCGCGCGGGCGGCGCCTGCAAGGTGGTGGTGCCACAGCTGGAGCGGATGGCGAATTTCGATGATCTGGATCCGCTGGCCGCCGAACCTGATGTGACGGTCGAGATCGTGCCCCCCGGGCGCGCCCTGCCCGGCGATGCGGATCTGGTACTGATCCCCGGCAGCAAATCCACGATTGGCGATCTCACCTTCCTGCGCGCCCAAGGCTGGGACATCGACATCCTTGCACACCACCGGCGCGGTGGTCATGTGCTGGGCCTTTGTGGCGGCTATCAGATGCTTGGCCAAACCATCGATGATCCGGAGGGTGTCGACGGCCGCCCCGGCAAGGTGGCCGGGCTTGGCCTGCTGGACGTGCATACGACCATGGTGGGCGACAAGCGCGTGACCCTGAGCGAGGCCACCACGCGGGACGGTAACCTGCCGGTCTCTGGCTACGAGATCCACATGGGACGCACCAGTGGCCCCGATACAGACCGCCCCTGGCTCAGCGTCGATGGCCGGGCCGAGGGCGCCGCCTCTCCGGATGGACGTGTGCGCGGTTCATATCTGCATGGGTTGTTCAGTTCTGACGCCTTCCGTGCTGCCTTTCTGGCTGGTCTGGGGCACGAAAGCCGCACCTCCTACGAGGATGGCGTTGATGCCGCTCTGGATGACCTTGCGACGCATCTGGAGCGCTACATGGATCTTGATCAACTGCTTCAGCTGTCACAGCCCGTCAGCGCCCGCACATAGGCGCAGCAGCCCGCGCCAGAGCGCGACCGCGCCGTGCGCAGCCCGGCGCCCGACCCAACGGGAGAGGGGAATTGAAAAATGCCCGATCCGGGCGGGAGCGCTCTGCCCTGATGTTCGGCAGGGGCGCCGCTTACACGGGACATGACCGTAACTCAGGAGGCAACCAATGCCACCTAATGCCGTAGCGCAGGAGGTTAGAGCAGGTCTTGTGCGGCCAGCGCCCGGTGGATTTCCCGGCGCACCAGTTTACGGACGTTGCGGGTGATGCGCTCACCAAGCGCGCCCTGCAATTCTTCGCGAACGATCTCGGCCACCAACTCGCGCAGGCTGTCTTCGTCCAGATAGCTGTCCTCTTCGGTCAGCGCGCCCAGCGTTTCGACGGTGATGGCCTCTTCGGCAATGCCGCGCGCCGGGTCTGCATGCTCAGTCTCGGTTGCCGGACCGAACTCTGGGCCTGCATCCTCAGCCGTATCTGCGGTGGCCTCGCTTTCGGGCCAGGAGACCACCTCTTCCGCTGTCTCTTCAGATGCCGGATCCTCGTCGTGATGATCCTGCCATTGCAGCGTTTCAACGTTGGTGCCTGCATAGGGGTCGCTGGACCTGCCGTCTGGCTCCCATTGCTCTTCGGAGCGCGCAACCTTGGCTTCTAGCTCCGTAATTTTCTGCACAACGGCGAACACCCGGTCAGCTGGGTCAGTCTCTTCCAGCATTGCATCGGACAGGGAGGCTTCAGACTGCGCCTCTACCTCATCAGAAGCATCCTGAAAGCCTTCAACTCCGGTTACGCCCGCCGCTTGATAGAGGGTCGCCCAGGGATCTTTCCAGGGCGCATCTTCCCCCGCATCAGTGGCATCCTCATCGGAAGTGCTCTGGGCTTCCTCTGCCGGTGTTTCTTCTGCCAGTTCAACGGCCTGCCCCACCGCCCCTGCGTCTGTCTCATCAGTGGCCACCGAGGCGAGGTCTGTTTCGACTTCCACCGCGGGAATCGAACTGGCGCTGCTGTCGGTACCCTCAGGGGGTACCTCCCGCGCATATGCTGTATCGATAGGGTCGGCCGCCTCTGGCTTGGCCTCTGACACCCGTAGCGCAGGCGTCAGCACAAGTCGCGTCGCCGCCTTCTCGGACCGTGGTTCGGCTGGCTCCGTCTCTGGCAACGCAGATTCTTCAGCCCCGGTGACCCGGGCAGCCCCTTTTCTGTCGTCTTCGCTCACGAGACGACGGATAGAGGACAGGACATCTTCGATTTCTGCCTGTGTCACAGGTTCGGACATAATAATCAGCACCACTTTAGCCAGTGACACAACTGTAGCCGCCGAACGGCGGCCACACAACAATTAGGGTAAATTTTCAGTTGTTCCCGGTGGTGTCCGGCGCCAGAACGCGCGTCAGTCGCGGCCCAGAGCCTTCAGAACCCGGTCCAGATCCTTGCTACGCTTGCTGATATGGGCCGGAGCGTCCTTGACCAGATTATAATACAGGGTCGGATCATAGATCTCGACGGCGAGCCCCAGATGCTCGGCTGTGAGCAGGCCCTGCGCCTGCAACAACTGATAGGCCGCCAGCGCCTGATTGGCCCGCGCCTGCACCCGCGCGGTCTGCGCGCCCAGAAGTTCCTGCTCGGCCTGCAGAACATCCAGCGTCGTGCGCGCGCCCAGCGTGGCCTCTTCGCGGATCCCTTCGAATGCGACCTGCGCCGCCCGCACCCGCTCGACCGAAGACACAAGGCTGGCCCGCGCCGCTTCGAGCGACACATAGGCCGCGGCCACCGATTGGGTGACGGACCTTTGGGTGGAGATCAGCGCGCCTTTTTCGGCATCGAGCCGGGCAATATCTGCCCGCCGCGCAGCGGCAAGACCGCCGCCCGCATAAAGCCGCTGGGACAGGGTCAGGCTGACGCCGGAGGTGTCCGAGTCGCCGTTGCCGTTCAGATCATAGGTATGGCCTGCATCGGCGCGCAGGCGCACGCTGGGGCCAAGGTTCTTTTCGCTGCTGGCCGCAGTATGCTGCGCCGCCTTCACCGAATGCTGACGCGCCAGAAGGCTCGGGTGGTTGCGCATGGCGACACTTTCGGCCGCCTGCAGCGAGGCCACCCGCTGCGGCAGCGGCGGTTGGCCTGCAACCACGTTGATCGGGTTGCCGACAACCTCGATATAGGTCGCCTTGGCTTCCAGCAGATCGCCCTGGCTTTCGGTGAGGCTGGCCTGCGCGGCTGCCACACGGCTTTCGGCGAGGGCGACATCGGTGCGGGTCACTTCGCCGACCTCGAACCGGTCCTGAGCGGCGCGCAGTTCTTCGCGCAGAAGACGCAGGTTGTTGCCCCGCAGGCGCACGGTGTCCTGCTGCAACAGCACGTTCACATAGGCCTGAACGGCGGAAAACAGAACTTGCTGTTCGATATCCAGCAGGCTTTGACGGGTGGCCAGAACCGTTTCCTGCGCCGCCAGCTGACCCAGCCGCGAGGCCCCGCCGTCATAAAGCAGCCATTCCATCGACACACCGACATCAAGCCCATTGGTATCGTGGTCGCGGAACCCGAAGGTGGAGATGCCCCGGCTGTAGCGGTGGCTTGCGGTCATCGCAAAATCAACGATCGGGCGCAAACGCGCCACCGCAACAGCGACGCTTTCATCCGTGGCGCGCAGCAGCGCCCTGTTTTGCTCCAGCAATCCGCTGGTTTTGTAGGCGCCTATCATGGCGTCCGACAGGTTGTCCGCCACCGCGGATTTTGGCGCGGCCAGCGCCGCTGCAACTGCGCCGACATATACAAACGTTTTCAAAAAACGGACCGAGAATTTCTTTCGCATCGGTTGCCTTATCGTTTGCCGCGCCGCCAGCCGCGGTTGGTTTGCCTCACCCCGCGCCCCCTGCCCGGGACGCGGGAATATTCTGCACCGGCGGGTTATAGTGCGAATTCGCGAACCTTTTCAAAGCCCGGCAGTACCGGGGCGCCCGCGTTGAATGCAAAACGCCAGGAAACCTGGCCGCCTGTCTTATGGCCGATCTTCACCTCTCCGAGCGCGCCGGTCATGAAGACCGCGGCGATCCGGCCACCATCGCGCAGTTGTTCGAGCAGCGCCGAAGGAACATCTTCGACACCACCCTGGATCATGATCACATCATAGGGACCATGTTCCGCTGCGCCTTCGGCCAACGCACCAACGTGCACGATGGCATTGTCAGCTCCGGCCTCGGCCAGTTGATCCTGAGCATCGCGGCCCATGTCCTCGTCCTGTTCGACGCCGATCACCATCTGGGCAACGCGGGCAGCCACAGCCGTGGAATAGCCCAGCCCGCAAGCCACATCGAGCACCAGCTCATCGTTCTGGATATCCAGTGCATCCAGAACCTTGGCCAGGGTGCGCGGCTCCAGCAGGACGCGGCTGTCGCCAAGATCGATGTTCTGATCCGCATAGGCGGCTTCACGTTGTGCATCAGGCACAAAGCTTTCGCGAGGTACCGCGAGCATCGCTTCGATAATCGGGTATTTCGTCACATCCGAGGGGCGGACCTGGGTGTCGACCATCATGCGGCGACGTTCGGCGAAGTCAGTCATGTGCTAAACTCGTCTGTTCAGTCTGTTGATATTGCTTGTGCCACATCGCGGAAGGCGCGGCAACGGTGGCTTTGGGAAATTGCAGAGCTGATGCCATGCGGCATCTACTTCTTCTTCACGAATTTCGTGAGGATAACGATCCGCTGACCCTCGACCCGCCCTTCGATGTGTTCGGGGTTGTCCTGAACCAGGGAAATACCGCGCACCGCCGTACCGCGTTTGGCGGTGAACCCGCCCCCTTTGACCGGAAGGTCCTTGATCAAGACAACGTTATCACCTTGCGCCAGAGGCGCGCCGTTGCTGTCCACATGGGCGCTGGCCGCCGGAACATTGTCGGCCCAGGCGCGGGTTTCATCGTCCAGCCACAGCTGCTCGGCCAGATCGCGGGCCCAGTCCTGATCGGAAAGACGTGCCAGAAGACGCGCCGCCAGCACCTGCACGGCAGGCTCTTCCGACCACATCGATGATGACAGGCAGCGCCAGTGGTTGGGATCAAGATCTCCGGCGATCTGCTCTGCACAGGTGGCACAGATCTCAACCCCGGCGCCGTCCAGCCCTCCCGGAACCTCAACAAAGGACAGGGGCGCGTCGGCGGAACAGAGGGCGCAGGGCATAAGGGTATCTCCGTGTCAGAAAAGCTATGATCGCTTTAGACCCGGCGCGCGCCAAAGGAAAGCGCCGCCCGACGCCACGCGCGCCTATGCCCCGGTCACCAGTCTTATTTGGCGCATTTCTTGCAAAAAGGTGTCGCAGGAAGCAGGTCCAGCCGTTCACCCGAAATGGCATCACCGCAGATCTGACAGAAACCGTAGTCACCGCTTTCGATACGCGCCAGTGCCGCATCGATCTGGCGCAGTTCATCCAGTTCAGCCTTGCCAAGGCTTTCCAGCACCTCGTCGCCCTGCCGCTCGGACGATCGATCCTCCCAATCCTTGGGCATGGGCGCGTCCAGCGTGTGCTCCACCTCGACCAGATGCCCTGTCAGGGCCTTGCGCCGCGCCTCAAGCGCCTCTTTACGGATCTCAAATGCCATTCGTCTAATCCTCCCGATAGGTCGTGTTCGGTACATGTTGCCACGCGCTTATCCCCGAACACCTAATAGAGAACATTGACCTCCATCAACAAAGCTGTCGAACCGCGCAGCTCGATGAGCAGCGACTTTCCGCCTCTGGCTGCTCATCTCAGGCGATGCTAGACAACACGCAAAGAACGATGGAGTACACCATGATCAAACATGTCCTGATTGCCCTGAGCCTGCTGAGCCTTGCTGCCTGCGAAACCGCAAAAGGTGCGGGCCGCGACATCAACAAAGCCGGAACCGCCCTTGAGCAGGCGGCCGACGACATTCAGAAGAAACTGTAAGGCTGGGCGCAGGTCAGCGCAGGTTGTAAAGCTTGCGCGCGACCAGCCACGTCACCGGAAAGGCCGCGATAAAGCCAAGCGCTGCCGCGATCAGGATGGGCTGAAGGCTGTCCTGCCCCGTGGCCAAGGCCGCTACCACGGCGCTACCTGCAAGGGTGGAGCCGATAAATAGATGCAGGATGAAAGCAAGACGATACATGTGATGGCCTTTCCAAATAGATGAATCGGGGTCCTGTCGGTGAGCCGGACCCATGCCATCATGTTTCAGAATTTGCTGGTTATCGCCTTGATCTGGGTCAGCTTCGGCGCTGCGCGCACCTGAATGGCAGGCCCCTCACAACATCAAGGCGGACAACCTCACGATTGCCCACCTCAGTCTATATTCAAAATGGTGTGAATTGGGCCAGAGGTCAGTCGCGCGGCTGTTTCCGGCGATCCTGCGGGCGCGGCGCCGCGGCTTTTACCCGGATCGGTTCAAAATGGTTCACCACCGGAGTTCCCCGGCGCGGCCCTGCGTCATCATCGCCGGCCAGTGACATCACCGCCCAAGCGAATTGCACCCCGGCAAAAACAATCCCGTTCATGAACCAAAGAATGCCAATCGCCAAAAGCCCGACATCAGACGTGCTGACCAGCCCCCAAAGGTTCATTACGTTGAACCAGAGCAGCAGCCCGACGAAGACCGCAGCGATTCCGAACCCCAGCGCAACGTTGCGGATATAGAGTTGAATGAGCTTTGGCATGAGATTCCCTCCATAGGCTGCTTCTTAATGTTAGCACCCGGCGGCAGGCGGTCCAGAGAATAAAGCGGAAAATACATGCGATCGGCGGAATTTGTCCTGCATCTCCTCCACGATCGGAACGAATAACGATCCCCCCCCTGTAAAAACAAAAACAGGCGCACCGGGGTGCGCCTGATTGCAAAGGTCACCTGAAAAGAAGGTTCAGAACGCCTCGGGGCGCGCTTCGCGGGCCATGTGATCCAGAACCGCGTTGACGAATTTCGGCTCTTTGCCTTCGGGGAAAAACGCGCGCGCCACGTCGACGAATTCGTTGATCACCACCTTGGGCGGGGTTTTCGTCTCAACCAGTTCCGAGCCTGCAGCGCGGAACAGCGCCCGCAGGGTCGGGTCGATCCGGGCAATCGGCCATTTCGCAACCAGCGCGCGGTCGGTCATCTGGTCGATCTTGGCCTGATGATTGACGGCGCCTTCGACCAGCTGGCGAAATAACTTGGGGTCTCCTTCGGCATATTCATCACCTTCATAGACAGCGCCGAAACGGTGATCCTCGAATTCGACGATCACCTTGTCGTAGGTCTGGCTGCTGTGCTCCATCTGGAACAGCGCCTGCACGGCAAAAAGCCGGGCCGCCGATTTCATCTGAGTCTTGCCGTTGCCCTTCGGGGCGCTGTCTGGGTTGGTCATGCCGTGGTGGGTCCGTTGTCTGTGCCAGCCAGCTGGATGGCCTCGGAAGGGGCCTTAAAGCCGACTCCCTTGCTCTGGGCGCTCCACTTACGCGTCAGTGCGATCAGATGCAAGGCCGCAGCCGCAGCGCCGCCGCCCTTATTCTGATCGGCGGGATCGGCGCGCACCTCGGCCTGGGCGCGGTTCTCTACGGTCAGGATGCCGTTGCCGATGCAAAGACCCTGCAGGCCCATCAGCTGGATCGCGCGGCTGCTGTCGTTGCAGACCGTATCGTAATGGGTGGTCTCACCGCGGATCACGCAGCCTAGCGCCACGTAGCCGTCAAAGTTCGAGGTCCGGTCGGCAATGGAGATCGCCGTAGGGACCTCCAGCGCGCCGGGCACTTCGACCAGATCCCAGGTGCCACCTGCGGCCTCGATTTCGGCCTTGGCACCTGCGACCATATTGTCGGCGATGTCCTTGTAATAAGGCGCAACCACGATGAGCAGCTTGACCGGTTTGTCAAAGCTGGGACGCGGCAGGATGTAGTGGCTTTCGTGTCCGGCCATATCACGCTTCCTTCAGAATGGGACGGGTGCCGACAATCGACAGCCCATAGGCATCAAGGCCCACATATTTGGTCGAGGGCGAATCCGTCAGCAGGATAAGATCTTTCAGGCCAAGGTTCGACAGAATCTGCGCGCCGATCCCCGTCTGCTTGATGGTCACGGTGCGCGACCCGTCATCCTCATAGGCATAAAGCGCATTGCGCGGCTGGCGGAACAGGGTCACAACCCCGCGCCCCTCGGCAGCGATGATCTCCATCGCGCGGGGCAATTGGCGGGCGGATTTGGGACCAAGGCCCAGGATATCGGTCGCCTCGTGCAGCGCATGGGTGCGCGCCAGAACCGGCTCGGGCGTGGTGATATCACCCTTGATCATCACCACATGTTCCACACCATGGGTCTGGTCGGTGAAAAGGCGCATCTCCCACTCGCCGCCGAACTCGGACGTGACCGTCTCGCGCGAGGTCTCGGTGACCAGGTTGTCATTGCGCGCGCGGTAGGCGATCAGATCGCTGATGGTGCCGATCTTCTGCCCGTGCTGGGCGGCAAACTCCACCAGATCCGGCAGACGCGCCATGGTGCCATCTTCCTTCATGATCTCGCAGATCACGCCCGAAGGATGCAGCCCGGCAAGGCGGGAAATATCCACCGCTGCCTCGGTATGGCCCGCGCGCACCAGCACCCCGCCGCGTTTCGCCCGCAGCGGGAAGACATGGCCCGGCGTTGCGATTTCCGCCATCGAGTTCTGCTCGTTGATCGCCGTCGCCACGGTCAGGGCACGGTCAGCGGCGGAAATGCCGGTAGAGACACCTTCGCGCGCCTCGATCGAGACGGTAAAGGCGGTCTCATGCCGCGAGGAGTTGTTCACCGCCATCATCGGCAGCCCCAGGGTATCGATCCGGTCCGCCGTCATCGGCAGGCAAATAAGCCCGCGCCCGTGGGTTGCCATGAAGTTGATCGCATCTGCATCCGCAAATTGCGCGGGGATCACCAGATCGCCCTCATTTTCGCGGTCCTCATGGTCCACGAGAATGAACATGCGCCCTTGGCGGGCCTCTTCGATGATCTCTTCGATTGGGCTGATCGCATCGCGCAGGCGGGCTTCGACCGGCCCCGGTGTTTCAAAGCTCATGTCATGGCCTTTCATGATCCGTGTTGCAGGCCCTCGAATGGCGCTGCCGCGTTGCCAGCGGGATAACGCAGCCGCGCCGCAAAGGCCAGCCCACATGGCTCTCTTGAAATTTGGGACGCGACGTTTGCAGATGCGCAGAAGGCTGCTAGCCTCATCGTATCAGACATCTGCGAAATCAGACATCAGCGAAAGCCAAGCCCATGCGCACCTCTCGTATCCTGCAAACCTATGAGGCCCACGCCGAAGGAGAGCCGGGTCGCGTCATCACCGGCGGCATGCCCCTGCTGAAAGGCGACAGCGTGTTCGAGAAAATGCAGGACATGGCAGCAAACCACGACGAGATCCGCCTGATGATGCTGCGTGAGCCGCGCGGCAATCCGGGGCTATGCGGCAATGTCCTCGTACCGCCCGGCCACCCAGAGGCCGATGCGGGGTTTATCATATTCGAGCAGACCGAATATCCGCCCATGTCCGGGTCCAACACCATCTGCGTGGTGACGGTACTGTTGGAGGCCGGGATCCTGCCCATGGTCGAACCCGTAACCGAGCTGGTGCTGGAAGCACCCGCCGGGCTGATCCGGGTGCGGGCCGACTGCAAGAACGGCAAGGTCACGCGCGTCAGCTTTCGCAACGTGCCTGCCTTTGCCATGCATCTGGATGCCGAGGTCGAGGTCACAGGCCTGGGCACCGTCAGCGTCGATGTGGCCTGGGGCGGCATGTTCTTCGTGCTGGCCAACGCCGACGATCTGGGCGTGGATCTTGCGGCAGACAATGGCAAGGAAATCACCCGGGTGAGCGAGGCCATCCGCCACGCCACGGCCGAGCAGCTGCCCGTCATCCACCCGGAGAACCCCTCAATCACCGGCCCAACAATCACCAACCTCTGGGGGGCGCCCATTGCCAAAGACACCCATGGGCGTGGCGCCATCACGCTGTCGACCAGTGCCTTTGACCCGGCGCGCCCGCAGGATGCCAGCGGCATTCTGGACCGCTCCCCCTGCGGCACTGGCACCTGCGCCAAGATGGCCGTGCTGCACGCCCGGGGCCTGCTTGCGCCGGGACAGCACTACGTCAACGCCGGGCCGCTTGGCACCACCTTCACCGGACGTATTGTCGAAGAAACTAGGGTCGGCCCCTACCCTGCCATCGTACCAACCCTGTCCGGGCAAGGCTGGATCTATGGATCGTCCAGCTACACGCTGGATCCCAGCGATCCTTTTCCTGCGGGCTATACCGTCGGCGATATGTGGTGATGCGCGCCGCGGCAGCGGCGCGCCTGGCCCAACGCCTCGGGCCTGCATCTTCGATGCTGGCTCAGGGGGGGCGGGAGCTTCCCTGCGGTTCGCAGGATGGGCGGCTCAGGCGGACTGATGCGCGAAATACTCGCTGGCAGAGAGATAGGCAGCCGCGCGCCCGGCGGTGCTCCATTCGCTTTCCAGCGGCGCATCCCCGATCACCACCACCGAGGCGCCGGGCAATCCCTGGCGACGCATCAGGTCCTGAACCCGCACGCGCATCTCGGACCAGCTTTCACTGAACCGCGGCGCCGCACCTGCATCGTTCAGAACCGGGTGGACGGCCAGAACCGCCTCGGGCGTATTGGGCCGGTGCACTAACGCCAGTTTGCTGGCGTTCTGCACAGCCTCCAGCGCATGCCGCTCTTGCTCGGGCATATGGGCGCCATAGGCAATGATGCGCAGCGCGTTGGAGGAGAACAGCAGCCCCGTGATGTCCTGCCCCGAGGTCTGCCGCACGCGGGCGTAGGTCTTGTAGTCCATGCCCAGCTCCGCGGCGCGTTTGATGCGCATCTGCAGAACCAGTTTCGGGATCGTGTTGGGCATCAGCTTTTTCTGGGCGCTGCGCCAGGCGTGTACGCGCCAGGCCCGGCCCTGCTCCATGCTGGGGCCATTGTTGTGGCCGATCCCGGCGGGCGCCGCACCGGATGCCAGACCAGACATCACCCAACCTCCGCCAGCCGCGCCACGTAGCGGGCCAGCGTGTCGATTTCCAGATTGACCTTGTCGCCCAGCTTCACATCCCCCCAGGTGGTCACCTCTTTGGTGTGGGGGATGAAATTGATACCGAAATCACTGCCTTCCACATCGTTGACCGTCAGCGACGTCCCGTTGAGCGCCACCGAGCCCTTGGGGGCGATGAAGCGCGCCAAGTCCTTGGGCGCACGCAGGGTCACCCGGGTGCTGTCGCCCTCATCCGTGATATCGACCACCTCGGCCACGCCATCGACATGGCCCGATACGATATGTCCCCCCAGTTCGTCCCCGACCTTCAGGGCGCGCTCAAGGTTGACGCGTTTGCCCACGGTCCAGGCGCCAATGTTGGTCTTGGAGACGGTTTCGGCAGAGATCTGGACATCGTACCAATCCGGTCCCAGCTCGATTACCGTCAGGCATACCCCATCCGAGGCGATGGAGGCGCCAAGGTCGATCCCTGCCGTATCATAGCTGGTGCTGATGCGCGCGCGCAGATCGCCCTCTTGTTCCAGCGCCTTGATGGTGCCGACGTCGGTGATGATACCTGTGAACATGGGGCTGCTCCTTGCCAGTCGTCTGAACGGGTCAGGGCCCGTCCTCCATTCCGTGTTGGCCAAGAGGTAGCGCCTGCACCCTGGCTTCACAAGTCCCCGCAGGCCTTACACGCAGTGACTTGACACCGAACCCGTTTGCACGCCCGCCGCCTCAGCCTTAGTTTCGCCCCAGTCATTCGTTAACCGGGAGATGGTACATTCCCGGAAACCCGAGAAATCGCATGTCCGAGCCTGACACAGATCCGCATCGTCGCTTCCTGTTTCTGCAGGGGCCGCATGGGCCGTTCTTCAACCGCCTTGGCGCGATGCTGCGCGCGGCAGGTTGTTCGGTATGGCGGGTCGGCTTCAACGCCGGGGACAGCGCCTTCTGGCGCCACAGGGCCAGCTACATTCCCTATCAGGGCACGCCGCAGGACTGGCCCGCGACCTTTGCGGGGATCTGCGACCAGCACCAGATCACCGATATCGTGCTGTACGGTGACACCCGCCCGATCCACGCCGAGGCGATCAAGGCCGCAAAACAGCGGGGCCTCTGCGTGCATGTCTTTGAGGAAGGCTACATGCGCCCCTATTGGGTGACCTATGAACGGGGTGGCTCCAACGGCAATTCCCGGCTGATGGACATGTCAGTTCCGGATATGCAGCAGGCACTGGCCCTGTCGGATATGGAGGCGCCGCTGCCCCCATCTCACTGGGGGGATATGCGGCAGCATATCTTTTACGGCGCGCTCTATCACTGGTTCGTCATGTTCCGGAACCGGCGTTACCGGAACTTCCGCCCACACCGATCACTGCCGGTGGCACGCGAGTTCCAACTCTACCTGCAACGGCTCTTGCTGATGCCTGCCCAAGCGCTGGACCGGCGGCTGGCCACATGGCGCATCCGCAGCGGTGGCTTTCCCTACCATCTGGCGCTCTTGCAGCTGGAGCATGACAGCTCGTTCCAGATGCATTCCCCGTTTGAAAGCATGGCCGATTTCCTGGCCGAGGTGATCACCGGTTTCGCCGAAAGCGCGCCGCGCCACCACCACCTGGTGATCAAGGCGCACCCGCTGGAGGATGGCCGTGTGCCGCTGCGCAGCGTGGTGCGCAGGCTGGCGCGGGAGCACGGCATCAAGGACCGCATTCACTACGTTCGCGGTGGCAAGCTGGCGCAGCTGCTGAACGAGGCGCGCACTGCCATTACCGTCAATTCGACCGCCGGTCAGCAGGTCCTGTGGCGCGGCATACCGCTCAAGGTTTTTGGCCGCGCGGTCTATGACAAGGCCGAGTTCGTCTCGCCCCAGAGCCTGGGGGAGTTCTTTGCCACCCCGGCCCGCCCGGACAACCGCGCCTATAAGGATTACCGCCGCTTTCTGCTTGAGACCTCGCAACTGCCGGGCGGTTACTACTCCCGCAAGGGACGGCGGCAATTGCTGCGTCAGGTGGTGGACATGATGCTGGCACCGGACGATCCTTATGATGCGCTGAGGCGTGGCACAGCGGCTCCTCGGCAACAGTTGCGTATCGTGAACTGAGCCGCACAGACCGCAAGACTGGATTTCCGTTCCCTGCTCCGCTATCCTGTCTGAAAAAATTGAGGCAAAACAATAACAGGTCGAGGAGACCGAGCAGTGACAAACGTCCCATTTCGCTGGGCGCGCCCTATCGCGATTCTCGCCGCAGTATCGCTTGCGGCGTCCTGTGGCTTGCCCAAGGTTGGCCCGAACAAACGCCAGATCTTTGCCGGTTCGGTGCAGAAAGAGGGCGATGCCTTTATCGTTTCCGTGAATGACCGGGTGGCTCGGGCAACCGCTGTGGTGCCCGCGCTTGGCTTTTCATCCGATTTTACCTCAGCCGGCCGACTGACCTCTGACATCATCCGGCCTGGCGACGTCTTGGGACTGACCATCTGGGAAAACGTCGATGATGGCCTTCTGGCCGCCGAAACCTCGAACGCGACCGCGCTTGAAGAAGTGCAGGTCGATGGCGCCGGCTATATCTTCGTGCCCTATGCCGGTCGTCTCAGGGCTTCGGGCAACACCCCGGAGCAACTGCGTGAAGAGATTACCAAGAAGCTTGAAGACCAGACCCCGGATCCGCAGGTGCAGGTCCGCCGTCTGGCCGGCGATGGTGCCACGGTCAGCCTGACCGGCGCCGTGGGCGGACAGGGGATTTATCCCATCGAGCGTCCCACCCGCACATTGGCCACCATGCTGGCCCAGGCTGGCGGTGTGACGATCCAGCCCGAAATCGCCCAGGTCACCGTGATCCGCGGGAAGCAGCAAGGTAAGATCTGGTTCCAGGACCTCTATGATCATCCCGAACTCGACATCGCCCTGCGCGGCGGTGACAAGATCCTTGTCGAAGAGGACACCCGTTCCTTTACCGCGCTTGGCGCCACCAGCGCCCAGGCCCGCGTTCCCTTTGAAAGCCAGGACCTGTCGGGGCTTGAAGCCATCGCCCAGGTTGGCGGTCTGATTTCCACCGCCTCGGACCCGACCGGGGTGTTCATCCTACGCAACGAACCGGCAGAGATCGCCAATCAGGTGCTGGGCCGCGACGACCTGATCGGTGCCCAGCGGATGGTCTATGTGCTGAACCTGACGCAGCCGAACGGGCTGTTCATTGCCCGTGATTTCGTGATCCGCGATGATGACACGCTCTATGTCACCGAGGCGCCCTATACCCAGTGGACCAAGACGATATCCCTGCTGGTCACGCCCCTTGGATCGCTGTCGAGCGCCGCGTCCATCGCTGGCGGGTAACGCCGCAATGCTAAGGTCGCCGACAGGCATAACGAAAGCCGGGAACGACAGATCCCGGCTTTTTGTTTACAACGGCGGTTTCCTGACCCAATCCCGATTGCGTCGGATCCTGTCCCTTGCCGGTTATGACATCCGGCTGGGGCTACCCGGCGATGGGGATCTGGTCGGGGTCTGGGGCAATTCCCCCACCGCCCATCGTGGAAAGGCTATTGCTCACAAATATGGTTCTGCCCTGCTGCGGGTCGAAGACGCCTTTCTACGCTCGGTCTATCCAGGCCGCGCGGGTGAGCCACCTCTGGGGCTGCTGCTGGACCGCTCGGGCGCGCATTTCGACGCCAACACGCCATCTGACCTGGAGCAGCTGCTGGCCACGCACCCCTTGGATGACAGCAGCATGATGCGCCGCGCCCGTGATGCCATCGGGCGGCTGATGGATGCGCATCTCAGCAAGTACAACGCCTATGCTGCCGAAGCGCCGGTTCCCGATCCCGGTTACGTGCTGGTGGTGGATCAGGCGCGCGGCGATGCCTCGGTCACGGCCTCAGGAGCAGATGCAGCTCGGTTCCGCGAAATGCTGGTTTTCGCGCAAGAGGAAAACCCCGGCGCCCGTATTCTGATCAAGACCCATCCGGAAACCCGCGCCGGATACCGGCCTGGCTATTTCGGCCCGGAAGATGCCAATGATCGGATAGAACTGCTGACGCGTCCCGTGTCGCCCTGGCCGCTGCTGGAGGGTGCGGTCGCGGTCTATACCGTCTCCTCGCAACTGGGGTTCGAGGCCATTCTGGCTGGCCACAAACCGCGCGTCTTTGGCCAGCCCTTCTATGCCGGTTGGGGCCTGACGCAGGACGAGATGCCGCCGCCGCGCCGCAACCGCCGCCTGACCCGCGCACAACTGTTTTCCGCGGCAATGATCCTGTACCCCACCTGGTACGACCCCTTCCGCGACCAGCTGTGCGAGCTGGAAACCGTGATCGACGCGCTGGAGGCCCGCGTGCGCGCCTGGCGTCAGGATCGCGTCGGTTGGGCAGCCTCCGGCATGCGCATGTGGAAACGCGGGCCGTTGCAGGGCTTTTTCGGCAGCGAAAAGAAGATGCTGTTTACCGAAAACCCGGAAAGAGCACGCAAGAGCGGGCGCAACTGGATGGTCTGGGCCTCCAAAGCGGACAAATCCCACGCCGGGGCCTTTCATCTTGAGGACGGATTTCTGCGCTCGCAGGGGCTGGGCGCCGAACTGGTGCCGCCGATGTCGCTGGTGCTGGACCGGCAGGGGATCTATTACGATCCGCGCCAGCCCTCGGATCTGGATGATCTGATCGCCCAGCGTGAGGACCTGAACGATGCCGAGGCCCGCCGCGCCGAGCGACTGATCAAGAGCCTGACGCAGAACAGCCTGTCGAAGTACAATCTGGGCGGCGACATCCCCGATTTGCCCGCGGGGCACCGGATCCTCGTGCCCGGTCAAGTCGAAGACGATGCCTCGATCCTGGCGGGGGCGGGCAAGATACGCAGCAATCTGGATCTCTTGCGCGCTGTGCGCGCCGCCAATCCCAAGGCGGTGATCATCTACAAACCCCACCCCGATGTCGAAGCAGGTCTGCGCAAGGGGCAGATCGTGCCCGAGGATCTGGCCGATGTCGTGGCGCATAATGCCGATCCGATGGCGCTTCTGGATCACGTGCAGGAGGTCTGGACCATGACCTCGCTCTTGGGGTTCGAGGCACTGCTGAGGGGCGTCAAGGTGACCGTGGTCGGATCCCCCTTCTATGCCGGCTGGGGGCTGACCCGGGATATCATCTCCGCCCCGGCCTGGCGCAAGGCCCGGCCAAGTCTCACGGGGTTGGCTCATGCGGTACTGATCGACTATCCGCGCTATCACGACCCGGTCACAGGACTGCCCTGCCCTGTCGAGGTCGTGGTTGATCGCCTGATCAAAGGCGAGCAACCATCGCCCGGCCTTGGCAACCGCAGCCTGTCAAAACTACAGGGCCTGTTTGCAACCTACGCCCACCTGTGGCGGTGAGCTGTCGTCCTTAGCTCAGCGCCCGGCGCCAGCGGTGCAGGATATCGCCGCCCAGCGGGCGCACTTCAGCCAGTTCAAAACGGGGCGCCTCGTCCAGCCGTCCAAGGCCAAGCGCGCCAATCGAGGGCAGCCCCTCGGCGCCGATGCCGATCCCGGCGGTAAAGCCGATCAGCTCATCCACCAGATCAAAGGCCAGCAATGAGGCCGCCAGCGCGCTGCCGCCTTCGCAGAACACGCGGGTCAGACCCGCCTGACCAAGCTGCTGCAGGATATCCACTGCCGAGAGTTGCACCCCGTGGCTGGCACAGGGCAGCAACCGAGCGCCCAGCCCCTCCCAAGCGCGCAGCCGCTCGATATCGGCGCCCTGACCGTGGCAAAGCCAGACCGGAACCTCTTGCGCAGTGCGGGCCAGCTGGCTCATCAGCGGCAGATCCAGATGGCGGGAGGCAATCACCCGCACCGGCTGTTTGTCGATGCCTAAGTCGCGCACGGTCAGCGACGGATCATCCGCCCGCACGGTTCCGGCGCCGACCATGACCGCATCATGACTGGCACGCATCGCATGCACTGCGCGGCGTGCTTCGGGGCCCGTGATCCATTTGCTCTGCCCCGATCCGGTGGCAATCCGCCCGTCAAAACTGCTGGCCAGCTTCAGTGTAACGAAGGGACGCCCCTGTTCGGTCTTCAGGAAGAAACCAGCGTGATCGCGGGCGGCCTGTTCTGCGAGAACCCCGGTGGTAACCTCCACCCCGGCATAACGCAGCATTTCAAACCCCTGCCCAGAAACCCGCGGATCACTATCGCCGATGGCCGCGACCACACGCGCCACCCCAGCGTCGATCAGCGCCTGCGCACATGGCGGTGTCGCACCATGATGCGAACAGGGTTCAAGAGTCACATAGACGGTGGCGCCACGCGCCGCTGCGCCTGCCTGTGCAAGCGCCTGCGGCTCCGCGTGCGGGCGGCCGCCCGGTTGGGTCCAGCCCCGCCCGACGATGCGACCATCCTTGACGATGACGCAGCCCACCGCCGGGTTGGGCCAGCAATTGCCATGCCCACGCCGCCCCAGGGACAGGGCCAGCGCCATGAACCGTTCATCCACGGCAATGTCATAACGGCGCATCGGGGTGATCACTCTTCCGGGGGGTGCGGGCGCAATTCGTGGACGAAGTCCTCGAAATCATCGGCGGCCTGAAAATTCTTGTAGACGCTGGCAAAGCGCACATAGGCGACGGTGTCGATCCGCGCCAAAGCCTCCATGACGATCTCGCCGATCTTCTTGGACTGAATATCCGTCTCGCCCATGCTTTCAAGGCGGCGGACAATGCCCGAGATCATCTGATCGATACGCTCGGGGTCGATCGGGCGCTTCTGCATCGAAATGCGGATTGAGCGCTCCAGCTTGTCCCGGTCGAAGTCTTCGCGTTTGCCGTTGGTCTTGACCACCACCAGATCGCGCAGCTGCACCCGTTCGTAGGTGGTGAAACGCCCGCCACAGGCCGGGCAGAAGCGGCGGCGACGGATCGACACGTGATCCTCTGCCGGGCGCGAATCCTTGACCTGAGTATCGATATTTCCGCAAAACGGGCAGCGCATCAGCCAGTCCCCTTCATGATCAATGCCTGTAGATTGCGCCTGACCCGGCGCAGTTATCCACAACTATAGGACAGCCTCAACAGTTTGGGTAGAGGCGAAATCACACCGCTAGATCAAGCAGTTCACGCAAGATGCGCCGCAACCTTGCGCCGGTGCGGCGCGTCGCGGTGTTCAAACAGGTAGACCCCCTGCCAGGTGCCCAGAACAGCCGCGCCATCCGTGACCGGGATCGACAGGCTGACCGGCATCATTGCTGCCTTGATATGGGCGGGCATATCATCGGGGCCTTCGTAGGTATGGCGCAGATAAGACATCGACGGGTCCGTGCTGGGCGGCACCAGTCGGGCAAAATAGGCCCGAAGATCCGTCTGCACCTCGGGGTCGGCGTTTTCCTGTATCAGCAGGGAGCAGGAAGTGTGCCGCACGAACAACGTCAGCAACCCCTGCCGCACACCGCAGGACCCAACCCAGGACTGAATATCGCGGGTGAATTCGTAAAGGCCCTGCCCGGCCGTTTCGATCTGGAATTCGGTTTGCATGAGGACAGCATTGCCGCAGGACGCGCTGCTTCACAAGTGCCCCTATGAAGTGATCAGGGGCGCCGGAAGAAAGGATCGTCGAACCGGTCATAGCAATAGTTGCGGGCGGTGGCGGCGTTCAGGTTGTAGCCCGGCTTTTTCACCGACAGGGAATACCCTTTTTCCGTACTCGCTCCCGGCGGCGGGGTCAGCGCGAATTTCACCGACTTTCTGCCGGGGCGGTTGACCGAAGGGCCGACGCCCTCCCAGACATAGATCCGCTGGGTGGCGCTGGTACGCAGCTGCGATATGGCAAAATCCCCGATCCCACACCAGTAATCCTGCGCCGAGGTGCCGACCCGGCTCACCACTTCCCAGACACCCTCTTCGACAGGCAGCACTTCGTGGCGGTTCCAAGACCACCAGGCCTGCACCGAGACGGATTGCGCGGTAACAGGCTGCACCGCAAGGGCTGTCGCAAAGGCCAAGGCAGGCCAGAACATCGGTTTCATCGGTCTACTCCCCTGTTGCGTCACCAGAAGTATAGCACAGGCCCGCTGTTCGGCGACCTCAGCCGGTTCGCCAGCGCCCGTCAGCGGGTCAGAAACCCGTCGGCAATTGGTGACAGAATGACAGGGCTGCGCGCACCTGCATCGCATCGCCGACGTTCAGGCGGTTGATCGGCGGATTAGTGATAGGCTCCGCTCCCGCCAGCATATTCGCATCGAGCGTGAACTGCACCGCAGAGCGGCGGTTGGTCGTATCGCTGGGTCCCATGCCGCGGGACACATAAACCATTGCCGACATCGGCGCGCCAAGCGCACGCACGGCATAATCCCCAGCGCCACACCAATAGTCCAATCCGGTCCCGCCTGCGATCGGAACGACCTCGAACACCTGCTCCGATACCGGGTTGACCCGCGCCGACTTGCGGCTGGTAAAGGCGTCAGCCGCCCCGGCAAGGCCAAGAGCCGCCGAGGCCGAAAAGACGACCACTGCAAATGAAAATCTTCGCGCCATTGCGACACCCTCCAATACCGTCAAGCTCTATTCCTCACACGGTATGATCCTAGGGCCAGCCCCGCTTCGCGCCAGCCCCGGGGCTATCACGCTCTCGTGTATCTGTCGCTTCGAACGTGGCGCGCCCACCGGCCTGCGTATCAGGGACGGATCGGACGCTGGCTGCAATAGGTTCTGGCCTGCTGGACCGACATGGAGTCGCCGGGACGGATGCCAAAGGTGAACCAACCGCGATCCGTACCCAGCCCGGCGACCTGATCAGCCGAAAGGGTGAATTGCACGGCAGACCTCTTACCTGTGGTGACGCTTTCACCGCGCCCACGCAGGACATAAATCGGGTCGCGCCAATCCGCGCCAAGCACACGACGAGCATATTCGGAGGCCCCGCACCAGAATTCCTCAACAGTGCCAGAACTGCGCGGAACGACTTCGAACACCGTGTCACTCACGGCATTCACCTGCACCCCATTGGCAAGCGTGAAGGCCTGCCCGACGGAGGGAGACAGGAGAAAAAGGGCGCACCCGAGGCTGGATAGCAAATTCTTCATGGCAGGAAATCCGTTGTTTTCTCAAACATAGGGATCCCCGTAGGCAGAACCAAGGGGCGGCGCCCTCACTTAGAGAAGATCAGCAAAGAGCAGCTTTAGCTCGAATTCCGCAGCAAGTACGCGGCCGCCTGCACATCCAGCTCCCCAGACGGGCCGGGATCAGTTGCGTTTGGGAAAGGGAATGATCTGCGCGCTTTGCTGTGTGCCGAGTGTCTGTTCCAGAATGGCCAGAACTTCGGGTTTCGGTGTCTTTCCCTTGGTCGGGCTGAACCGGCTTCGTGCCTGCTCCCGCAGCATGCTGCGCGCGGTATCGCCGTCGATTTCCTGCAAGCGTTCGCCCTGATCCTTCAGAACCTCCAGCATGAACTGGTTGGCCTCGGTCAGGTTCTTGAGATGCAGAAGCTTTTCCTCAAGTTCACTCAGAGCGGCGGTGGTTCCCCGGTTTGCAGACATCATTTCCCCCGAAATGCAAAGTTCCTTAACCAAAAGTTTACGCAGCTCCCCCGCCAAGGGCAAGGATCAGGGTAAAGAGATGGTTAACGAGGTGCGCAGGCCCGTCGCCCTTCCCGCGAGATGCCTGCACGGGAAGGGCATTCAACGCCTTTCGGAAGAAAGAAAAAGGCGCCGTGAGGGGCGCCTTTTTGATCACTGGTCGAGGAAGCTGCGCAGCTTGCGGCTGCGGCTGGGATGTTTGAGCTTCCGCAGCGCTTTCGCTTCGATCTGACGGATCCGTTCGCGGGTCACGCTGAACTGTTGACCGACCTCTTCGAGCGTGTGGTCGGTGTTCATGCCAATGCCAAAACGCATCCGCAGAACCCGTTCCTCGCGCGGGGTGAGCGAGGCCAGAACCCGGGTGGTGGTTTCCTTGAGGTTTTCCTGAATGGCGCTGTCCAGGGGCAGCACCGCGTTCTTGTCCTCGATGAAATCGCCCAGCTGGCTGTCTTCCTCGTCCCCGATCGGGGTTTCGAGGCTGATCGGCTCCTTGGCGATCTTCATCACCTTGCGGACCTTCTCAAGCGGCATCTGCAGCTTTTCAGCCAGTTCTTCCGGCGTCGGCTCGCGGCCGATTTCGTGCAGCATCTGACGGCCTGTGCGGACCAGCTTGTTGATCGTCTCGATCATGTGGACCGGAATACGGATGGTGCGCGCCTGATCCGCGATACTGCGGGTGATCGCCTGACGGATCCACCATGTGGCGTAGGTCGAGAACTTGTAGCCGCGGCGGTATTCGAACTTGTCCACCGCCTTCATCAGGCCGATGTTGCCTTCCTGGATGAGGTCGAGGAACTGCAGGCCGCGGTTGGTGTACTTCTTCGCGATGGAGATAACGAGACGCAGGTTCGCCTCGACCATTTCCTTCTTGGCCTGACGCGCCTCTTTTTCACCCTTCTGCACCTGCTGCACAATGCGGCGGAACTCGCTGATATCGAGACCGACATACTGGCCGACCTGCGCCATGTCAGCGCGCAGTTCTTCCACCTTGTCGGTGGAGCGTTCGATGAACATCTGCCAGCCCCGCCCCGGTTTCGCGGACATATCCGCCAGCCAGTTCGGATCCAGCTCGCGGCCACGGTATTCCTCAACGAATTCGCGACGGTTGATACGGGCCTGGTCAGCTAGCTTCACCATGGCGCTATCGATCTGCATCACGCGGCGGTTGATGCCGTAAAGCTGGTCGATCAGGGCTTCGATACGGTTGTTGTGCAGGTGCAGACCATTCACCAGTTCCACGATCTCGGACCGCAGCTGTTGGTAGGTCTTTTCGTCCTGCGCGCTGAACGATCCGTCCTCATTCAGAGTGGCCGAAATCCGGCTGTCCTGCATTTCGCTCAGCTGAGCGTAATCCGAGGAGATCTGCTCCAGCGTGGTCAGCACGCGATCCTTGAGTGCGGCCTCCATCGCGGCCAAGGACATGTTGGCCTGTTCGTCCTCGTCATCGTCGTCATCGCTGGCAATCGGGTTGCCGTCGGCGTCGAGTTCGGGCCCCTTGTCTTCCTTGGCGGGTTTGGCGGCATCGGACACCGCACCGGTGTTCACCACCGGTTCGGCAACTTCGCCCTCTTCGTCCATCTGGTTGCCAAAGGTGGCCTCCAGATCGATGACGTCGCGCAGCAGAATATCTTCGGACAGAAGTTCGTCGTGCCAGATGGTGATCGCCTGGAAGGTCAGTGGGCTCTCGCAAAGCCCCAGGATCATCGTATTCCGGCCGGCTTCGATCCGCTTGGCGATGGCGATCTCGCCTTCGCGGCTCAGCAGTTCGACAGAGCCCATTTCACGCAGGTACATGCGGACCGGGTCATCGGTGCGGTCCAGTTTTTCCGCTGCCGCCCCGGCCACCGCAACCTCACGGTTGGATTCGGTCGTCACCAGTTCGGTCGAGCCTTTGTTCTGCTCTTCCTCTTCGGCCTCTTCGTCCTCGATGATATTGATGCCCATTTCGGAGAGCATCGACATCACGTCCTCGATCTGTTCCGAGCTGACCTGATCCGGCGGCAGGACCTGATTGAGCTGATCGTAGGTGATGTAACCCTTCTCGCGGGCCTCCGCGATCATCTTCTTGACCTGGGCCTGGCTCATGTCCAGAGAGATTTCGGCTTCCTGATCGTCAGGTTTGCGGTCGTCGGTGTCTTTGGCGGCCATTCAATGCTCCTCTAAGAGGCTGGGGCGATTCGGGTATCGCGAATCATTAGCGCGAACTTCTGATTCGTCACCCCGTTTACCCAATTTTCTTTCGCTCTTCCTTAGGAAAACACCCTTTTGTCGAAAGGTGTGTCATTTCTCGGAAAAGCCGATTCGGTCCAGAAGGGCGCCAAATGCATCGCGTTCCTCGCGATCCAGACGGGCGCCGTTCTCGCCAACGTCATATTGTGCCCTGTCTTCATTTTCACTTCGCACGGCCCTGTTCCGCGCCTCGGCGGCCTGCTTCAACCGCCAAGTCAAAGCCTCGTCCGCAAGACCGCTCAGGTCCTCCTCCGCCTCGGCCAGTTCCGCGTCCAGCCCGCGCAGAGCTTCGAGTTTCGGGAACTCTTCGGCCAGTGTCAGCCGGGCAGCCTCAGCATCGCCGGGTTTGCGCAGGCAGGGGATAATTGCCACATGGCGAAGGGCAAAGAGATTTTCAAGAGCGTGCGGGCCTAGGCTGTATTCGATTTCTTCTTTCAGCCGCTCCGGTGCGTCGATGCCATAGCGCAGGACCATGTCGCGCAGGGCCGCCAAATCCGGATCGGTGCACAGCATCCGCTCCAGATTGGTTTCGAACTCATGGACCACCGCAGGGGTGGTGATCACGGTGGCCAGAATGACAGCTTCGCGCGCTCGTGCCAGGCCTGCCTCGTCCGATCCGGCCAGCAGCGAGCTGCGGGTGCTGGCCAGTGGGGTTAGAACCGCTCCCGGTCCGCGCCAAGGGGGTCGCGCTCCGTCGCGAAAACCGCGTCCGCCCTTGGGGCTGCTGCCCGTCGGGGAAAACCCTTCGCTGCGCTGCGGACGGTTGCCGCGGAACAGCTGCCAGCGCAACTCCTTGATATCCTCGCCATAGTGCTGGCGGATGGAGGGATCGCGGATCAGTCGGATCTTTTCGCGCAGCGCCTTGTCCAGCGCCGCCTTGCGTTCGGGGCTGTCGAAAACACGCCCTTCGGTTTCGCGCTGCCACAGGAGTTTCACCATCGGCATCGCCTGATCCAGCACGGCCTGCACCGCGGCGGGGCCTTCGCTGCGGATCATGTCGTCGGGATCCTTGCCCTCCGGCATGATCGCAAAACGCAGGGATTTCCCAGCCTCGAGACGCGGCAGCGCCAGATCGATCAGCCGCATGGCCGCGCGGATACCCGCCTTGTCGCCATCAAGTGCGATCACCGGCTCATCCGACATCCGCCACAGCATCTGCAGCTGATTTTCGGTAATCGCCGTGCCCAGCGGCGCCACGCAGGAAGCAAAGCCGCCTTCGGACAAAGCGATCACATCCATATAGCCTTCGGCCACGATCAGTGGCGTGTCCCGCCCAGCGGCGGCGCGGGCAGGACCGTGATTGTAAAGGCTGCGCCCCTTGTCAAAGAGCTCGGTCTCGGGAGAGTTCAGGTATTTGGCGTTGTCGTTAGGGTCCATCGCCCGCCCGCCAAATGCAATCGCCCGTCCCCGCGCATCGCGGATCGGGAACATGATCCGGTTGCGGAAGGTGTCATAGGGTTTGCCGCCCTTGCTTGAGGGCTTGGCAAGCCCAGCCGCCATGATCAGGTCCTCGGGCACGCTTTTGCCGCGCAGGTGATCCCAAAGCCCCTGCCAGCCATCCGGAGCAAAGCCGATCTGCCAGCGCTCCAACGCCTCCCCGGTCAATCCGCGCCCCGCCAGATAGGCGCGCGCGGCGGTGCCACCTTGGGTGTTCAGCTGCAGGCGGAAGAACTGCACCGCCTGCTCCATCACTTCGGCCAGCTGGCTGCGGCGGTCCTGTTTCTGCTGCGCCTGCGGATCGCGCCGGGGCATCTCCATGCCCGCCTCCCCCGCGAGGATCTCGACCGCCTCCATGAAACCGACGTTTTCGGTTTCCTGCACGAATTTCAGCGCATCACCTTTGGCCTGACAGCCAAAGCAATAGTAAAAGCCCTTGCGGTCATCGACGTGGAAACTGGCGGATTTTTCGTGATGAAACGGACAGGGCGCCCACATGTCGCCCTTGCCCATGTTGGATTTGCGCTGATCCCACATGACCTTGCGCCCGACGACAGCGGTCAGGCTGGTCCGGGTACGCAATTCATCCAGAAAACCGGGCGGCAGAGACATGTCAGTTCGATTGCAGTTGTTTTTTCATCGCCTGAATCTGATCCCAGTTTTCCAGGCACTGCTCTTCAAAGGTGGCGCCAAGGTCCACCTTGCGCAGATCACGGCGCTTCAATGAGTAGACATGCGCGGTCAGCTGCGGGATCGCCTTGGAATACTGTTCCGGCCAGTCGGGATTGTCCGCCAGAATCGTCTGTTCCACCTTTTCCTGCCGCACCCGGTCCATCCGCGCCTGCTGCACGGCGGCCATCACCTGCCCTTGATACTTGCAGCTTTCCTCTTTGTTTTCATCTGCATAGGCGGGCGCAGAAAGGAGGGCAGCCACAATGGCTGCGACAGGGGTCGCGACGGGAAGAATGCGGATCATAGATACGCTCCGGGAATCAGTTGGTGATCCCGGAAGACTACCCCCGCGCGGCGACGGCTTCCATGGCTGTTTTCAGATCGTGCACCAGTGTCGCCGCAAGCGAGCGGAACACCATGATCTGGAAACTGTCCGAGCCAATGCGCGTGACCGAGGCCATCATGTGACGCAATTCGGTGCGCGCCGTGTGGCCGCGCTTAAAGCTCTGCGCGCGCAGATCGATAGGACACAGCCGGGCCAGGACCCCTTCAGCCCCTGCCCCTTCAAGCCGCACCACGGCCCAGGCATCGCTTTGATCCGTCAGCGCAGCATGGTCGGCCAGCGTCGGATCTGGCTGAGGCCCGGCCAGCAGCGCCATGTTCCGGCCAAACCAGATCGCGCGGCTGCCCGCCTTGCCGGTGCTGCGTCCCGGCGCTGGCAGTTTCATGCCATGGGCGGCCTCAAGCGCCGCCTCCAATGCCTGATCCTTACCGTTGAACACCGCGATGGTGGTCAGATGGCCAAGATCCTCTTCGCTCAGCTTCAGGGCGCCAACGGTGACCGGCAGCAGACCGTCACAGGGGCTTTTTGCAGTCAGTTCAGCCACGGGCACGCTCTCCTTCCGGGTCATAGAATTGCGGTTCAACCACTTCGCACAGGGTGTCGATGCCACGCATGTGATCGACCAGACGCACGGTATCGCCGATCCGTTTCGCGCCCTTCGTCAGGAAGGCCAGTGCAATGGAATGCCCCAGCGTGGGCGAGAACCCGGCCGAGGTGACATAGCCCTGATCGTGCACCCGCTCGACCGGATCCTCGGGATTGAACAGATGCGCCCCAGCGGTCAACTGCTTGACCGCGCCGACGGGTTTGAGGCCGACCATCTGCATACGATCCTCTGCCATCAACCCTTCGCGCTGGGACATGGGCTTGCCAAAGAAATCCTTCTTTTTCGACATCATGCCCTGCAGCCCAAGGTCAAAGGCGGTCACGGTGCCATTGATCTCGGCATGGGTGATAAAGCCCTTTTCGATCCTGAGGACATTCAGCGCCTCCATGCCGTAGGCGCCACCGCCTGCAGCCTCGGCACGTGAGACCAGCTCGCGAAACAGGGCATCGCCATAGCGGGCCGGAACCGCCAGTTCATAGGCTTCCTCGCCGCTGAAGGAGATGCGGAACAGCCGCCCCGCAACGCCCATCACCGAAACCTCACCACAGGCCATGAAAGGCCAGCTTTCACTGTCGATCTCATTGTCGAGAAGACCATTCAACAGCGCCCGCGCCTTGGGTCCGGCAACGGCGAACTGCGCCCATTGTTCGGTGACCGAGGCGATGTGCACATCCCAATCGGGGCGCAGGACCTGCATCACATATTCCAGATGCGCCATCACCTGACCGGCACCAGAGGTGGTGCTGGTCATCACGAAATGCTCGTCACCCAGCCGCGCGGTGGTGCCATCGTCCATGACAAATCCGTCTTCGCGCAGCATCAGGCCATAGCGGGTGCGCCCGACCTTCAGGGTAGAGAACATGTTGGTATAGACGAAATCCAACAGCTTGCCCGCGTCGGGGCCCTGAATGTCGATCTTGCCCAGGGTCGACACATCGCAGATGCCCACATGATTGCGCACATAGGTGACTTCGCGGTCGCAGGACTGGCGCCAGTTCGTCTCCCCGTGTTTCGGGAAATAAGCGGCCCGGTACCACAGGCCGACTTCCAACTGATGCGCGCCACGTTCATCGCTTGCCTGATGCGAGGTCAGGTGGCGCTGCGGCTTGAAGCCCTGCCCCTCGGCCCCCGCGCCCATGGCACCGATGCTGACCGGCACGAAAGGCGGACGGAAGGTGGTTGTGCCGGTTTCAGGGATGCTGCGCCCAGTAGCATCAGCCAGTACCGCCAGCGCCGCCACGTTCGAATTCTTGCCCTGATCCGTCGCCATACCTTGGGTGGTGTAGCGTTTCATATGCTCGACCGAGCGGAAGTTCTCCCCGGCGGCCTGTTTCACATCCTTGACGGTAACGTCGTTCTGGAAATCGAGCCAGGCGCGCCCCTTGCCCGGCACCGCCCACAAGGGGGTGATGCGATAGGGATCATCCTCGGCCTGCGGCAGATCCGCAGAGACCACCTTGAGGCCCAGCGCCGCAAGCGCAGTACTTGCCGCTGCAGCGCCTTCGCGCAGGGCACCGGCAGTGGAGAACTCGCCATTGCAGGCCCCCGCTGTCACCAGACCCGGCACGCTGCCCTCGCGCGGCACAAAGGCGGCGATATCTCGGCGCCAGACCGGGCGGGCATTCAGATGGCAGGTCAGATGCACCGACGGGTTCCAGCCGCCCGACATGGCGAGGCAATCTGTCTGGATCTTTTCCTCACCGGCGACAGAACGCACTGTGATATTTTCCAGCCGCTTGCGCCCGCCTGCATCACAGACCTGCGCGCCCTTCATTACCGGGAAGAGATCACTTCCCGGCGCATCGTGGCGGCTGTCGATCAGCGCCGCTACATGCACGCCTGCCTGCGCCAGATCACGGGCGGTGCGGTGCGCATCGTCGTTATTGGCAAAGATGGTAACCCGCTCCCCCGGGGCAACGCCCCAGCGGTTGAGGTAGGCCCGCACCGCGCTGGCGGTCATGATGCCGGGGCGGTCGTTGTTGCGGAAGGCAACCGGACGCTCGATCGCGCCGGCCGCCAGTACCGCGTGTTTGGCAGCAATACGCCAGAAACATTCGCGGGGCAGATGGCATTCCTTCAGCGAATGACGGCGCGGCATGTGGTGGGCGACACGCTCCAGCGCGCCATAGGTGCCCTGATCATAGGCGCCGGTCACTGCAGTGCGCGGCATCAGGCGCACATTGTCCATCTCCGACAGCTCTTTCAAAGCGTCCTTTGCCCATAGGTGGGCAGGCTTGCCGTCGATGTCTTCCTGTTCTGCCAGAAGACGCCCGCCCATGCGGCTGTCCTCTTCGGCCAGGATCACATCGGCACCCGCGCGCCCCGCCACCAACGCCGCCATCAGACCCGCAGGCCCCGATCCGATCACCAGAAGATCGCAGAAGGCATAGGCCTTTTCGTAGCAATCCGGATCGGCCGCGCCGCTGAGTGCACCAAGCCCCGCCGCGCGGCGGATCATCGGCTCATACAGCTTTTCCCAGAAGGCTGCCGGCCACATGAAAGTCTTGTAGTAGAACCCCGCGCCCAGGAACGGCGCCGCCAGATCATTGACCGCCATCAGGTCGGTCTCGACCGAAGGCCAGCAATTCTGACTGCTGGCGCTCAGCCCTTCGAACAGCTCCTGCGTGGTGGCCCGCACATTGGGATCGGCGAATTCGCCGCTGCCCACCGTGACCAGCGCGTTCGGCTCCTCGCTGCCAGCCGTGAGGATGCCACGCGGGCGGTGGTATTTGAACGACCGGCCCACCAGATGCACCCCATTGGCCAGCAAGGCCGAGGCCAGCGTGTCGCCTTCGAGCCCCATCATGTGGCGACCGTTGAAAGAGAAGGTGACCGGCTTTGCGCCTTCAACCAGCCCCTTGCCGGGCAATCTCATGCTCATGCCGCACCTCCCAGACCCGCGTCCGAGGCCAGTGTCACCTCAAGGATCTCATGGCTTGCGGTATTGCGCAGCACCTTCAGCCAGGCACCGCAGCCCATTTCGTGATACCAAAGCTCTTCCAGCGGGCCTGCCGGGTTTTCCCGCAGGTTCACGTGCTGGTGCCAGACGTCCAGATCCGCATCCGCAGCGGGCTGCTCCAGCGCCGCACCGCGATAGTAGAATTCGCGGCGGTCCCGCTCTCCGCAATTCGGGCAGGTGATCCTCATGACTGCCGCTCTCCCGTGGTTCTGATCCGTATTCCGTTCATCTGTGTTGCCGCTGTTCTGCGCGTCGCGGGGTCAATGCAGGTTATGCTGAGCACCGGTCCCCTCCTCATCCATGAGCCCGACGCCGGTACGGAACCGGTCCAGTTTGAACCGGGTTGCCGCCCCATGCGGGCGGTCGGTGGCAATAAGATGCGCGTAGACATTGCCGGAGCCCGGCGTTGCCTTGAAGCCGCCATAGCACCAGCCGCAATTGAGATAGAGCCCGTCGATGGGCGAATGGTCGATGATGGGCGATCCGTCCGGCGTCATATCCATGATGCCGCCCCAGCTGCGCAAGAGCCGCGCCTTGCCCACAGCGGGCACCATGGCCATGCAGGTTTCCATGGTGTGCTCCACCATCGGCAGGTTCCCCCGCGCCGCATAAGAGCTGTAGAAATCAAGGTAGCTGCCAAAGACCAGCCCGCCCTTGTCGGACTGGCTGATATAAAGGTGCCCCTCGGCAAAGGTGATGACGTTGTCGATGATCGGCTTCACCCCTTCGGAAACGAAGGCCTGCAAGACGTGGCTTTCGATCGGCAGGGTCAGCCCCGCCATTGCCGCCACCTGACCGGAGCGCCCGGCAGCAGCCATCGCGACCTTCTTGGCCCGGATCGGCCCGCGCGCGGTCTGCACCCCCGTGACGCGTCCGTTTTCAACGTCGATGCCGGTGACTTCGCAGTTCTGGATCAGATCGACCCCGCGCATGTCGGCGCCACGGGCAAAGCCCCAGGCCACCGCATCGTGGCGCGCAGTGCCGGCCCGGCGCTGCAGCAGGCCGCCCATGATCGGAAAGCGGTTGTTGTCGAAGTTGAGAAAAGGCGCCATGCGGCGCACGCCTTCGCGGTCCAGAAGTTCCGCATCGTCCCCCTGATTGACGATGGAGTTGCCCCGCCGAACGATGGCATCGCGCTGGCCGTCGTTGTGAAACAGGTTGATGATCCCGCGCTGCGACATCATCGCGTTATAGTTCAGCTCCTGCTCCAGGCTTTCCCACAGGCGCAGGGAGTGAGAGTAGAATTCGGAGTTGCCCGGAAGGTAGTAGTTGGCGCGCACGATGGTGGTGTTGCGCCCTACGTTGCCACCGCCGATATAACCACGCTCCAGCACCGCGACGTTGGTAATACCGTGCTCAGCGGCCAGATAGTAAGCCGTCGCCAGACCGTGGCCACCGCCGCCGATGATGATCACATCATATTCGCGCTTGGGCTCGGGATCGCGCCAATGCGGACGCCAGCCCTTGTTGCCGGTCAGCCCTTCCTTCAGCACCCGCCAACCCGAAAACCGCATCTGTGACCTCCACCTTTCAGTCCCGCCCTCGCTGCGCATGTATGGCGCCGCAGGCTCTATCGTAGTGCTAGCGATTTTACCGGGCGGCTCCTACCCCTTTTTCGACAGAAAGCCCCGGAACCGCGCATCGCACTGGCCGCAATGCACCCTTTCTGGGCAGGTCTGTCTAGTCCTCAATACGACAGATCGTGACGCAACTGGACCAAGGTGCAAATTCCCACACTGCCGTGGCCGCATCAGTAAGCCCTCCACACACAGAAACGGCGGGCACAGGGCCCGCCGCAAGATTGCGATCAGCTGTTTGCGAGAAATGCCCCTTACAGCCCCTTGGCGCGGTAGCTGGCTGCGACTTTTTCGATCGAGACCAGATAAGCGGCAGTGCGCAGGTCCATCACGTCGTCGCGGTCATGCCAGACCTCGCGCATCGACTGGTAGGCGATACGCATGGTATCATCGAGGCCGGAACGCACCAGCTCAAGCTCATCGGCACCGCGCAGATACCTCTGTTTGAAATCCGGGCTTGGCGACCAAGTCTTGCCCAGCGCCTCGCTCAGGCTCTCCATCTGGTCCACCACCAGTTGGTGACGCGCCTCTTCCTGACGGCGCTGCATACGGCCAAAGCGGATGTGGCTGAGGTTCTTGACCCATTCAAAGTAAGAGACCGTCACGCCGCCCGCGTTGGCGTACATGTCAGGAATGATCACCGTACCCTTGTCGCGCAGCACCTCATCCGCACCGGCGGTGACCGGGCCATTGGCCGCCTCAATGATCAGCGGCGCCTTGATGCGGGCGGCGTTGGACATGTTGATGACACCTTCCAGCGCCGCCGGGATCAGGATGTCGCAGTCCTGCTCCAAAAGCGCGGCACCATCGGCGGTATGGGTGGCGTCGGGATACCCGGAGATGCCGCCATGTTTGACGATCCAGTTACGCACGGCCTCCACGTCCAGCCCCTCTTCGCGGTGCAGGGCACCGTCGCGTTCGATGATCCCGGTAATGAGGGCACCATCTTCCTCGCTCAGAAACTTGGCGGCGTGATAGCCCACGTTGCCAAGGCCCTGCACAATGACGCGCTTGCCATCGAGGGTGCCCGACAGGCCCGCCTTGGCAATATCCTCGGGGTGGCGGAAGAACTCCCGCAGGGCGTATTGCACGCCGCGCCCCGTTGCTTCGACCCGGCCAGCGATCCCGCCAGCATTGAGGGGCTTGCCGGTGACGCAGGCACGAGAGTTGATATCGGTGGTGTTCATGCGCGCATACTGGTCGGCAATCCAGGCCATTTCGCGTTCACCGGTGCCCATGTCGGGCGCCGGAACGTTCTGGCTGGGGTGGATCAGATCGCGTTTCGCCAACTCATAGGCAAAACGGCGGGTGATCAGCTCCAGCTCGTGCTCTTCGTATTCGCGCGGATCGATGCACAGACCGCCCTTAGAGCCACCAAAGGGCGCTTCGACCAGGGCGCATTTATAGGTCATCAGCGCCGCCAGCGCCTCGACCTCGTCCTGATTGACGCCCATGGCATAGCGGATACCGCCCTTGACCGGCTCCATATGTTCGGAATGCACCGAGCGATAGCCGGTGAAGGTATGGATTTTGCCGCGCAGGCGCACGCCAAACCGCACCGTGTAGGTCGCGTTGCAAACCCGGATCTTTTCCTCAAGCCCCGGCGGCAGGTCCATGATGGAGACCGCCCGGTTGAACATCAAATCGACGCTCTCGCGGAAACTGGGTTCGTTCTGGCTGCTCATGCTCGCTTCTCCGTGCTTTATTGCGCGACTCGTGATGAAACTTAAGGCAACTCTATGCACGGATGTTTAAGGCATGCGACCTTTTTGACCATTCCCATCCAAAAGAATCATCTTCGCAACTTTTGGTCAGCGATTCGCTCTTTGGTCTAACCGGCACTTTTTCCCAAACCGAAACAATCTACTGCCCCTCACCTAGCATTGATTAAGCGGGTGGTAACAATTGTTAAGGTTTTACCCCTGTCGTGCCCCATTTCCGCCATCTTCCCCAAGCAATCATAAACGCCAGCCACCAAAATCCGAAGACCGTCGTCCGAAACAGAACGGGCATAGGGGATGTGTAATATGAGTGTGCGTCGCAGAGCCGCAAAAGATATCAGTAAGGACGTCCTGACCCGGCAGATGGCCCGGATGCGCGCCTTTGCACGGGATGACAGCGGGGCCATGGCCGCGCCAACCATTTTCTTCTTTCTGGCCATGCTGGCCGTTGGCGGCATCGGCATCGACCTGATGCGGATGGAGCGCGACCGGACGGTTCTACAGTACACTCTGGATCGCGCGGTGCTGGCGGCTGCCGATCTGGACCAGCCACTGGCCCCCGAAGTGGTGGTGCAGGATTACCTGAGCAAAGCCGGAATGGAAGAATACTATCAACCGCCTGAGGTGTCGCAGGGGCTCGGCTACAAGAGTGTCGAAAGCACAATCAACACGACCTTCAATGCCCACCTGCTGAAGTTCTCTGGTGGCGGTGACATGCCGATGTACGCCAATTCGCGCGCCGAAGAGACCATCGGCAGCGTAGAGATTTCCATGGTGCTGGATATCTCCGGCTCGATGAACTCGAACCGGCGGCTGATCAACCTCAAGTCCGCCGCGCATAGTTTCATCGATCAGATCACCCAGAACACCAACACCGACAACCTGTCGATCTCGATCATTCCCTATGCCACCCAAGTCAACGCGGGCGAAGCGCTTCTGAGCAAGTACAACGCAGGCTTCGATGACCTTCCTGCAAGCGAATGGAACTACTCGCACTGCGTGAACTTCGTCTACGATCAATACGCCAAGACAACGCTGGACCCGGCCGAGCGGCTGGAGCGCACAGCGCATTTCGACCCGTTCACCTATTCTGAGAACATGATCGCCCGCCCGGTCTGCCCGACACGTGACGGATCGGCCATCCTGCCGTTCACCAACGATCCGACCACCCTGCACAATTACATCGACGGGCTGACAGCCTGGGGCAATACCTCGATCGACATCGGCATGAAATGGGGCTCTGCCCTGCTGGACCCGACCGCGCGGCCGGTTGTCAACTCACTGATTGACGATGGCGAGATCGAAGCGCAGTTTCTGAACCGTCCGACCGAGTATAACAGCGGCGACACGCTGAAGATCATCATTCTGATGTCCGACGGCGAGAACACAAACCAATACATGATCAACCCTTCGCGCCGCAGCACCATGTCGGATGTCTGGTACAACGCTGAAACTGGGCGCTACTCCGTTTACCACTCCAATGGCACGAAAAGTTACTACTGGCCGCACAAGAACGACTGGTACGATCACCCCTACGGTAACGGCACCCAAACCGTATGTGATAACAGCTATCCGTACGAATGCGTGGCAGTGGACGAGCCCGGCACCGCCGTACAACTGAAATACCACGAGCTTTTTGCACGGGCCTCGCTCGCATGGAACGCGCGCTACAACTACGAGTTCAGTTCCAGCGCCTGGGCAGACTGGTATAATGCCGGAACGTATTTCCACAATCGCGTAGCCAAAGACCAGCACACCAAGAATATCTGCGACCGCACCCGGGACAAGGGCGTGATGATCTACACCGTCGGCTTCGAAGCGCCCCGCAACGGGACCCGCGTGCTGGAAGACTGCGCCAGCTCGCCCGCACATTTCTTTGATGTGGACGGACTGGAAATCTCCGAGGCCTTTGCCTCGATCGCCACCTCCATCCGCCAGCTGAGGCTGACCCAATGATCCGCCACATGCATACCGCCCTTACGCGTTTCCGCCGTCAGGACGACGGCAGCGCCACGCTGGAATTCGCCATCATCATCCCGGCTTTCCTGATGATCCTGATGTCCACCGTTGAGCTGGGTCTGGTCAATATCCGCCAGTCGCAGCTGGAGCGGGCACTGGATCAGACGGTACGCGAGCTGCGCCTTTCAACGGGCGAACCGGCGCAACATGACGCAATCCGCGACCGTGTATGCGCCCTGTCGGGCTTCATCGAGAATTGTGCCACCTCCCTGCGTCTGGAGATGGTCAGCCAGGATCCCTTTAACTGGACCGGCATCAACCCCGAACCCGACTGCGTCAGCCGCATCGAAGACGTGCAGCCAGTGCGCACATTCACAAACGGGCAGTCCAACGAGCTGATGCTGATCCGCGCCTGCATGAAATTCCGTCCGATTTTCTCCGATTGGGGGTTGGGCGGAGATCTGGGCAAGGATGCGGACGGGCGTGTCAGCCTTTTTGCCGCGTCAGCCTTCGTTCAGGAACCGAGGTAAGCCATGTTCAAAGCCCTGCGTCACCGCCTGAAATCCTTCTGTCGCGACAGCGAAGGCTCGGTCTCGGTTGAATTCGCGCTTTATGCGCCGCTTCTTCTGGGAACCTTTGCGGCCTTTTACACCTTCTTTGATGCCTTCCGGCAGGAAAGCATGAACCTGAAGGCGGCCTACACGATCTCAGACCTGATCTCGCGCGAGACCAATTACATCAACGACACCTATCTGGACAGTATGTACGCCATGGCCGGGCTGCTGATCCGCGGTGACAGCTCGCTTGGAATGCGGGTATCTGTCGTGCGCTGGGATGAAGCAGACCAAAGCTATTACGTGGACTGGTCCAAAGTGCGCGGTGGTGGCTACGAGGAATGGACCGATGCCACCATCCATCTGGTTAAGGACGATCTGCCGTCGATGCCCGATCAGGAGCGCGTGATCCTGGTGGAAACCAACAACACAGTGGAACCGGCCTTCCGCATCGGCATTCCGACGATGGACATCAACAATTTCGTCTTCACCCGCCCGCGTTTTGCGCCGCAGGTCGTCTTTGTCGAAGACAAGGCCAACGGCAACAGCCATAACGACAATTCGATGGGCCTCTGAACCCGCCCCTGGCCGGAACGGGTTAGTCAGATAACAACAGGAGAGAACGCGTCGCTCTGTGTCAGCGCGCTCAGCCCTCTAGGTCAGCACCCAAATCGCGCCGGGCGATCATGGCCGCCAGGATTTCCGACATAGCCTTGCTTTGCGAGCCCGGCGTCACCCCACCAATCCCGATCCGGCGCCCCATGCGCCACCAGAGGCCTGGCATCCAGGCGCGGGAACCCGGGGTTTTCCGGCGCATCAGAAACCCGTTCGAAGGCTTGAAGGCGAAAAAACCACGATCGATGGTTTCGATATCCGCAACCCGTGCAATCTCGGTCCCGTCCGTGCAGCGCAACACCTCTTCAGTCAGCTCGATCCGATAGGCCGTCGCCTGCCACATGCGCACCGCCAGCCACAGGGCGGCGCAGCCAACCACCAGAAGAAACACCAGCCAGGCTGCCGAGGGCGGCGTGGAAAAGGCCACGTAGATCAGGATGACGCCTACCGAAGCCAGCATCCCTACTCCCATGACACGCCGCGGGCCGGATGCCTCGATCTTTGCTACCACCTCGTCATTCATGCGCCTGCCTCCTGCACTGTGCTGACGCGCGGCATAGCCTGAAATGGCGCAGGCGAACAGCCCTGCGATGCAATGCGACCCTCGGCGGGCCGGTATTGCGCATTTGCGCACAGTGCCTCTCCCACCATCGTGATTTGCGGGCAGCCCAAACCCCTCTATCTGTACATCAAAGCGAAAAGGCCAGGAGACTCCAAATGTCCATCAGACCGATTGTCGAGACCCGCAACGCCATGCCGACCATGGAAGGAGCCGGTGTAAAGCTGCACAGGGCCTTTGGATTTCATGACCCCAGCGAACTGGATCCGTTCCTGCTGTTCGATGACTTCCGCAATGAGCACCCGCAGGACTATATGCGCGGCTTTCCCTGGCACCCCCACCGCGGGATCGAGACCATCACCTATGTGCTCTCCGGCACCGTGGAGCACGGCGACTCGCTGGGCAACACCGGCACGCTGGGCGCCGGTGACGTGCAATGGATGACCGCGGGATCCGGCATCCTGCACCAGGAGATGCCCAAGGGAAACATCAACGGCCAGATGCACGGCTTCCAATTGTGGGGCAACCTGCCCTCCAGCCAAAAGATGACCGATCCGCGCTACCAGGATGTCGAAGGCAAGGAGATCCCCGAGATCATCGACGATGACGGCACCCGCGTCAAAGTCATCGTAGGAGAGTTCTGGGGCAAGACCGGCCCGGTGGATGGCATCGCCGCAGACCCGCAGTATCTCGATATCTTTGTGCCTGCCGGGGTCAAGAAGACCTTCAAGATCGACACCTACCGCCGCGCCTTTGCCTATATCTTCGAAGGTCAAGGCGCCTTTGTGGATGCATCCCGCCCACAGGGTGTTCTGTTGGAAAAAGAAGTGGCAGGCGAAGAACTGCACATTCGCGACATGTCTGGCGACCGCACGCTGGTGCGTTTTGGCACTGGCGAAGAGATCACCGTTCAGGCCGGTCCCGAAGGTCTGCGCTTCCTGCTGATTTCCGGCGCGCCGATCGAAGAGCCGGTGGCCTGGCATGGCCCGATCGTGATGAATACCCAGGCCGAGCTGCGTCAGGCCTTCCGCGATCTGAACAACGGCACCTTCATCAAACCGGCGCACTAAGCCCGGCCCCTACCCTGCCTCCGATCCATCCGGGGGCAGGCCAAACCGGTGGATCAGGCCGCGACGGCCTTGCGCACCATATCCCAGTAGATCGTCTCGACCTCCTGCAACGACAGGCGGCCGCCGGTGCGATACCAAGTCATGACACCATTCAGCATCGCGATCACCGCCAACGTTGCGATCTTGGTGTCAGGGATCCGGAACACACCCTCCTCCACGCCTTGCTTCAGCACCGCCTCTAGCGCGTCCTCATAGTTGCGGCGCATGGTTTCGATGACGGCGAAGTTCTCATCTGACAGGTTGCGCAGCTCCATGTAGGCGATGAAGACAGCATCTGGCCGCTCCATATGGAAGCGAATGTGAAAGCGCACGAAACGTTCCAACTCCCCCAGCGCGTCCTCCACCGCTGGATCCGCCTGCCAAGCCGCCATCAACTCACTCATGTGGCGCTGCATCAGGCTGAACAGCAGGCTTTGCTTGTCCGGCGTATAGTTATATAGCGCCCCGGCCTGCACCCCGACCTCCGCCGCGATCTGGCGCATCGACACGGCGGCGTAACCATGCTGTGCAAACAGCCGCAGCGCCGCCGACTGAATGCGCGGGCCGGTGATATCGGAGTGTGAGCCTTGAGTACGTGCCATGCGCTCAAAGCTAACTGAACATTTGTTCAGATAAAAGCCCCGCTTGTGCCCTTGTCTGCAATTGTGCATCAAGGAGGCGCGCGTAAGCGAGAAGGACCCGCCTGATGCTTCAACTCTCCGTGAACCGATGATGCCTCTGCGCCTTACCCATATCTCCCTTCTCGGCCTGCTGTCTGCAGCCATCGCGGTTGCGGCCTGTACCCGGGTGCCGGAAATCGAGGACAGACTGTCGCCGGATATGCGCTCGGCCAGTTATCCGCCGCTCCTGCCCGTAGACCAGTTGGTTACCCCTCTGCCGGTCCCCGAAGAGCAAAGCAGCGATCTGGAGCAGGAGATGGCGGCCCGCACCGCGCGCCTGCAGGCCCGGGCAGAAGAGCTCAGGAAAGCGCAGAACTGAGCCATTTGCGCCTCTGACGCCACCCTTTCCATTTTCTGATACCGCTTTCCGGCGCCACTCGGTCCGGCGCCGTTGCACCGCTGCGCCGAACCCGCTAAGGCGGGGCAAAGATTATGTGACAAAGGATCTCCAGCTATGACAGAGCCGCTTCGCCTTGGGATTGCAGGTTTGGGCACGGTCGGCGTCGGCGTGGTAAGAATCATCCGCCGCCAGGCCGAACTGCTGGAGGCGCGCACAGGCCGCCCTGTTGTGATCACCGCTGTATCAGCCCGTGACGCGGCCAAGGACCGCGGCGTTTCGCTGTCCTCCTATGCCTGGGAAACCGATCCCGTGGCGCTGGCAAAACGCGACGATATAGACGTTTTTGTCGAACTGATGGGCGGCCACGAAGGCGCTGCCAAAGAGGCGACCGAGGCGGCGCTGGCCGCTGGCAAGGACGTTGTCACCGCAAACAAGGCGCTGCTGGCGATCCACGGTCAGGCTCTGGCCGAACAGGCCGAGGCCGCAGGCCGCGTGATCCGTTTCGAAGCCGCCGTCGCAGGCGGTATCCCGGTGATCAAATCCCTGACCGAGGGCCTTGCCGGCAACGAAATCACCCGCGTCATGGGCGTGATGAACGGTACCTGCAACTACATCCTGACCCGGATGGAGCATTCCGGCCTGCCTTATGAAACGGTCTTCAAGGAAGCCGACGATCTGGGTTACCTCGAAGCCGACCCGACGCTGGACGTGGGCGGCATCGACGCCGGGCATAAACTCGCCCTGCTTGCCGCGATCGCCTTTGGCACCAAACCGGCCTTTGACGACGTGCAACTGGAAGGCATCCAGCGGATCGCCATCGAAGACATCCGCCACGCCGCCGACATGGGCTTTAGGATCAAGCTTCTGGGCGTCGCGCAGACCTCGGCCCGCGGGCTGGAACAGCGCATGGCCCCCTGCCTGGTGCCCGCGAATTCGCCGCTGGGACAGCTGGAAGGTGGCACCAACATGGTGGTGATCGACGGCGATGCCGTCGATCAGATCGTACTGCGCGGCCCCGGTGCCGGCGAAGGTCCGACCGCCAGCGCCGTGCTCGGCGATATCTGCGATATCGCGCGGGGTCTGCGCATTGCTACCTTTGGTCAGCCTGCCGCCACCCTGCAGGAGGCACCCTCGGCCATGTCCGGCCTGCCCGCGCCCTATTATCTGCGCATGGCGCTTCAGGACAAACCCGGTGCCCTGGCCAAGGTTGCCGCGGCGCTTGGCGATGCTGGCGTATCTATCGACCGGATGCGCCAGTACGGCCATTCCGAAACAATCGCCCCGGTTCTGATCGTGACCCACAAATGCACCAGCGCCATGTTGGACGATGCCCTTGCCGGTCTGGCAGCCACCGGCGTCGTCGATGGCTCGCCTGTGGCCCTGCGTATCGAAGAACTCTGAGGCGACGCCCTGCCCTCATCCAGAAGGCAGAACCATGAAATACCGCGCGGAATGGCCACGGAACTGGTGCAATCCGCGCGATCATCCCTTGCCCGCAGCGCCCTGCGCGGGGTATCGACAAGCAACCCATACGGATTGACACAGGATTATTGAGTATGACCTCGACCAGCTCTGACGCCCCCTTTCACGACCGCATGCTGTCTCTGGGCCTGGCCCGGGTCGCCGAACAGGCCGCACTGGCCTCTGCCTCGCTGATCGGGCGCGGCGACGAAAAAGCTGCCGACCAGGCCGCCGTGAACGCCATGCGTGAACAGCTGAACCTCCTGGACATCGCAGGCGTCGTCGTCATCGGCGAAGGGGAACGGGACGAGGCTCCGATGCTGTTCATCGGCGAAGAGGTCGGCACCGGCAATGGTCCTGGCGTGGACATCGCGTTGGACCCGCTTGAAGGCACCACCCTGACCGCCAAGGACATGCCCAACGCACTGACCGTGATCGCCATGGGTCCGCGCGGCTCAATGCTGCACGCGCCCGACACCTATATGGACAAGCTGGCCATCGGCCCGGGCTACCCCGAAGGCGTTGTCTCGCTAGATATGTCGCCGCGTGAACGGGTCGAGGCGCTGGCCAAGGCCAAAGGCTGCGCGCCGTCGGACATCACCGTCTGCATTCTGGAACGCCCCCGCCACGAAGCGATGATCGCCGAAGTCCGTGAAACCGGCGCTTCGATCCGCCTGATTACCGATGGTGACGTGGCCGGCGTCATGCATTGCGCCGAATCCGAAGTGACCGGCATCGACATGTACATGGGCCAAGGCGGCGCCCCCGAGGGCGTTCTGGCCGCTGCGGCGCTGAAATGCATGGGTGGTCAGATCTTTGGCCGTCTGCTGTTCCGCAACGATGACGAAAAGGGCCGCGCCGCCAAAGCTGGCATCACCGACCTGGACCGCATCTACACCCGTGACGAGATGGTCACCCAGGACGTGATCTTTGCCGCGACAGGCGTTACCGGCGGCTCGCTGCTGCCGCGCATCAAGCGCGAGCCGGGCTGGCTGGAAACCACCACCCTGCTGATGCGGTCGAAAACCGGTTCGGTCCGCCGCATGTCCTACCGCACCCCGGTTGAGGCACAGGGCTGATCCAGCCAACTGTCAGGCCCGAGCACAGCGGCGCGACGGCTCGGTCGGATTAAACTTTCAAAGGGCCGGGTCCGCAGGGCCCGGCCTTCCTGCATGGGAGAGATGCGTGAGCTTTCTAGGGGTTGAACAGTCACTCACCGGACGGCGCTGGCTGGGTCCGGGCATCGATCTGGAACGCGCAGCCGAGGCCATGGCACAGCAAACGGGCCTGCCCGCCGCCGTCTGTCAGGTCCTCGCCCGGCGCGGCGTTCCCGCCCATGAGGCAACCGGCTTCCTGACCCCCGCGTTGAAGGACCTGCTGCCCGATCCCCGGCGCATGAAGGACATGGAAACAGCCGCCGCCCGGTTCCTGGAGGCGGTCGAACAACGCCAGCGCATCGCCATCTTTGCCGATTACGACGTCGACGGCGGCAGCTCTGCGGCGCTTCTCTTGGTCTGGCTGCGGGCCATGGGGCAGGATGCAACACTCTATATCCCTGACCGTATCGACGAGGGTTACGGCCCCAACGACGCGGCCATGTCAGCACTGGCGCGCGATCACGATCTGATCGTCTGCGTCGATTGCGGCACGCTGTCCCATGGACCGATCGCAGCGGCCAAGGACGCCGATGTGATCGTTCTGGACCACCACCTTGGCGGCGAAACCCTGCCCGACTGCGTGGCGGTCGTGAACCCCAACCGGCAGGATGAGGACGGCGATCTGGGCTATTTCTGCGCTGCAGGCGTGGTGTTTCTGATGCTGGTCGAGGTGCGACGGCAGGCCCGGGAAAAGGGTCTTGGCACCGGGCCGGACCTGATGGCCCTTCTGGATCTTGTCGCCCTTGCCACGGTGGCGGATGTGGCGCCGCTGATCGGCGCCAACCGGGCGCTGGTGCGTCAGGGGCTCAAGGTCATGGCGGCGCGCAAACGCGTGGGCCTGGTGGCGCTGGCCGATGTCAGCCGCATGGATTCGGCGCCCTCCACCTATCATCTTGGCTTTCTGCTGGGACCGCGGGTCAATGCCGGCGGGCGCATCGGCAAGGCGGATCTGGGCGCGCGGCTTCTGGCCAGCGACAATCCGCACGAGGCCGCAGCGCTGGCCGAACGCCTTGACCAGCTCAATACCGAACGCCGCGACATCGAAAACGCCGTGCGCGCTGCCGCGCTGGAGCAGGCGGAGGCGCGTGGACTGGACGCACCGCTGGTCTGGGCTGCAGGCGAAGGCTGGCACCCGGGCGTTGTCGGCATCGTTGCCTCGCGCCTGAAAGAGGCCGCAGGCCGCCCGGCGGTGGTCATCGGTCTGGACGGAGACGAGGGCAAGGGATCGGGTCGCTCGGTCAGCGGCATAGATCTGGGCGCAGCGATCCAGCGGCTAGCCAACGAGGGCCAATTGATCAAGGGCGGTGGGCACAAGATGGCCGCCGGTCTGACCGTCGCGCGGGATAGACTCGAAGAGGCCATGGCGCGGCTGGGCGATCTGCTGGCGAAACAAGGCGCCGGGGACCTTGGCCCTGCCGATGTGAAACTCGACGGGATGCTGATGCCCGGTGCTGCCTCGGTCAGCCTGATCGAGCAGATCGAACAGGCCGGCCCCTTTGGCGCTGGCGCCCCTGCCCCGCGCTATGCCTTTCCCGATCTTGAGGTCCGTTTTGCCAAACGGGTCGGGGAATCGCATCTGAAACTGTCACTGAGCGACGGGCTGAGCAGCGGCATCGACGCCATCTGCTTCGGCGCCTTCGACACTGCTCTGGGTCCCCGGCTGCTGGATCACGGCGGCGCCCGGTTCCACTTTGCCGGACGGCTGGAGATCAACACATGGGGCGGTCGCCAAAGCCCGCAATTGCGCCTGGAGGACGCCGCACCAGCGTCCTGACGGGCGCTTGTTCCGACAGGGAAATATTTTCGCTGAAACCCCGTTTTTTCGCTTGCGGCAACTGACGGGAATATCTAAACACCGCTCACACACAGAGTGGCCCGTTCGTCTATCGGTTAGGACGCCAGGTTTTCAACCTGGAAAGAGGGGTTCGATTCCCCTACGGGCTGCCACTTTTCCATTTCTGAATAGCACAATTTACCGCCTGGTTTGCCGTGGTATTCACTGATTTGCGTCCAACTGCGTTCAGATCCACATGTGCGTAGTTCTGGCTATCACAAAGCCACGTCAGGACCTCTTCAGTCCCTGACGATCTCTGGGCCGCGACGATGTCGGTCCCGGCGGCCAATTCAGGCATTCCAAAAGAGAAACGGCCGCAAACCCAAAGGTCCACGGCCGCTTCCAATCACTATCTGTTCAGGCTTACGCCAGGATCAGCGTATCGTCAAAGACCAGTGTCTCGATGCTGGTCAGAGTATCGACATCACCCGTGGCAATCTCGGTGACTTCCCAGGAGCAGGATCCGTTGTCCACAATGGTGAAGTCGGCTTCGACCCCGTCAAACTTGGCCCGGTCATCACCCAAGCCACCGTCGAGCACATCGCTGCCACTGTTGAACAGGAAGATATCATCACCGCCTTCACCGTAAATGGTATCCACTCCCAGGCCGCCGTTCAGAATGTCGGCACCGGTACCACCTTTCAGCAAATCGTCTCCCGCACCGCCACTAAGACGGTCATTCTGCCTACCGCCATCAAGGACATCACCTCCGAAACCACCGCGTAGGGTGTCTTCACCCAGACGCCCAACCAGTTTGTCAGCCCCATCATTGCCAATCAGATAATCAGCGCCTTGCAGACCAATCAGTTTGTTGTCAGCAGCATCGCCGGTGAGCTGGTCGTCAAGCATAGAGCCCGTTACGTCTTCAATGTTGCGCAGCACGTCCCCTTCTGCATCGCCGCCCTGTGCCGTTCCCGCATCAAGGTCGATCAACACGCCTGCCGCAGATTCGTCATAGGACGCCTGATCAGTTCCGTCTCCACCATTCAGCGTGTCAGCACCTTCGCCACCGATCAGAACATCCTGACCATCCCGGCCGCGGATCAGGTCGTCTCCGCCGCCACCGGTCAGGGTGTTGTCTGCGTCGTCCGAACCAATCAGAGTATCCGCAGCCCCGGAGCCGATGATGTTTTCGATTTCGGTCAGGGTATCGCCGTTCGCCTTGCCCCCGTCACCTGTGCCGTCTTCAAGGTTGACAGTCACACCATTGACGGAAGTCGCATAGGTCGCCGTATCAATACCTGTACCACCGATCAGCACATCTGCACCGATACCACCGTCAAGCAAGTCATCACCTGCACCACCGTCAAGCGAATCGTCACCCCGGTTGCCAATGAGTTCATCGTCACCACCAAGTCCCAAGATCGTGTCGTTGCCAGCCAAACCGATCAGAACGTTATTGAAATCATCGCCAACGATATAATCGCCATCCAGAGTTCCGGTCACGGCTGTATCGCTGCTGCGGTTGATCAGCAGGAAATCTTCCAATTCCAGCTCGGAGGTGACGCCGCTCAGCGTTGCGATCTCATAATCGCCGAGGCTGACGTGCAAACCGTCACCTTCGACGCTTTGCGATACCACATCTTTGAAGTTGACGTCGGTGACGCTGAGATCAATCAGTCCCAGAACATCCTCTCCCTGCTGGAAGTCGGTGACAGTGCTGCTGACGATCTTCGAATAGTCGTTGGTGACACCATAGGACAGAACGAACAGGTCATCGCCGTCATCGCCGGTCATGGTGTTGCCGCCCTGGCCGACCAGAGTGTCATCCCCGGCGGAACCGGAAACACCTACACCCTTGCCGTTGATGGTCACTTCTTCATAGCTCATGATCAGCTGGGTGTCATAAAGCGTCGCAGGCTTGATATCGCCTTTGACGTAGAAGGCCACGTCGAAATTGTTGGTCATGTTGAGACCGTTGATCGACACCGAACCCGCGTTGTTCTGCCAGCCAGCACTGATCGCCAGCGGCGATACGGGGAATTCCCAGTCCAGAAGGTTGATCACGGTCTGGGTGTCTTCGCCGACTTCGTATTTCACCTGATCGTTGGTGGTCGGCGGCTCCAGGCTCGGGTCGGTCGGAATGACGACGCTGGGCAGATCCTGACCGTATTTATCCGGCTGCAGGCGCCAGCGCGGCCCGACGATGTACTCGGTGCCATCTTCATTCAGCACCGCCTCAAAAGGCTCGCGATCCATGGTGGTGTACCAGGCGTTGGTATAGCCCTCTTCCAGATCTTCCGACATGGCGCCGATCTGATCTAGGGTCGAGCCTTGCGCCGCCGCAGCTAGCGCCGGATCTTTCAGAACGGTGCCTGCCGGATAAAGCGTGCCATCACCGCCATAGTAGTCATCGGTGGTAACCCATTTGCCATCCTCAAGGATTTCATAGGTGGGCAGCTGGCCAAGGGAATGTCCCGATCGATGTTGAAAAGCGTTTCGGGCGACGCTGCGGATTTCATGGTTATGCGG
>NZ_PXNU01000028.1:0-87602 GCF_041300735.1 Phaeobacter sp. SYSU ZJ3003 | reverse complement strand
TATCGGTGACGTATCACGGCGATCAGGACTGCCCGCAAAAACGATCCGCTACTACGAGGATATTGGCCTGATCTACCCGCAGCGTAGCGAGAACGGGTATCGCAGCTTTCGTGAACAGGACCTGCACAAGCTGGCCTTCCTCGGCCGCGCTCGCACGCTTGGCTTTACCATTGAAACCTGCCGGGCGCTGATGGCGCTATACGAGGACGAGGGCCGGGAAAGCGCGCAGGTCAAGCGCATTGCCGAAGAGCATCTGGCCCAGATCGACGAGAAGATCACTCAGCTCCAGTCGATGCGTGACACGCTGGATCAACTGGTGCATGCCTGCGCGGGAGATCACCGCCCGGATTGCCCCATCCTGAAGGATTTGGCGCGAAACACGACTGACAAAAATATTGGGGAGCCTGTGGTGCGTCGATGACGCAAACGTGAATTCGCGGGTGCTGTATGGGGTGGGCTTTCGGACGCGGAGAAAGTGCTGTTTTCGCGAGACCTCTAAGGTTTTTTCAAAGCGCGACCAAAGGATGAGGCAGGGCAAAGGCTAGCGCGGCGGCGCATGCGGTATCTGAGTGATCTGCCGCGTCGAGACTTCGGCGTCGGTCTGTTTCCATTTCCCATAGAACACCTCCTGGTTCCTCAGTTGCTGCTCTCCACTTTCTTGGGGCAAGTCCATCAGTTCTCAGTCCGGGATCGAGCGCCGCTTCAGTTTCGAACTTGCTTTCGCGCTGTCTGGTTGTGATGAACCCAAGCGATCTGTCGCGGCGCGAGTTGGCCGTGCAATTCACTGACACGGAAAAGTATTTTGTGTCAGAGGCTTCGGTCTATCGCATCCTCAACGCCTATGACCTGATCACCAGCTTGGCCTATTTGTTTCTGCCCGCCTCTGACTAGTTCCGTGACAAGACGACCCGATCGAACCAGCTTTGGCAGACCGACGTTACCTACCTGAAGGTCATCGGCTGGGCTGGTTTTCCTCTGTCCACGAGCCTCGACGATTACAGCCGCTACATCATCGCCTGGAAACTTTGCACGACGATAAAGTCAGGCGATGTGACCGACACGCTCTACCTTGCGCTGCAGGCTTCGGGTTGTGATCAGGCGAAGGTTCTGTACAAGCCCCGCCTGCTCAGTGACAACGGGTCGAGTTACATCTCGGGCGAGTTCGCCGATTGGCTGGAAGATCGGCAGATGGATCATGTCCGCGGTGCCCCATATCATCCGCACCCCCGGGGCAAGATCGAGCGCTGGCACCAGACCCTGAAGAACCGCATTCTGCTGGAGAACTACTTCCTGCCCGACGATCTCAGGTAGAAGATCGACGCATTCGTCGAGCGTTACAACCGCCGACGATACCACGAGAGCTTGCAGATGCGAATGCTTTCACGGTTGATTGGCGTGACCATGCTATCGTGTTTGAGAGTGACCAAGAAAGGCGAGCTGCCCCTGAAACTGGCCGCCATAGACGCCGGAGGACCGGGGCATCGTAATGGGAAGAAGCACAAGACCGGCCGCCATGGCAGCGGCCAGTGCCAGTGCAAGAAGAGAAGTCATTTCTTTCATTTGCGGTTTCCACTTCCTGGGCTGAATGGTTTTAAAGACGCACTGGCCGTCTGGCGCATGGCGTACTCAAGGTATCGTTACATGTTTTGTACGGTGTTCCGGGGGCGGGGGTCTTGGCAGGTTCTGCCAGCCATATGACCCTATCTGCCAAACCGGGGGGCCACGCTGCAGTTATTGGGTCGCTGCAGCCTGCCGGTATTGGGCAGGTGCCTGGCCAACCCAGCGTTTGAAGGCGCGGCTGAAAGTACTCTGTTCGGAAAATCCGGTGAGGAATGCGATCTCGGCGATCGAGAAGTCGCTTGTGGTCAGCAGTTCATGGGCAAGTTGGGTTTGGGCCTGTTTCAGGGCCTCTCGATAAGTCAGCCCCTCTTCGGACAGGCGGCGGTAGAGAGTGCGTTCGCTCATCCCCATGGCGCGCGCGATGTCGCCCGCTTGCGGCAAGCCATGTTTCAGGGCCTGTGACAGGTGGCGCATCAGATCGGTCATCAGCGGTGGGTTCTTGTGCAAGGCACACATTTCCTCATCCAGATGCCGGATCAGGAAGTCGGACACCGCCTTGTCTCCGAGTCGGACCGGCAGATCCAGCGCGGTGGAGGGCAGGGCGAGGGCGTCCCGGTCTGCTTCAAAGTGAACCTCGCAGCCAAAATACTCGGCATAGCGTTCAGGCGTGCCTCGGCAGGGGTGACGAAAGGATGCATAGGATAACTGGATATCCTGTCCCAACAGGCAGCGGATCTTGTGAGCAAAGCTGGCCAATGCGCATTCATTGCGAAATTGCAGGACGGGATGAGTGACGGAACGCTCTTCGATGATCAGGCGAGCAGGATCCTGAGTGTCATCAAAAAGATAATCGACAGTGTCGGTCATGAGCCGGAAATAGCGCTCGATAAGGCGCATGGAGCTGCGTAGATCAGGTGCCGTCTTGATCGCAAGCCCCAGCACCCCGAGATCGTCCAGCTGGATGGTCTCTGCGTAAGTGGAAATGAGAGCGACCTCATCTTCCTGGGTGCTCCGTATCCAGTCCAGAGCGTTGAAATACTCGGCCTCGGGCATGATCCCATCCGCGCCCGGCCGAAAGCGATAAACAACTTTCCCTTCAGAGAGCAAAGCACCGTCGTCCGACATCGTCAGACCAGCGGCATTGGCCATCGTCGCCACAAATGTTGTTGTTACACTTGGCATTCGACTCTCCCTGTTTGGGAAACGAAGATAATTTATCTTTTGATTTAGGGATAGAGACTTCGGGGTGTCCTTGGCGCCACCACGGGCGTCGTTGCTGCGCCTGCCGGCTCCATTTGGGGGCCTGACGCGCTGTGGGGCGGTGGCAGCGCCTGCAATTTGGGGCTGGTCCGTCATGATGTGCCTCCTCCCTGATGATCCGTGAGTTAACTGATCAGTCAATGCTCTGCAGGGTGTACTGATCGGTACGCAAATGTCAATGTGATTCTTTTCTGCTCCGCTCTCTTCACAAGTTGGAGAGGGGAAATCTAATACTTTTCAGTGGTTTAATAACTTTTTTGCAAAGTTTTCGCGCGCGTGAGTGAAAACGGATCGGTACACCTTTGAGGTGAGTTCGGCGGTGCGATCATGAAGCAAGGTCGTGGGCAGGGCGCCGTCTAGGCCGATCGTGATAGCGACATGCCGTGGCGCCCGCAGAACCCAGCCAGACGGAGGCTCGCTGAGTAAATGGAAATCACGCCACATCCGAAGCGTTCTCAGACGCCTGCAACATGGCAGCAGGGCACTGCGACGTTAGCCGCAACGGGAAAGGCTCGCCAACTATGGCAGGCGCGGCATCCAACATGATGTGCCCGAAGTTCTTTGCCTTGTTACTTTACGCCAAGGCCCATCTGCATCAGGGTCCGGCGCACCGGCGCCATTGAATAGAGCGCATTGAGGCCAAAGGCACGTAGATCGCGCAGCGGGCGCGGTGCCAGCATCGAGGTGCGGTTCAACAGGTCGATGCCTTTGACGCGCAGCATGATGTCCTTGTGGCGGGCCTTGTTGTAGGCCTCCAGCATCGCAGCATCGCCCAATTCCTCGGGGCGGGCCTCGGCCAGTTCCAGCAGACAGCGCAAATCGCTCAACGACATGTTCAGCCCTTGGGCGCCGATTGGCGGCACCACGTGGGCCGCCTCTGCCATCAGCGCCAACCGCTCGCCGTTCAGCCGCTCAGCCGACTGGCTGATGATCGGCCAGATGGTCCGGCGCGAGGCCAGCGTCAGATCGCCCAGCAAGCCACAGCTGCGCCGGGTCATCGCGGCCTCGAACTCTGCCGTCTCCATCTGCAGCAACTCGCTCGCCCGCGGACCGCGTTCCATCCAGACTACGGCTGAGGACGGCAAGCCTTGATAGTCGGGCAGGGGGACCAGGGTGAATGGCCCGCCCGAGCGGTGGATTTCGGTCGAGACGTTTTCATGTGGGACCGGATGGGTTACCGCAAAGGCCAGCGCCTTTTGCCCGTATCGGGTGGTCTTGACCGGAATGCCTGCGGCCTCTCGCATCGGGGAATTGCGCCCGTCGCAAGCAAGAACCAGTTTTGCCTTTTGCTGGCTGCCGTCGGTTAGGGTCACGCGGGCTTCATTCAGGCGGGTGAACAGCTGCGTGGTGCCAACGCCGGTGCGGAAATCCACATTCGGCAGATCAGCCAGCGCTGCGACCAGCTCCCGGCGCAACAGCCAATTGGGCAGGTTCCAGCCAAAGGGCTGGTCCGAGATATCGGCGGCGTTGAAATCCCGCACCACCCGCGGTTCGGGGTGCTCTCCGCCAGCATCGACGATGCGCATGATCTGGAGGGGGGCGGCGTGATCAGCAAGCCGGGCCCAAAGGCCACAACGCTCCAGCAACTCGCGGGCGGGCTGCAGGACTGCGGTGGTGCGCAGGTCGGAGCCATCGACGTCCCGCTCGGTAATCGGGGGGGCCGGATCGACGCAGATCACCCGGAATCCTGCAGAGCCAAAAGTGGCGGCGGCTGTCAGTCCGGCAATACCGCCGCCGGAAATCAGGATGTCACAAGTCTGGTCCATGGCTGCCGCCTTTCATCGTCCGTCTGCCCTGAGATATGCCCCAAGGCAGAGGAATGACAAGCGGCATATGGTCCTTATCCGCGCGTGATCAGGATCAAGAGCGTGAACATCACCGGCACAAGGCACAGGGCCGGAATATAAAGACCGGGAACGCCGAACATGACGACCGAACAGCCCCAGAGGCTGACGAAGGTGCCAAGCGCGTAATAGATATTGTCCTTGGCGCCATAGGCGACCTCTTTGCAAATCCGGCCCAGAAGGGGGATGGCAAACAGCAGCCGCTGCCAGAGAGACAGGCGTTCGGGGAGGGTATAAGCAGTCATATCGCGTTTCCTGTATGTATTACTGCGGCTTCATCTAGGTCAGGAAAGGTGACTGTTGCAGGCGAGATTTCGTCGCAGTCTGCTTACGCGTGGAAAACCGCTCAGCTGAGCCGCAGATTGGCGCAGCTCGGCCGCCACCCTGCCGCGCTGGGCGAGCCGGTGCAGTCATTGGACGCGCGATGTCGGCCTTATAAAATGCGGCTCAAAAACCCAGACAGGTCATCGGTGTGGTGATGGATGTGGTCTTCGTCATGCGGGTCAGGCGCGACATGGACGGTGCGCATGCCCATGGCGTGCGGTGCAGCCAGGTTGCGGGGATCATCCTCGAACATGGCAGCGCTTTGTGGCGCAATGCCCGCCTTGGCAAACACGGTGTCGAATGCCTGCCGTTCCGGTTTTGGCCGGTAATCGGCATGTTCGACTCCGTAGATCCCGTCAAACAGCCCAGCTAGACCGCGCGCTTCAAGAACCCGCTCGGCATAGGGGGCGCTGCCGTTGGTATAGACGATCCGCCGCCCCGGTAGATCCCTGATCCGGGCGGCAAGCTCGGCATCCGGGTCCAGCGGCGCAAAGGAAATGTCGTGCACCGCAACCAGATAGGGATCGGGATCGATGCCGTGCTCTTGCATCAGCCCGGCCAGGGTGGTGCCATGTTCACGCCAGTAGTGTTTGCGCAGACGGTCGGCCTCGGCGTGATCCACGCCCAGTTCGGCCATCACATAATCGGTCATCTTGACCTCGATCTGATCGAACAGCCGCGCCGAGGGCGGGTAAAGCGTGTTGTCGAGGTCGAAGACCCAGTGACGGACATGAGAGAAATGTGATTTGACCATGCCCTTCGATTAAGTTGGATGCAGCTGTTTTGCAATGCAGCGCGGCTTTTCTGGCCTGCGTGATTTCGGCGCAAATTGAGCAAGAGGCTTGATTGGCCGGGGTCGCACTGTAGAAAAGACCGGATGAAATCCCACGGAAAAACCATGAACCACCACCGCAGCAATCAGAAAGACGCCTATGCGCTGATCCTTGAAGCCATCGACGTAGGCGTCTACCGGCCCGGCGACCGACTGGTGGAAAGTGATCTGGCCGAACGCTTTGGCGTCTCCCGCACGCCGATCCGCGAAGCCCTGCAACGGCTTGAAACGCAATCGCTGCTGGAGCGGGACGGCAGGTCGCTGATCGTGGCCTCGCTGGATCATAACCAGATGGCCGAGCTCTATGTGGTGCGGCGCGAACTGGAAGGTCTGGCGGCCCGGCTTGCCGCGCAGCACGCCACCGAAGAAGAGATCCGTGTCCTGCAGGAGATGGTGAAGGCCGATGATCAGCTGGTCGATGATCCGACCGAGCTGGCCAAGGCGAACCGGCGCTTTCACGAACAGATCCACCTTGCCTCGCACAACCGCTATCTGGTCCAGCAGCTCAATCTGGTGCACCGGACCATGGCTCTGATGGCAACCACCTCGCTGGCGGCCAAGGGACGCGGCAAGATCGCGCAGTCCGAGCATAAGGGTATCGTGGATGCGATCAGCAGGCGCGATGCGGATGCTGCGGCAGATGCCCTGAAAGATCATATTTCTATCGCCTTCATGACCCGTCTGAAACAGGATGCTGGCGACCGCAGCAAAGGCTGAGCGTCAGGTTGCGTCTCTTGCAGGCAGGTCAACTCTGTGCGCTGCTGCAGGCCTCGGCCTGTAATGCGCTCCGTGTCTGTGGGTCATAATAATCGTCCGGCGCGTGGACCCCGTGATCGGTCTTGTCCCAGAAAAACGGATGAAAAACCAATTCATAGAGGCCCTTGTAGGCGGCGACGACTCCCATAGGATAATAGAACAGAAGGCAAGGTGCCCACAGGGCCAGCCATCGCCGACGGGTCACAAAGGCTGCGACAACAGCCGTTATCTGGTTCAGGAGCTCAAAAATTACGATGCTTGCGACGGCGAGCGCCAGCCAGCCTTCGGGAACCGTGTCTGCGCTGGGATGAGGCAGCCCCAAGGCGACGAGCCAGAAGCTCCACAGGAATGGCGCGAGCAGAAATTGCCCGACAGAGCACAGAAAGAAGATCTGGAAGCCGATGAACCGCCACCAGCCAAGATCCCGAAGAAGCTGCGCCGGGGATCGCATGTGGACGCAATAGGTTACCATGAAACCTTTGAGCCAGCGTGATCTCTGCTTGATCCAGGGCCAAGGGCGGCAATTGGCCTCTTCATAGGTGGTGGAGGCCAGCATCTCGGTCCGGTAGCCTGCCCGGAACAGGCGCACACCCAGGTCCGCGTCCTCGGTCACGTTGTGGGCGTCCCAGCCGCCGACGCGGTCCAGAATGTCGCGCCGGATGAACATGGTGGTGCCGCCAAGCGGAACGACCAGCCCCATGCGTGCAATTCCATGCAGGATAATGCGGAACCAGCTGGCGTATTCCAGCGTAAAGCAGCGCGCGATCCAGCTGGCGCGAGGATTGTAATAATCCAGGACGCCTTGCACACAGGCCAGTTCAGGAGGAGCATGGGCAAAGGCCGCAGCCACCCGGTGCAGCTGATCGGGCTGCGGCGCATCCTCGGCATCCCAGACGCCGATGATCTCACCCTGGCAGTGGTTCAGCGCGTAGTTCAGCGCCCGAGGCTTGGTCTTCAGGTCCGCATAGGCGGGCACCCTGATCACCCGGATCCAATGGGGCAGCCGGGCCTTTTGCACCGCCCGCAGGGTGATGGCGTCATCCTCTTCCAGCACCAGGATAACCTCCATAAGGTGGCGCGGATACCGCAGTTTCCGGAGCCGGTGCAAAAGCGCGCTGCTGATTTTTGCCTCACGGAACAAGGGCACCAGGACGGAGATGCGGGGCAATTGATCCGGTCGCAAAAGGCTGCGGTGGGGCAGGGGCGGGCGGTAACGCTCTGCAAGAAAGCCTGCGAGACCGATCACCCGAAAGCCAGTAAACAGCAGGAGCAGCGCAAGGGCCAGCGCGCTGAAGGCGTTGAAAACGAACATCGGAACCAGAATGGTCAGGCTCAGCACCATCCCAATCCACACCGCCATTGCCATATGGAGCCTGCCATGGGCGAGGAAGCGGCTGCTCATCTCGGACGGCACGCTTACGCTGGCGTTCCGGACCATCCGGTGCCGCAGGGTGCGCGTCAGAAGGTCCTGCACCTGCACCTTGCGGGCAAGAACCGGTATCACGGTGCCAAAGGCATTGCGCAGTTGTGCCTGAACCCGGTCGGCCTGGCTGAGATCGGCCATGGCCACAACGATGGAATCCCCCAGCCGCATCCAGGGCACGGCAGAGTTTCGCAGCCAGAAGGCCGGGGGCATTTTGTGTAGAAGGATTGGGTCAGGGCGGGCTTTTGCGACCTCGACATAGCGAAAAAAATCTGGGTCAGAGGCTTTGTTCCCCTGGGACGTTCGCGCGCTTTTTTCAAAGGATCGCGTGGTCCTTGGCAACATGGACTGCTGGCTGTCTGGCAGGGATTTTCCATGCTGCCGCAGCGTTAGCGCACGGAGAGCTGCGTCCGCCGGTGGTCCGGCGCTGGGCGCTGGCGGCTGGCGCGGTTTGATTCTAGCCGGAGGGGGGCCGAAAGCGGAATGGTTCCTATTTTTTTGGTTCTGACGCGCGGTGAGATGAACCTGCGCCTGATGCGCCCGGATGAGCGCACTTGCCGGAAGTCGCAATCCCTGTGTGTGTTTGCCCATGTCAAATCAACCCCAGATGGAAGGTGGGGCTACGGTTGCCGCCCATGGTTAATGGGCGGTTAACAGTGCTGAGCTTGGGGTTTTCCCGGGGGTCTTTTTACGAAGCCTTGCGGGTCGCCATGGCTTCCGCAAAACGTTCGAAAAGGTAAAAACTGTCCTGCGGACCGGGGCTTGCCTCCGGGTGGTGCTGTACAGAATAGACAGGGCGCCCGGTCATGGCGATGCCACAGTTGGAGCCGTCAAAGAGCGAAATGTGGGTCTCTTCCACGCCTTCGGGCAGGGACTGCGCGTCTACTGCGAACCCGTGGTTCATCGAGGTGATCTCAACCTTGCCGGTGGAATGCTCTTTCACCGGGTGGTTCGCCCCATGGTGGCCGTGGTTCATCTTGACCGTCTTACCACCCAGCGCCAGCGCCAGCATCTGGTGTCCAAGGCAGATGCCAAAGACGGGCAGATCGGTGGTGTCGAGTATCGCCTTGATCATCGGCACGGCATAGGCGCCGGTGGCCGCCGGATCGCCAGGGCCATTGGACAGGAACACTCCGTCAGGATTATGGGCGAGCACCTCTTCGGCCGTGGCCGTCGCAGGCAGAACGGTCACATCGCAGCCCGCAGAAGCCAAGCAGCGCAGGATGTTGCGCTTGGCGCCATAGTCGACGGCGACAACTTTGTGCTGGGGGGCCTCCTGACGGGTATAGCCTTCGGGCCAGGCCCACCGCATTTCGTCCCAGCGATAGCTTTGGGCGCAGGTGACGTCCTTGGCCAGATCCAGACCTTCCAGACCGGACCAGCCACGGGCGGCAGCAACCAATGCTTCCACGTCGAAGTTGCCTTCCGGATCATGCGCCAGCGCCGCATGCGGAGCGCCCTGCTGGCGGATCGCGCGGGTCAGGCGCCGGGTGTCGATGCCGCCGATGGCGATGCGTCCAGTGCGGGTCAGCCAGGCTTTCAGCTCTTCGGTGGCGCGCCAGTTGGAGGCCAGCGTCGGGTCCCATTTCACCACCATGCCAGCCGCAACCGGATCGCCGGTTTCGTCATCCTCGGGAGTGACGCCGGTGTTGCCGATATGCGGGAAGGTAAAGGTCACGATTTGCCCGGCATAAGACGGGTCGGTCATGATCTCCTGATAGCCGGTCATCGCGGTGTTGAAACACAGCTCGGCCACGGTTCGTCCTGTTGCGCCGAACCCGGTTCCGTAAAAGACGGTTCCATCAGCAAGCGCAAGGCACGCGGTTGGCTTGGACGGTGCGGTATCGGCCATGACACGACTCTCCATGAGGTGAAATTCAAGGGCTTGTAGGGGGTGGTTCAGAGCGGGTCAAGAGCGCTGCGCACAGGCGCGACAAAGCCTGCAGGCAAAGGGCGTCAGAGCGCGCGCTTGAAATGCGGCTTTCAATTGGATAAACGTCCGAATTCCGATGCCATGGGGATGGGTACAGAAAATGGATACGCGTACACGGGTCAATCAGGCCCTGAAGCAGGCCATGAAAGACAAGGCAGCCGAACGGCTGGCAACGCTTCGCCTGATCAATGCCGCGATCAAGGACAAGGAAATCGCCGCGCGCGGTGATGGTGAGGAAGGCAGTATCGGCGATGCTGAAATCCTCGGGATCCTGGGCAAGATGACCAAGCAGCGCAACGAAAGCGCCCGCGCCTATGAAGAGGGCGGTCGTCTGGATCTGGCTGAGCGGGAACTGGCGGAAATTACCATCATCGAAGAATTCCTGCCCAAACAGCTGACCGAAGAAGAGATCCGCAGCGCGGTCAAGAGCGCGGTCAGCGACACCGGTGCGGCCTCGATCCGGGATATGGGCAAGGTCATGGGTGTTCTGAAGTCCAAATACACCGGGCAGGTCGATTTTGGCCTTGTCGGCCCAATGGTCAAGGACGAGCTGTGCTCTGAAGGCGGCTGCTGAGGCAGCTGCCGGAACGGGCATTCGCCGCGAAAAATTGAATGCGTAAAAAGGCCCGCATCGCTGCGGGCTTTTTGCTTTTATGGCAGTTCGGCATCCAGAGCGCCGACCACGGCCCCGGCCTTGCGCAGGAAATCTTCGCGTACCTTTGCGGCAAAGGGATTGGCCTCTGCAATTGCGGCAAAGACGGCAGGGGGGTCCCCCTGAACCATCTGCACCGCTTCGACCAGCCGGTCAAAGCTGGCAGTCGTCATCCGGGCGGGCAGGGGGCCCATGTCGGACAGGGTCCGGGCAATTAGGTGCGTCAGCCCCTGAACGGTGGCGGCCTCAATATCGTGCTGCTCGGCGGTGGTCAGAATCACCTGTAGGCCCAACACCGTTCTGAGAAAGGCCGCCAGGGGCAGGTGAGACCTGCCGCGTATGTTGCAAAGGGCAATCTTGTGACCAGCGAGGCCAGCGCGGGCGCTTTGCGGGCCAAAAAGAGGGTGGGTGCCCACGAGGTCAACATGATCCGGCAGGCGGCTTTGCATGATTTGTACCGGCTCCAGCTTGACCGAGCCGACATCCGCGACAATGGCGCCGGGCTGAAGGTATGTGCGGATCTCACTACATACGCTCCCGATGGCATGAACCGGCACCGCGAGGATCACCAACGGGCAACCAGCGGCCGTGGCCAGATCGCCGGAGCGCTGGTTCGGTCCTGAGATGGCGTCCGGTGGCAGGGCTGGATCGCAAATCACGAGCGGTACATGCGGCGACAGGTGGCGGGCGATCAGCTTACCGAATTGGCCAAAGCCGATCAGGCCAACCGTGTGGATATGAGGCATTGAAGTCATCGAAACGCTCCGGTGTGCCACGATACCGGAGGAGTGTCTGATTCTGCTGCTGACCGCCGGATCGCGGCGGGTGAACATCAAAACAGGTGTATGCGGCCGCCGTTATGGAAACAGCGGATAATAAACGGTGCTGAAAAGAGGCGTCGTTTTACACATGCAGGCTGAGTAGCCCGCGGACCGGGGAAAGTCAAAACCCGATTTCAGCAGGCTCAGCCCCGCAGTGCCGATTGCAGGTCGTCATAGAGTGCCTTGCGCTCATCCTCGGACAGGAAGGCGCCGATCTCGACCTCCCGGCCTCCGCCGCGCAGGGTCACGTAATTGGGCACTGGTCCATCATGGGCGTGCAGTTGGACGGTGGTCCAATGGCGATTGCAATGCCAGCTTTGATGTCCGCCGCGGGGGCCGGTGCGCTCCAGCCGGGCCTCTTCTGGGCCCAGCGTCAGGACCTCCAGGATCTGCCGGTCGCGTCGGCTGCGGTCCAGCGCCCATTTCATGCCGAAGAGGGTGATCAAAAGAAACGGCAAAAGCCCCCAAAGAACGAAGGATCCAAGTAGCGGCAGCAGGGGCACCGCAATCAGAACGGCAGTCAGGGCCAGAAACCGCACGTAGCCTTCGACGGGCAGGGATTGATGCGGCCACAGGTGCAACTCTCGAGGGGCATCGCTATCTGCGGCGCTGTCGGTGGGGGTCCAGTTGTAGGGCATGAGACGAGCAGGATGTAGGGATTGGATAGAGCTTTGAAGTATGGTCCCGGAGGGCAGGTTTTCAAGGCGCGCTTTGTCGCAAAAGACATGATTGAAGCTACGAAAAAAAGGCCCCGGAGCAGATGCTCCGGGGCCTTTTGTTTTACTGTGCCATCCACCTTTTAGTGGGAGTGGGAACGATCCCAGTCTTCCTGCTTGGGCAGGATTTCAAAGGTGTGCTCGGGCGGCGGCGAGGGCAGCGTCCACTCAAGCGTATCGGCATATTCGTTCCAGTAGTTGTTCTGGGTGATGCGTGCGCCGCGCAGCAGCGAGTAGATCACGACACCGAAGAAGAACACGAAGGATGCGAAGGACAGGAATGCGCCGTAGGACGAGATCTTGTTCCAGTAGGCGAAGCCTTCGGGATAGTCGATGTAACGACGCGGCATGCCCTGACGGCCCAGGAAGTGCTGGGGGAAGAAGGTCAGGTTTGCACCGATGAAGAACATCCAGAAGTGAATCTGAGCGCCGATCTCGGAGTACTGCTTGCCGGTCATCTTGCCGAAGTAGAAGTAGATGCCTGCGAAGATCGCGAAGACAGCACCCAGCGACATCACGTAGTGGAAGTGAGCAACCACATAGTAGGTGTCGTGATAGGCACGGTCCACGGCGGCCTGCGACAGAACCACACCGGTCACACCACCAACGGTGAACAGGAACAGGAAGCCGAAAGCGAACATCATGGGCGCTTTGAACTCGATGGAGCCGCCCCACATGGTTGCGATCCAGGAGAAGACCTTAACCCCGGTGGGAACCGCGATGACCATCGTCGCCAGCATGAAGTAGGCCTGCTGGTTCAGCGACATACCGACGGTATACATGTGGTGTGCCCAGACGACGAAGCCCAGAACACCGATCGCAATGATCGCCCAGACCATCGGCAGGTAACCGAAGACCGGCTTCTTCGAGAAGGTCGCGATCACGTGGGAGATGATACCAAAGCCCGGCAGGATCACGATGTACACTTCCGGGTGGCCGAAGAACCACAGGATGTGCTGGTACAGGATCGGGTCACCACCGCCTGCGGGGTCAAAGAAGGTAAAGCCGAAGTTACGGTCCATCAGCAGCATGGTGATGGCGCCAGCCAGAACCGGCAGGGACAGCAGGATCAGCCAGGAGGTAACAAAGATCGACCAGGAGAACAGCGGCACCTTGAACAGGGTCATGCCGGGGGCACGCATGTTCAGGAAGGTGGTGATCATGTTGATCGCGCCGAGGATCGACGAGGCACCCGAAACGTGGACGGCGAAGATCGCCAGGTCCATCGAGAAACCGCCTTCGTTGACCGACAGCGGCGGGTAGAGAACCCAGCCCACGCCAGACCCCATCTGGTCGTTGCCGCCCGGTGCCAGCACCGAGGCAACCGCCAGCGAGGTACCAGCCACGTAGAGCCAGAAGCTGAGGTTGTTCATCCGCGGGAACGCCATGTCCGGCGCGCCGATCTGCAGCGGCATGAAGTAGTTGCCGAAACCGCCGAACAGTGCCGGGATGACCACGAAGAACATCATCAGGATGCCGTGCGCGGTGATCAGAACGTTCCAGAGGTGTCCGTTCGGGGTACATTCGCCCGGAACAGATGCCGCCATCGTGCTCAAGAAGCCGCTGATGAGACCTTTGTCCAGGTGCTCCATGCACATGTACTGAACGCCGGGGTCCATCAGCTCAAGCCGCATGAACACGGTGAACGCGACGGAAATGAAACCTGCAAGCGCCGAAACGATCAGGTAGAGAATGCCGATATCCTTATGGTTCGTGCTCATGAACCAGCGGGTGAAAAAACCGCGCTCGTCTTCGTGGCCGTGACCATGAATGGCTGCGTCTGCCATTTAAGGTGCCTCCTGTTGCAAAACTTAAGGCCACTGGGAGGGTTTCCGGGCGGCCTAGACTCGATGTTGGTTTTAGAGCGCCCTTAAAGGGCCTTCAATGGCGGAGTTTGATCTGGATCAAGAATAATTGTCGCGGGGGGTGGCTTTTCTGGGGGGCATTCCTATCGCGGATCGGCAATGTTAGACCTGCGCCAGCCCGGCGCGCAAAACCGGGAGACCGCCAAGGATGGAGAGACAGCCGATGCCCGCCTATGATTCTGACAATATCTTTGCAAAATTGCTGCGCGGGGAAATCCCCTCGGCGCGGGTTTATGAAGATGATGATACTCTCGCTTTCATGGATATCATGCCCCGGGCAGATGGGCATCTGCTGGTTATCCCGAAAACACCCTGCCGCAACGTTCTGGATGCCAGCCCCGAGCAACTGGCGGCCGTCATGCAGACCGTGCAGAAAATGGGCCACGCGGTGCTCAAGGCTTTTGACGCAGACGGGGTCACCGTCCAGCAGTTCAACGAGGCCGCAGGCGGGCAGGAGGTGTTCCACCTGCATTTCCACGTACTGCCGCGCAAGGAGGGCGACAAGCTGCGCCCGCCGGGCAAAATGGGCGACATGGAGCAGATCCAGGAACACGCGGCCAAGATCCGGGATGCGGTCGCCGGTTGACCGGCTGACGCAATGCTGAGCGACATCGCTGCCGCATCTTTTTGAAGGGCGGCGGCGAATATTAACTCGACCGAAAACTGGGCGTTGTTCGGGGGCGGACCGAGCGGGTGCTGGTCAGGCGTTTTGCCTGTGCCTAAGATAGCCGTCCATGCCCGTCTCCTGCCTCTGGTTCTTCGGCCAGCCTTCTGGGGGCGGGGACACAACACATTGGTGGGATTGGGCGGATCTCCATTGCATTGGTCTGCCGACGCGGCTTCCCTGACAGTCAATATAAGGTGGCAAAGCGATCACGTTCTGTGACTGTGCCGACCTCACACTGATTTGGGGTGTTTTTGCTCGATCACGCCGGGGCAGCAATCCTGGGTTCAGGCGGAGCAGGAAGCCCCGTTGGCGGCGGCCTCTGCCCCGAAGACCTCATCGAAGCTGCGGCGCAGGGCGACATCGACATCGGCCATGGTGACGGGCAGGCCCATATCCACCAGACTTGTGACGCCATGCTCCGTGATGCCGCAGGGCACGATTCCGGTGAAATGCTCCAGATCCGGTTCCACGTTGATCGAAATTCCGTGGAAACTCACCCATTTACGCAGGCGGATCCCGATCGCGGCGATCTTGTCTTCTGCGATTTCTCCGGTCGTGGTCCGCGGTTTGTCCGGGCGTTCGATCCAGACGCCGACACGGCCGCAGCGGATGTGTCCGGTCAGGTTGAACTCCGCCAGCGCGCGGATCACCCAGTCTTCCAGCTGCTGCACAAAACGGCGCACATCATGGCCGCGTTTACCCACGTCCAGCATCACATAGACAACCCGCTGACCGGGGCCGTGATAAGTATATTGCCCGCCGCGTTTTGACGGGTAGACCGGAAACCGCTCTGGGTCGGTCAGGTCTTCCACCCGCGCCGAGGTTCCGGCGGTGTAAAGCGGCGGATGTTCAAGCAGCCAGATGCACTCATCTGCCTCGCCTGCCGCGATGGCTGCGGCGCGTGCCTCCATGAAGTCGGTCGCTTCCTGATAAACGACGGGGGCGTCGGATGTGATCCAGTCAACCATTGCAGGGCACCTCTGATGGAGTTTTAGGAAAATGGAAGTCCAATGCTGCAGGAAAAAATCTGCAGAAAATCAGCATTTTCAGGGTATCCTATTTGCAACGATTCTTTTTGTTGTTCAATAGAGGGCCTGTTTCATGTTCCGTACCCCGATCAAGACCGCGCTTGCGGCGACCCTGTTTCTATCTGCCCCTTCTGGCCCCGTTGCTGCTGATAATCTTGGGGCCGCTCTTCTGGGCGGCATTGTCGGCGGCGCCATCGTCAATGAGGTGAACCGCAACAAGAAACGCCGCACCGTCAGCCAAGGCTATTCGGCCACGCGGGCGCACAACCGTGAAACGCAGGCTTCTCTCAACTACTTCGGCTTCCCGGCGGGTACGCCGGATGGCGTCATGGGGCGTCGGTCCCGGACTGCGATCAGCCAGTACCAGGTCCATATGGGTTTTCCGGCAACCGGTCAGCTGACCGCCTATGAACGGGATTTTCTGGTCTCATCTTATAATCGTGCCCAGATCGGTGGTCCGCAGGTAATCAAGGCGATGCAAGGCCCCAACGGCGTGCGCGGCTTGCTGCACACTTGGCGGGATGAGGCCGCAGGCGTGCGCAGCGCCAGCACCGGCTATGCCGGACTGCCGATCGAGGTCAGCGATGCTGTCGACGAAATCGCCGCCTCTGCCGAACCGAGCGCCGAACAACTGTTGCAGCGCTCTGGGTTCATGCAGCTGGCGGACATCAACGGCGACGGCAAGAACGATTATCTGATCGACACCTCCGTTTCGGGCAGCTCTTTCTGGTGCGGCGCCTCGCATTGTTCGGTCATGGTCTTTGCCTCGACCCCGCAAGGGTACCAGCGCAACGATTTCATGGCGCGCGGTGTCACGACGGCGAGCTTCTCCTGCCATCAGGGCGTGTGCCGCATGAATGATACGTTGCAGGCCTCGGGCCAGGGGGCAGGGCAGGCGGTACCCGCAGCCCCGGCGCCTGCAACACCTCCGGCTGCGTCGCAGCAGGGCGGCACGGTGATGGCATCGGCCGACGGTCAGGCGCTCGGGGCGATCCCGACCTTCAACGCGCCTTCGCAGGCGGCACAGACGGCCTCTCTGGCAAGCCATTGCAGCAAGGTCAGCCTGCTGACCAATTCGAATGGCGGATATATGACCGTGTCGACGATGACGGACCCTGACCTCGCGCTGGGAGAGCAGTTCTGCATCGCGCGCTCCTATGCGATGAATTCCGGCGAAGCCATCGTGGCGACCCTGACGAATGTGACCTCGGCGCAGGTGGACAGCCAATGTGATTCCTTTGCACCGGCGATCCAGCCTTTCCTGGCGCGACTGGACTCTGACAACAGTCAGGCCGTCATGGCAGATGTGCAAAAGTTCGTGCTGCAATCCAACATGTCGATTGATCAGCTGGCCAACACGGCGGCCGTCTGCATGTTCTCGGGCTATCGCCGTGACAAGCTGGATATCGCGATGGGATCGGCGCTGATCATGGTCGCCATCGGCAAACGCCCCTACGCCGAGCTGATCGGCCACCACATGTCGCAGGGTTTCGGTGCAGCCAAATCCGTTCCTGCGGCGCAGGATTGGTACGGCGTTGCTGTCTCGGCTCTGGAAAATGGCGCCGAAGCGGTCTTCTCGCCCGGTCAACCGGAGCGCGCTGGTCTGATCAAGGCGGCGGCTGCGCAACTCGGTGGTTCCGGCCAACTGCAACCCGTACCGGCCTCTGGCGCCGCGGCGGCCTTGCCGACATTCTCGAACAACTGATTTCCGATCCCACTGCGGAAAGGGGCAGTCAACCGGGCGATTGCGGGCCAGTTGAAGTCTCGTTTCAGCGGTCACAAATTTTCGAAGAGGCAAGATGTCAATTTCGGCATTTTGCCTCTTCACATCATCAGGCGGCTCGTCTATACGCCCCTACACCAAGCCTAGGCAGTGCGGTCGTGGCGGAATTGGTAGACGCGCAGCGTTGAGGTCGCTGTTCCTTAACCGGAGTGGAAGTTCGAGTCTTCTCGACCGCACCAAATATCTTCCCTAAGTTGATTGACCTGAGCGTTCCCATGTCGAGGAGCGTAATCGCAGCGGGTCGTTTCCTGCTTGCAAATCAACCAAGCGGTCTGTTCACACAATGAGACGGGCGCGGGCGTTGGTTGGCATCTGTGCGCATGCATGGGGCTGGCAGCAATGCAGGCCATCTGATTGGCAGGGCCTTTGGGTTTGCGGAAATAAGCGCGCTGTCGGCTTTTCAGGCCTTCCGTCGGAATGTTGTTACACGGCACTGCTAGCCCGGTGAGCAATCGTAACCACTCTACGGAGACTCACATGCGTTTCGCTCTTTCCGCGCTCGCCGCCGCCTTGCTGTCCACGTCTGCGTTTGCCGCCGATGTGTCGGGCAAGCTGGTTGTCTATACCTCGCAGCCCAACGCCGATGCCCAGCAGACCGTCGATGCATTTCAGGCCAAATACCCCGACATCGAGGTCGAATGGATCCGCGACGGCACCACCAAGATCATGGCCAAGCTGCGGGCAGAGTTCGCGGCCGGTGCGCCGCAGCCCGATGTGCTGCTGATCGCAGATATTGTCACCATGGAAGGGCTCGAGGCCGAAGGGCGCCTGATGGCTTATCCCGAAGCGGACACATCCGCTTATGATCCGGCGCTGATGGATCCGGAAGGGCATTATTTCTCCACCAAGCTGATCACCACCGGGATCGTCTACAACACCGGCGCCGAGATGGTGCCGACGTCCTATGCCGACCTCCTGAAGCCCGAAGCCAAGGACAAGCTGGCGATGCCTTCGCCGCTGACCAGCGGCGCCGCGACCATTCACATGGCCGCGATCACCAGCAACCCCGATCTTGGCTGGGACTTTTACGAAGGCCTCGCGGCACAGGGTGCCAATCCCAAGGGCGGCAATGGCGGCACCTACAAGGCCATCGCCGGTGGTGAGAAGCTTTATGGCTTTGTTGTCGATTTCCTGCCGATCCGCAACAAGCTGGCCGGTGCCCCGGTCGAGTTCGTCTTCCCCGAGGAGGGCGTGTCGGCCGTGACCGAACCGGCCGCGATTCTGTCGACTGCCAAGAACCCCGACGCGGCCAAGGCCTTTGTCGACTTCCTGATCTCCGAGGAAGGCCAGCAGATGGCATCGGACATGGGGTATCTGCCCGCGCATCCAGGCATCACCCCGCCGGAAGGTTTCCCGGCGCTGCCCGATATCAAGCTGCTCGAATTTGATCCGGCCAAGGCGCTGGCTGAAGACACCGAGAGCAAGATGAAGTTCACCGAGATTTTCGGCGGCTAACCCTTGTCCCGATTGAATTATTCCCGCAGCGGAGAGGGGCTGGCCCTTGCCGCTGCGGTGCTTTTTGCCTTGTTGGTTCTGGTCTATCCCCTCAGCCTATTGGCGCGCGTCGGGATAACGCAGGACGGCATTCTCAGCCTTGCGCCGCTGCTGGAGGCCCTTGGGTCCCGCTCGGTCTTGCGCGCCTTCTTCCATTCTCTGGAAAGCGCTTTTTTGTCTTCTATCCTGTCATTGGTCGCTGGGACGGGGATCGCGCTGGTCATGGGGCTGACCGATATCCGCTGGAAGGGGGCGTTCACCTTCCTGCTGCTGATCCCGATGATGGTGCCGCCGCATGTGACCGCGATTGCCTGGATACAAGCGATGGGGCCGTCCTCGCCGATCCTGCGCAGTCTGGGCATGGCGCCCGAACTGGGGTCGACCCATCCGCTTTATTCCAAGGGGGGGCTCGTCTTCCTTTTGGGCGTGCAGCATACGCCACTGGTTTTTTTGGTGGTGCTGGCCGCCCTGCGCAGCCTGCCGCGGGAAATGAGCGACGCCGCACGGATCGCCGGGGCCCGCAGTATGGGGCTGTTGCGGCGGATCATTCTGCCTTTACTGGCGCCGACGCTGATCGCAGCCTTTGCGCTGGCTTTTGTGTCGTCGCTGGGCAATTTCGGCATTCAGGCGCTGCTGGGCATTCCGGCCCGCTATATCACACTGCCGGTGCTGATCTGGCAGAGGCTTGCAAGCTTCGGACCTTCGGTCCTGACCGATGTTGCGGTGATTGCTTCCCTTCTGGCGGTGCTGGCGGTGACGGTCATTCTCGTTCAGACGCTCTTGCTGCGCCGTACCCGCAACACGCTGATCGGGCCGCCGCAACCACCACTGCAGATTCGGCTCGGCCGGTTGCGGATCTGGACCGAAGGCGCGCTGGCGGGGCTGGTCCTTGCGACGCTGGTGCTGCCGGTTTCGGCGCTGCTAGCGACCGCTCTGGTGCGCACCTATGGGCTGCCGCTGAATGCAGAGACCATCACGCTGGACAATTTCACCGAGGTTCTGTTCCGGCAGGCTGTCACGGCGCGGGCGTTTCTGAATTCCTCCCTCAGCGCAGGTGTCGCCGCCGTTGTGATTTCCGTGGGCTGTATTTTCGTGGCGCGGTTCATGGCTTCGCGCAAGAGCGTTACGCGGCGCGCCGGGATGGGTATCGCCACGCTGGCCGAGATGACCTATGCCATTCCGGGGCTGGTGATCTCGATCGCTTTCATCCTGGCCTTCCTGAAGCCGCTGCCGGTTCTGAACATCGCGCTTTACAACACTCTTGGGATCATCTTTCTTGCGTATCTTTGCGCGTTCTTTTCCGTCGGGTTGAAGCCGGTCAGTGCCGCCTTCGTGCAGCTTGATCCGGCGCTGGAAGAGGCCGCCCGCATCGCTGGGGGCGGCTATATGTTCCGGATGCGCCGCGTCTTTGTGCCGCTTATCGCACCGGCAGCGGCCTCAGGCGCGATCTTGGTGTTCCTGACGGCCTATAACGAAGTGACAGTCTCGGCTTTGCTGTGGTCCTCGGGCAATGAAACCATTGGCACCACGATCTACAATTACGAGGATGGCGGTTACACCACCCTGGCGGCGGCCATGGCAAGCGTCACGATTGTGGCGACGGTCGCGCTGATGGTGGCGCTGGACCGGCTCGGCAAGAACGCTCCGCGTGGCGTGGTGCCTTGGCGCATCTGACCGGACCCGGGGATCAGTCGAGCAGTGGGGCGAATTCAGCGTCGATGGCCTCGAAAACCGGAAGGTAGGCTTCTGTAGTGTCCAGAATGGCCGCGTTGCCCGCGTGCCGGACCCGGATGTCGGCAATCCGCGCGGCAAGGCTGAGGCTTTCACCCCTGGGGCCGGAGCCGTTGTCGCAAAAGGTCAGCGCGCGGCTGAGCACGGTTTCAGTCATTCGGCAGGCCGGGCCGTACAGATGCATCAGATCGGATCTGCTGCGGCTGGCCAGTCCGCGCGCGCCGGAATGATACAGTGCCGCGTCGAAGATTTCGCCATCAAACCCATCCTTGCGGGCAGTTTCGGCGCCGTCGACGGGGTGGAACCCGGTTGTGGCCAGAGAGGGTGCGTAGCCGATGTCGTGATAGGTGGCCGCAGCGATCAGGCGACCGGCGAAGGAACGCCGCGCCTCAATCGCCTGGGCTGTCCTGATCACCTGCTGGATATGGGCCAGCCGGTCATTGTCCGGCGCGAACCAGTCTTCAGGCCGTCTCATCCGGCTCTCCACGGCTTTGCATTTTCGGCAGCACCCAGGCTTGATCGACGGCGAGCGACAGGGGCTGGCCGATGTGCAGCGCCGTACCATGTGTCAGCGACAACAGCGCGCCCCCGGCGATCTCAACCTCTGCGTCCCATATGCCGCCGCGGTAAAGGATGCTGCGGACCGTGCCCTGCAAGCCGTCCTTGCCTGCATCCGGCAGGATTCTGATCCCTTCGGGCCGCAACAAGGCCTGCGCCGGGCCATTCGGATGGCCGGGCAGGGCGGCGGTGGGGAAGCGATACCCGGCCAATTCGGCGCTGCCATTCTGATAGGTGACGGGCACCACCGCGCCCTGACCGATGAAACGCGCGACCTCGGGGCAGGCCGGGCGGTCGTAGATCTCTTGCGGGGTGCCGATCTGCAGGAAGCGCCCGTCCTGCATCACCGCCATCCTGTCGGCCAGTGCCATGGCTTCGCGCTGATCATGGGTGATGTAGATGGTGGTGGCCCCCGAAGAGCGGTGGAACCGCAGCAGTTCCTTCTCCATGGTGCCGCGCAGGTGCGGGTCCAGATTGGCAAGCGGTTCGTCCATAAGCACGGTTTTGGCGCCTCCGGCAAGGCAGCGCGCCAGCGCCACCCGCTGCCGTTGACCGCCGGACAGGGCTTCGGGTTTGCGATCTGCCAGCGCCTGCATGGAGACCGTTTCCAGGTGTGGTTCGGCCATCCGGGCCGCCTGTCTGCGGGACATGCCCGCGGCTTCCAGCGGAAAGGCAACATTGCCCCGCACCGTCATATGCGGCCAGAGCGCGTAGGACTGAAACACGAAACCGGTGCCGCGCTGTTCCGGTGGCACCATGGTCCCGTCCCCGGCAACCAGATCCCCGTGAAGCCGGATTTCGCCCTGATCCGGGGTTTCCAGTCCGGCTATCAGCCGCAGAAGCGTGCTTTTGCCGCAACCGGACTGTCCGACGATGACAAAGAACTCATGCTGGGCAATGTCGAAGGAAACGCCATCGACGGCAGGTTTGCCCGCGTAGGCCTTGCCAATCGAATTGACCTGTATTCCGCCTGCCATCCGTCGCCTTTCGGGAATCAAGAGTTCACCTGTCCGGGCTACATGGTCGGCTGGGGTAACCGTTTTATGACAGGGCGCGTTTCCATACCGGATGCGGGGTGGAGCTCAGCCCTTCAGGATCTCTTTCAGGCTTCCGGTCGGCTTGGGCGTCTCGCTGAGGTCGAGCCCCGAAACGATATCCAGCAGATGGCTTTTCATCAGCTCTTCGGCGTCCTGACCGTCCCCTCGCCGGAAGGCATCGACCAGCGCGTGATGGGCGTGCTTTTCACACAGGGCTCTTTGCCGTTTCCAGTAAAGCGCAATGATCAGCGAAGACCGCGCCACCAGCCGCTCGATAAAGCCCGCGATTGTGGATTGGTCGGCGATGCGCGAAATCTCGATATGGAAATGCCCCGACAGACGCAGGGCCTTGCCGACCTCGCCCTCGGCCAGGGCCTCGTGTTCGGCGGCGATATGCGCCTCCAGCCGGGCTACGTCCTCGGGCGTCATGCGCTCTGCCGCCGAGTGAGCGGTGCGCGGTTCCAGCAGGGCGCGTGCCTCGAAGACTTCGCGCGCCTCGCGCACGGTCGGCTGCGAGACAAAGGCGCCGCGGTTGCGTTTCAATTCGACCAGTTCCACATGCGACAGCGCCTGAAGCGCGCTGCGCACCACGGTGCGCGAGACATTGTAGATCTCACTCAGCTCATCCTCGCCCAGTTTGGTGCCAGGCAGAAGGCGATGCTCATGGATCGCCTGGCTGAGAGAGGCCACGAGATGGGCCGAGGGGCCGTTCACAGCGGGTTGGATAAAATCGGGTTTGTCTACGAATCGCGTCATGGGGTGCTCCTGCCACAGACATGAGGGCTGGCGGATTCCATGACAAGATGAAGTCATATCGAATACGGCATATGACGTCATTGTATACAATATTGTGCGCAATATTTGACCATACCCCGCACAACAGCGGTCAGATTGCAGGCAATTGCGATTATCGGCCCTTTCCGTGACCGGTAGGCTTTGCGCAATGCGTCCGGCTTCGGCCTTTCTGGCTGCAACTGAACGCTGGGGACGCAGATGACCGGACACGCTGATCTTGAACTTGTTGCGCTGACCAAACGCTACGGCGGAACCGTTGCGGTCGATGCCATCGCGCATCGTTTCAAGGCAGGGGTCTATGCCTGCCTTTTGGGGCCTTCGGGTTGTGGGAAATCCTCGACCCTGCGCATGATCGCCGGGCACGAAACGGTCAGCGATGGATCGATCGTGCTGGCGGGGCGGGATGTTTCGCATCTGCCTCCGGCGCGGCGGGGTACGGCGATGATGTTCCAGAACTACGCCTTGTTTCCCCATCTCAGCGTGCGCGACAACGTTTCCTTCAGCCTGCGCATGGCCGGAATCGAAAAGCCCACCCGGGATAAACGCGCCGATGAAATGCTGGAGCTCGTCGAGATGACTGCGCTGGCGGACCGCAAGCCGGACCAGTTGTCGGGCGGGCAACAGCAACGTGTCGCGCTGGCCCGTGCCCTGATCACCCGGCCCCAAGTGTTGCTGCTGGATGAGCCACTCTCGGCGCTGGATCCGTTCCTGCGCATCCGCATGCGGGCCGAGCTGAAGCGCCTGCAGCGTGAGCTGGGCATCAGTTTCATCCATGTCACCCACGGTCAGGACGAGGCGCTGGCGCTGGCCGATGAGATCATCGTGATGAACGATGCCCGCATCGAACAGGCAGGCCCGGCGCGCGATGTTTTCAACCGCCCCAAGACCGCCTTCGTGGCGCGCTTCATGGGCGGGCATAACGTGTTGAAGCTGCCGCAGGGGAATATCGCGCTGCGCACGGATGAAATGACGGTTACCGCCGCGCAGGCAGGGCGCATCGACGGGCGGGTCATCGGGATCGAATACCAGGGAACCCATGTCGCGCTGACGGCCGAGGTCGCAGGAGGTCAGGATGTCACGGCGCTGATGCTGGACACGGATTTCCTGCAGACCCCAAAGGAACTGGGAGAGGTCATTGGCCTCGACTGGGAGGACCGGGTCGCGCACCCGCTCTCCGCCTGAACACCACAACGCAAATAACGCAAAACGCATAACAGAGAGGGAAAGACCATGACGACGATTTCGAAAATTCGCTATAGCCGCCGGGCACTGCTGAAAACGGGTGGCGCGGCGCTCGCGGCCTCTGCGCTTCCGGCGCCGATGGTCTGGGGACAGGAGAGCAAGAACATCACCCTGCGCCAGTTCGGCACCGGCGTGTCCAACCTCAATGAAGTGGCGACCAAGGTCAAAGAGGACCTCGGTATCACGCTGGAAATGACTGCGCTGGATACCGACAGCGTCACCCAGCGCGCTGCCACCCAGCCGGACAGTTTCGATATTGCCGATATCGAGTATTTCGTCTGCAAGAAGGTCTGGCCGACCGGCAACCTTCAAGCCATGGACGCCTCCAAGATCACCAATTACGACAAGATCGTTGGCATCTTCCGCGACGGTAAACTGACACCCGACAGTGAGATTGCGCAAGGCACCGCGCCGCATACTGTCGGTTTCGTCGATGGTCCGGGCGGCACCGATTTCGTCGACAGCGAATCCGGCTGGATGACGCTGATCCCGACGATCTACAACGCCGACACGCTGGGCATTCGCCCTGACCTGATCGGCCGTCCGATCGAAAGCTGGTCCGAGCTGCTGAACCCCGAGTTCAAGGGCAAGGCGTCGATCCTCGACATTTCCTCCATCGGCATCATGGACATGGCCATGGTCTGCGAGGCGATGGGCGAGATCAGCTATGGCGACAAGGGCAATATGACCCGCGAAGAGATCGACAAGACCATCGCGATCTTCACCGAAGCAAAGAAGAACGGCCAGTTCCGTGCGTTCTGGAAAACTTTCGACGAAAGCGTCAACCTGATGGCCTCGGGTGAGGTAGTGATCCAGTCGATGTGGTCGCCGGCCATCACGGCAGTTCGTTCGCGCGGGATCGACTGCGTCTATCAGCCCCTCAAAGAAGGCTATCGCAGCTGGGGCGGTGGCATCGGCCTGTCGGCCTCCCTGTCCGGCATGGAGCTGGATGCGGCCTATGAATACATCAACTGGTATCTCAGCGGCTGGGTCGGCGGCTTCCTGATGCGTCAGGGCTATTATTCGGCGGTGCCGGAGACCTCCAAGAACTTCATGTCCGAAAACGAGTGGGGCTACTGGTTCGAAGGCAAGGAAAGCACCGACATCATCACCTCGCCCTTTGGAGACAAGCTGGCCGGAGCGGGCGAAGTGCGCGACGGCGGCTCCTTCTATGACCGTATGGGCGCAGTGGCCTGCTGGAACTCCGTCATGGAGGAAAACCAGTACATGGTCCGCAAGTGGAACGAATTCATCGCGGCCTGACGCAACACCTGCGGGGGCACCTCTGCCCCCGCAACCACTTCCTGCATTTCATCAAGGACCGGACCCCGGATATGAGCAGACAGATCATCGCATGGATTCAGGCTGCGCCGATGGCGTTGGTGCTGCTTGGGTTTCTGGTGGCGCCCATCATCATGATCGTGATCGTCAGCTTCTGGGGCGCGACGGAATATTCGATCTACCCGGCGTTCCAGTTCGACAATTACGAATTCCTGTTCGGATCGCCGGTCACCTACACGGTGTTTTTCAACACCTTCAAATACGCCTTTCTCACCTGGGCGCTGACGCTGGTGATCGGCTTTACCGTTGCCTATTTCCTCGCCTTCGAGGTGCGCAGCCTGAAATGGCAGATCGGACTGTTCCTGCTCTGCACGATCCCGTTCTGGACCTCGAACATCATCCGGATGATCAGCTGGATTCCCTTCCTGGGCCGCAACGGGCTGGCCAATTCGGCGCTTATCAGCTGGGGCGTCATAGAGGAGCCGTTGGAGTGGCTGCTGTTCAGTGATTTCAGCGTCGTTCTGGCATTTGTGCACCTTTACACCCTCTTCATGGTGGTGCCGATCTTCAATTCGATGATGCGCATCGACCGCTCCCTGCTGGAGGCCGCCCGCGATTGCGGTGCCAGCGGTCTGCAGACCCTGTGGACGGTGATCGTGCCCCTGTGCAAACCCGGGATCATGATCGGGACGATCTTTGTCTCAACCCTGGTGATGGGAGACTTCATCACCGTGCGGTTCATGTCCGGATCGCAACGCGCCAACGTCGGGCGGTTGATTTCGAATGACATCAGCCTGCTGCAATACCCCTCGGCCTCGGCGACGGCAGTGGTGCTGCTGTGCACCGTTCTGATCGTGATCGCGCTGCTCTTGCGGCTGGTCGATATTCGCAAGGAGCTTTGATTGATGGAAACGCGCAGCCGGTCCTTTTACCTCCTCGCCGCCTTTTTCGGTCTCTTCGTGCTCTTCCTCTACGGGCCAATCCTGACCATTGGCATCCTCAGCTTTCAAGGGCCGCAAGGGGGGCTGACATTCCCGATGAACGGCGTGTCGCTGTATTGGTTCCGCGATCTGTTTCAGGAACAAGCCGTCGGCGATATCTGGGGGAGCTTCCGCCGCTCATTTGCGCTGGGGCTGATGGTCATGGTGACCACCGTTGTGGTCTCGGTCCTGGGTGGACTTGCCTTTCGTAAGCGTTTTGCGGGCTCTGGGCTGCTGTTCTATCTCGCCGTCACTTCGCTGGTGATCCCGTCGATCCTGGTGTCCCTTGGGGTCGGGTTGATCTTCAACCAGCTGGGGCTGCCGGTGCATTGGGCGAGTTCTGGCTATGGCAGCCAGCTGACCTGGACGCTGCCCTTTGGCCTGTTGATTATGTTCGCCGTCTTCAACCGTTTTGACAAAAGCTATGAGGAAGCTGCCCGCGATCTCGGCGCCACTGCCTGGCAGACCTTTGCGCATGTGGTCCTGCCGATCATCGCGCCTTCCCTACTGGGGGTGGCCTTGTTCGGCTTCACGCTCAGCTATGACGAGTTTGCCCGCACCCTGATGACGGCGGGCAGCTATAACACCCTGCCGCTGGAAATCTTCGGCATGACCACCAATGTGACCACGCCAGTGATCTTTGCCCTTGGCACCTTGACCACTGGGTTTTCGCTGGTGGTGATCGGGGTCTTTTTTCTGACCGTCTGGCTGATGGCACGCAAAAAGGATCGCGGATCCGATGCGGGCAAGGGGATGGTCTGAGCAATGCCGGTGATCGTGATCAATCCCAACAGCACCGAAGCCATGACCACCAGCATCCTGGCCGCCGCCCGCCGCACCGCGCCGGACATCCGGTTCGAAGGTTGGACCTCGGTCGATGGGCCGCCCGCCATCGAGGGGCCTGAGGATGGCGCGCGGGCAGTGCCGCCGCTGCTGGAGTTGGTCCGCAAGGCCTCGGATACGGGCGCGCGGGCCATCGTGATCGCCTGTTTCGATGATACCGGACTGGACGAAGCCCGGCAGCTTGCCACCTGTCCGGTGCTCGGGATCGGGCAGGCCAGCTATGTCATGGCCGAGCTGATCGGCGGGCCGACAGCGGTGATCACCACGGTGCAGGCTGCCGTGCCGGTGATCGAGGCCAATATCGACGCGCAGGGGCATGCCTCGCATATCGGCACGATCCGAGCCGCGAATGTTCCGGTGCTGCTGCTAGAAGATAGTCCCGCTGAAGCCGCAGCAGCTTTCACCGCTGCCGCCCATCAGCTTCCGTCCGACACCGTAAATGTGATCATCGGATGCGCCGGCGCGGTATCGGTTACCGGCCATCTGGGGGGGCTCCCGGGACTGACCGTCATTGACGGCGTGACTGCGGCAGCGAAGCTCAGCCGCGCGTTGATCGGTTGAGCTCAGCTGTGGTGCGGGCGGTGGGACTCGAACCCACACGGGCATACGCCCTTCAGATTTTAAGTCTGATATGTCTACCATTCCATCACGCCCGCATCCGGCGCCGAGTGTGAAGCGGGCTTTGGGGCCTGAACGGAGCGACCCCCCAGACCAACCTCAAACAGCGCGTTTCAACACCATGTTTCGTATGCAGATTTTCACGCATGTACAAGCGTTTTTGGGACCGCATTGCGCACGGAGTTGCGCCGGAACGCGGCATCGATCTGTTTTTATGCGCGCATTCCCGGCACCGCACTGGCTGCGCCCGGTGCAGTGGCCGAAGGTCTCATCGTCAGTGTGGACGGGGCGCCCTATAACAGGGCAGACTGCTCCGGGAGTGGCTGTAAAACGCTGCCCGGATAAACCTGCCACAAAGAGCCAGATCGGTTGAGATGACCCAATCCGCAGCCACGTCCGATGAACTCGCCAGCGCGATCCGGTCCATCGGAACGCCGGATTTCCTGCCCGCGTTGTTGGATTTCATGCGCACAGCAACGCCGTTTCGCGGGGCCTTTGTCAGTCGGCTCAGCCCCAGCAGGCTGCCCGAGCATATTTATGACAATGTTCGGCAGGAGCGGCGTTCGGTCGTGGTGGACCGCTGGCTGGACCGGGCCTGGCTGCTGGACCCCTTTGTCGTGAGTTATATCAGCGGCAAATATGATCCGGTCATGGTGCTGGATCAGGTGGCGCCGGACCGGTTTTCCCAGACCGATTATTTCAGCATCTATTACCGATCCGTGCGGTTGAAGGACGAGATGGCGGTGTTTGTCACCCTGCCGGAGAGCACCCTGTTTCTGTCCCTCGGGCGGCTGACGGGGGAGATGCGGTTTTCCAAGCGGGATCTGGCACGGCTGCGCAATATACATCCGGTGATCTCGGCCCTGTGCGAGCAGCATTTTCACCGGCGTCCGCAGAGCAGCGACGAGGCGGCGGGCGGCAGCGTCAGCCTTGAGAGCATGATCGAGCAGGTCTGCGAAGGATTGACCTGCCGCGAAATCGAGATCGTACAGCATCTGCTGCGCGGGCATTCCAGCCAGTCGATTGCGTTGCTGCTGGATCTGTCACCCGCAACGGTGAAGGTGCACCGCAAGAACATCTACCGAAAATTGGGGATTTCCTCGCAATCGGCTTTGTTTTCGATCTTTCTGCAATCGGTGACCTGATGTGTTCCTACCCCTTTGGGGGTAGGGCCGACACCCCCTCCTAGAGGTATTTCCCCATTGCCCTTGGGGCTTTAGTCTGACCGGACAGACTGCCAACAGGAACGTGCCGGAACAGATTATGATCAACGTGAGAGAAGTGACAAAACGGTTCGGCATCGGCGCCTCTGCTGTGACGGCGCTTGAAACCGTGTCGCTGGATGTGCCGGAGGGCAGCTTTTTCACCCTGCTGGGGCCATCGGGCTGCGGCAAGACCACGCTGCTGCGGCTGATTGCCGGGTTTGAACTGCCCAGCGAGGGCGAGATCGCACTGGACGGGCAGGAGATCGGCCACCTGCCGCCGCACAAGCGTCCGGTGAACACCGTGTTCCAGAATTACGCCTTGTTTCCGCATATGACCGTGGCTCGCAATATCGGGTTCGGGTTGGAAATGCTGAACCGCCCGAAGGCGGAAATCGCCTCCGCCATCGATGACATGCTGAATCTGGTGCAAATGGGCGAGTTCGCCGCACGCCGGGTGGACCAGCTGTCTGGCGGGCAGCAGCAGCGGGTGGCGCTGGCGCGCGCGCTCGCGCCGCGTCCCAAGGTGCTGTTGCTGGATGAGCCGCTGTCGGCGCTGGATCTGAAACTGCGCAAGGGCATGCAAAGCGAGCTGAAACGCCTGCAAAGCGAAACCGGTATCACCTTTGTCTTTGTCACCCATGATCAGGGCGAAGCGCTGGCGATGTCCGATCAGATCGCGGTCATGTCCGCAGGCCGCGTGCAGCAGGTGGGCACCCCGCAGCAGATCTACACCGCGCCGCAAAGCCGGTTCGTCGCGGATTTCATCGGCGACACCAATATCGTGGCGGCGGACCTCCTTGGCTATGACGGGGGGCAGGCGCGGATCAGCTTTTTCGGCGGGGAGCCTGTACTTGCCAATGCGGCCAGCGACGGCTTGCCTCCTGGGGTGGTCTATGTGGCGCTGCGCCCCGAAACCCTTACCGTTTGCGCGGCGTCCAATGCGGCGGCTGTGCTGCGCGGAACCGTGCTTGACAGCAGTTATTTCGGAGCCGGTTCGCAAATGCGGGTGCGGCTTCAGAACGGCACCGAGATTCAGGTGCAGGTGGCAGAGCCCAGCCCGGCGGGCAGCGAGATCGGGCTGATCCCAGAGACCTCCATGCTGCATGTGCTGGCAGACTGATGGGGCAGGGGATGCAACAAACTTCGCCCACGGCGCAGAATTTGCAGCAGGCCGTTGCGGCTCGTAGCCGGACGGTCCGGCGGGTCCGGTTGTTCCTGCTCTTGCCGACGCTCGTGATCATCGGCGTGTTTGGTCTGGCGCCCCTGTCGATCGCGCTGGTCTATTCCTTGCTGGAGCCGGGAACCTATGGCGGCGTCGAATGGGTGTTCTCGACCGATGCCTATGTGCAGTTCCTGTTCGAGCGGGACATTTTTGATGACACGCTGAGTTTCAACAGCGCCTATCTGCAGATCTTTGGCCGCTCTTTCGGACTGGCGCTATGCGCGATGATCGGCACTTTGATCCTCGGCTTTCCGGTGGCTTATTTCATCGCGGCCCGCCCACCCGAACAGCGCAATCTCTGGCTTTTTGCCATTACCCTGCCGTTCTGGACCAACCTTCTGATCCGTACCTATTCCATGCTGTTGATCGTACGCGACGAAGGGTTCATGAACCTTGCGCTGATGAAACTGGGGCTGATCAGTGCGCCCATCGAGATGCTCTATACCGATGGGGCGGTCTTGGCCGGGCTGGTCTATAGCTATCTGCCCTTCATGATCCTGCCGATCTATGCCTCACTGGAAAAGTTCGACTTTTCCCTGCTGGAGGCGGGACACGACCTTTATGCCTCCCGCGTGCAGGTGTTCCGCCATATCGTCATTCCGATCAGCCGCCCGGGTATTGTGGCCGGATGCGCGCTGGTGCTGATCCCCGCGCTGGGCGCCTATATCACGCCCGAGCTGTTGGGCGGTGGTAAGAAGCTGATGATCGGCAACCTGATTGCCATGCAGTTCGGATCTGGGCGCAACTGGCCCTTCGGCTCGGCGGCGGCGCTGATCCTGATGTCGGTAGTGCTGATCGCGCTTCTGGTATCGCTCCGGGCAGGCGCCGAGAAGGAGAAGGCCCATGGATGATCTGCCCCGCAAGAGGCTTGGCATGCTGTGGCGCAACAGCGAGACGCGTGAGTTGCGGCGTCAGCCCCTGTTCACGGCGCTTTCATGGCTGGTTCTGCTGCTGCTTTATGCGCCGATCGCCGTGCTGATCCTGTTCTCTTTCAACGACAACCGCTCGGTCGTCGTCTGGACCGAGGCGAGCCTCAAGTGGTACGCCAAGGCGCTGGAGAATGACGACATCCGCAACGCGGCCTGGATTTCGATCCGGGTGGCGTTGACGGCCACCACCATCGCCACGGTCGTTGCAACGATGGCGGCGTTGGCGACAACGCGGGGCGGCAGCTATCGCGGGCGCGCAGCGGCGATTGCCCTGATCAATCAACCGCTGATGATCCCGGAAATCGTCACCGCCATTGCCACCCTGTCGTTCTTTTCGATCCTGCGACAGTTGACAGGGATCACCGGGCTGGGCTGGCTTATCCTGGCGCATACGGTGTTCTGCATCCCCTTTGCCTTTATCCCGGTGCGCGCCCGTCTTGCCGACATGTCCGAAACATTCGAGACCGCCGCCGCCGATCTTTATGCCACGCCCTGGCAAACCTTCCGCCATGTCACCCTGCCGCTGCTGATGCCGGGCATTCTGGCGGGTGCCATGCTGGCCTTTGTGGTGTCGCTGGATGACGTAATCATCACCCTGCTGATTGCGGGTCCCGGGGAAACCACCCTGCCGATCTACATCCTGGGCCAGATCCGGCGCGGCGTGACGCCCGAAGTCAACGCGGTCTCCACCATTCTGATCCTGCTGACCGTGGCCATGGTCGCGCTGACCTTCGCCCTGCAACGCAAACGAAAATAACCAGAAGCCCGCACCAGACGGGACCCACCAACCAACAAGAGGAAGATCCATGAAACTGACGATCCTTAAGGCGGGGCTCACCTCCGTCATCGCCCTCAGTGCGGCTGCAGCCAACGCCGAAGGCACGCTGAACATCTACAACTGGGGCAATTACACCAACCCCGAGATGATCGAGAAATTCGAAAAGCAGTATGACATCGACGTCACGCTGGACGGCTATGACAGTAATGAGACCATGCTGGCCAAGGTCAAGGAAGGCGGCAGCGGATACGACATCGTGGTCCCGGGCGACTATATGGTCGCCATCATGGTGGGCGAGGGGCTGCTGGCCGAAATCAACGCCTCCGAGATGGAGAACTTCAAAAACCTCGATCCGAACTGGGTCGATGTCTACTGGGATCCGGGCCGCAAATACTCGGTACCCTATCAGTGGGGCACCACCAGCTTTACCGTCGACAGCGCGGTATACGGCGGCGACATCGACACGCTTGAGGTCGTGTTCAACCCGCCCGAAGAGCTGAAGGGCCGCATCAATATGCTCAACGACATGAATGATGTGATCAATGCCGGACTGCGCTATCTTGATTACCCGCGCTGCAATTCCGACCCCGCCCAGATGAAAGAGCTGCTGGCACTCTTGCTCAAGGCCAAGGAAGACTGGCGCACCATGGATTACGCGGTGATCGAAAAGCTGACCTCGAAGGATGTCGACCTGTCGCAAAGCTGGAACGGCGCCGCGATGCGCGCCCGCGCAGATCGCCCGACGCTGAAATACGCCTATCCTAAGGAAGGTTTCACCGGCTGGATGGACAACGTCGCGGTGCTGGCGGATGCCCCCAACATGGAGAACGCCAAGCTGTTCGTGAATTTCATGATGGAGCCTGAAAACGCGGCGATGACCTCCAACTTTGCCCGCTATGCCAACGGCGTCATCGGCTCCGAGGAATTCATGGACGCAGAAATGCTGGAGGCGCCGGAGATCGTGATGCCTGAAGGCGCCCCGGTGCCGGACTTCGTCAAACCCTGCGATCAGGATGTTGTGGCGATGTACAACAAGGTTTGGACCCGCCTGAAGCAGTAATTCAGCCAAGCAGAAGGGTGGTGGCCCGCGTGGCCATCACCGGAATTTTTGACCGCAGTCCAAGCGCTGGGCTGCCATGCGGGAGCGTGCCCAATGCACCGGACAGCAGACAGTCTGAAGCCGAAAACGGCGCGGGAAATCGGCATCATGCAGGGCTTTCCACCGCCGCCGGAAAAACGACCGACGCTGGACAACTGGGATTTGGCGCCCTTCAACCGCTGGTCCTTCCAGAACATGCGGCGCCTGTTTCCCACGGCGGATGTGCGCAGCGGACCCGGCGCGGCTGCGCCGCTCCAAACGGCCCTGCAGGATCTGTCAGAGGTCTGTTTCGCCACCAGCGAAGGCAGCCGCCAGTCGGTCGGCGATTGGCTGTGGCAAAGCTACACCGACGGGTTTCTGGTGCTGAAAGGCGGCGCCATCATTACCGAGTTCTACGCCAATGATTTTGACGCCGAGGCGGCGCATCTGGGGCAGTCGGTGTCCAAATCCGTGATCGGCATCCTCGCCGGGATCCTGCATGGCGAGGGGCTGCTGGATCTGGCTGCCCCGCTGGAGGAGATCGTGCCGGAACTCGAAGGAACTGGATACGCTGGCTGCACGGTGGATCAGGCGCTGGACATGCTGTCCGGTGCGCGGTTCTCTGAGGATTACGGGCTGCCGGGCAGCGACATGACCCGGGTCGATATCGCCTCGGGTTGGCGCCCGGTGCGGGACGGGGAGATCAAGCCGACCATACGCGACGTGATCCTCTCCCTACCGCAGGAGCGGGCGCATGGGCTCGGCTTCTCCTATCGGTCGATTGAAACCGATGTCATTGCCTGGGCGCTGGAGCGGGTCAGCGGTACGGATCTGTCCGTACTCTTGTCCGACCGGATCTGGCGTAGGCTTGGCTGTGAACAGGATGGGTTCTTTACCGTCGATGATGCGGGCACGGCGCTGGCCGATGGGGGGTTCAACGCGAGCCTGCGAGACTATGCCCGATTCGGACATATGGTGCTGAATGGCGGCCGGGTTGGCGATGACCAGATCGTGCCCGAGGCCTGGATCGATGGTATCTGCACAGGCGCGGATCCATCGAAATTCGGCGCGCCCTATGACGTGCTGTCACCGCAAGGCGCCTATCGGCGGTTCTGGTGGGTGCACGATCCCGGGCGCGGGGTGTTCATGGCCCGGGGTGTGTTCGGTCAGCTGATCTTTATCGATCGCAGCGCCGATGTTGTGATCGTAAAGCTGTCGAGCTGGCCCGACTATCTGATCCCGGCCTTTGGACTGGATGCCGTGCAGGCCTGCGAGGCCCTCGTCAGCGCGCTGGACTAGGGCGGGGGTTACCTTCGCGCGGGGCGGCGCAGGATGTAGATATCCATGATCCAGCCATGCTCCGCGCGCGCCTTCGCACGGACCTTGATGATCTCATCTGCGGCTTCGTGCAGCGCGCCGGATAGGGAGATTTCATTCTCCATCCCGGCATAAGCCGCCCACCAGATCTGAACACCTTCGGGGTCGATGGACTGAAAACTACAGTCGCCGTCTAGCATGATGACCAGCGTGTCGGCACTCTCCGGCCAGCCCGCCTCGCGCAGCTGGCGGCCGGTGGTGATGGTGACGGGATCACCGATCTCATTGAGGGGGATGGCATGGCTCGCCGTCAGCGCCTGGATCGAGGTGATGCCGGGAATGACGCGAATGGAAACCTCGGTCCGGACCTGAAGCCGCGCGGCGATGCGCATGGTGCTGTCGTAGAGCGACGGATCGCCCCAGACCAGAAAGCCGACCTTGCCGCCCCGGGGCAGGTGCTGGTCGATGGTCTCTTGCCAGATCTCGGCAATGGCATCGTGCCAGTTATCCACGCGCTTGCGATAGCTGGCGGTCGCGGGATCGCGTTGTGGCAGGTCGAATTCGACGATCTCTGGCCCCGGCGATTTGATCATCCGGTTGCAGATGTCGCGGCGCAGACCGGCCAGATCGTCCTTACCGGCGCCCTTGTTGGGGATGAGGATCAGATCCAGCCCGTTCAGGGCTTCGACCGCCTGCAGGGTCAGATGCTGGGGATTGCCGGTGCCAATGCCAACAAGGGTGAGATCAATCATGTCAGGCGCCTTTGGAAAAGAAACACGGCCCCGAAACGGGGCCGCGCTATGTGAAACTTCAGATGTCGGCGAAAGGCTTACGCAGCCGCATAAAGGCGGGGAGTGACCAGACCGCTGCGCTCAAGTCCGCGCAGGCTTTTGGCGGCGGCCAGAACGGCCAGATCGGCCAGCGGTTCGATCAGGATGACGGTCATGTAAGCTGCACCAAAGGTAAAGACCGAGGCCATGGTTTCGGCGCCGATGCCCTGACCATAGAAGGCCCAGAAAGCGACCCAGCCGACAACGCCTGCCTGATAGGCGGTCGACAGCGCCAGCGCCTGAGAATACTTCAGATCAACATAGGCAGTGTTCGGAGCGATGATCCGCTTGGCCAGTTCCTTCATCGCGAACAGCGGCACCAGCAGCGTGGTCAGGTTGATGAAATACTGCGGCAGATCGATCGGGGCAAAGAACACGCCCTGGATCAGAAGTCCCATCGCCAGACCGAAGGCAGCAGGTGCAGCGCCCAGCAGCAGGAACAGGGTCGAGCCGAGGATGAAGTGAACCTCGGAAACGCCCACAGGGAAATGCGGCAGCACTTCGAAGAAGGTGAAGACGCCGACAGTCGCAATGGCCGAACGCGCCGCAAAGGATGCGATGCCGGAGGTGGCCAGATCTTCCATCGTCTTTTTCGCAGCAAAGCCCATGGCGCCAGCGGCGGTGGCATAGGACAGGGCGATTTTGACGCCGTTTACGATTCCGGGTTCGATATGCATGTTCTGTCTCCTTGCCGCCTCACCCGGCGGCATTACATAGGTTATGTTTGGGCCATGCAGGCCACGTTTTCCAACGGCAGGTCTCCTGACTCGCGGGTCGATGCCGGTCCGGGGCCTTCCCAGTCCTGATAGGGACCAGTGGCTATGCCCGGTGGCTCTCCGCTCACAGTTGCGGGGGCAGTCACGGATTTGGCGCCTGATGGCTACACCTCACCGTGTTCCCTTTTCATCCTTGGGTCTTGGACCCGTCGGAACCTTTGGTCTTTCAGAGATGACACAGCGCTTACAAAGCTGTCAACGTGTCTGGCGCGTCATCCGTGTTTCAATTGCGGCATATGGGCGATCAGCCGGGCAGGTCCTCATCGGCGAGGGGACCATAGAGGATCAGCACCGGTGCCTTGGTCTCCATCGCGCGAAGAACCTCGGGGAGTTCCCCCACCGTGTGGCAGGACAGCGACTGATCCGGGGTCGAAACACCCAGCGCGATCAGCGCGTGCGTCTCGGGCGGCAGCCCGGCCACCAGCAACCGTTCGGCGAGCGCTGCAAAGGTGCGTTTCCCCATGTAGACAACGGTCGTGGCTTCGGGGTCGGCGAGGGCGGCCATATTCAGCCCTTCGGGCAGGCCGCCGGTCACGTCATGGCCGGTGATGAACTGCAGTCGTCGCGCGGTCAGCCGCCGGGTCAGCGGGATATTGGCGGCCGCAGCAGCTGCCGAGGCCGCGGTGACACCGGGCACAATCTCGAAACCGATACCTGCCTGCCGCAGCGCGGAGATTTCCTCTTCCAGACGGCCAAAGACGCCGGAATCACCGGATTTCAGCCGCACCACATGCGCCCCGGTTGCTGCGTATTCGACCAAGAGCTGGCTAACGTGGTCCTGCCGGGGTGAGGGGCGCCCTGCACGTTTGCCCACTCCGACGAGATCGGCGTCCTTGCGCGCATGGATCAGGATCGGCCCCGATGAAAGGTCATCGAACAGAACCGCATCGGCTGCCCCCAGCCGTTTCACCGCCTTGACGGTCAACAGTTCAGGGTCGCCGGGGCCGGAGGAGACGAAACTGACAAAACCGCTCATGATTGCTCTCCGGTGATCAGGTGGAAGAAGGTGCCGGTCACATGGCCGCGTATCGAGCCGGTTTCCGGCACCGGGTTGCCGTCTGCGTCCATCACCCGGGCCAGCGGGGCGTCCGGTTCATCCAGAATGGTCGAATAGTGGAACTCATGCCCGCGCAAAGCGCCGCCCGCCGCAAAGCCCGGCATCGCGGCCTGCAGCACGGCGCGGCGGTAGCCGAGGTGGAATTTCCGCTTTTCATATGAGGTAACAAGCCCAAGAAGCCCGGCCATCCGGTGACGGTTGCCGTCCTTGTCGATCAGGGCTTCACCAAGGGCCATGTATCCGCCGCACTCGCCATGAACGGGGCGGGTCTCGGCGTGTTTGCACAAAGCCGCGCGGAAGGTTTCGGCCGCCGCCAGCCTACCGCCGTGCAGTTCGGGGTATCCACCGGGGAGCCAGATCAGATCGGCATCCGGGGCCGGGGCTTCATCGGCGAGAGGGGAGAAGGGAATGATTTCGGCGCCAGCCGCGCGCCAGCCTTCCAGAAGATGCGGGTAGGTAAAGGAAAACGCCGCATCCCGGGCCAGGGCGATGCGCTGGGCTGGTGGTTTCGGCAGAGTTTCTGAAGCGGGCGCCGCCCCGGCGCGGGCGGCGGATTTGATCGCCTCCAGATCCACGTTTTCACGCAGGAAGGCGGCATAGCCCGTAATCGCGGCCTCAAGATCCGGGTGTTCGACCGCCTGAATGAGGCCAAGGTGGCGTTCGGGCAGGGTCAGGTCGCCACGACGGGGCAGGGAGCCAAGCACGGGAATGCCTGCGCGCTCCATTCCCAGACGGGTCAGCCTTTCGTGGCGCGGGCTGGCAACACGGTTCAGGATCACACCGGCAAAGGGCAGGTCAGGATCATAGGCGCGAAACCCCAGCGCCGTGGCTGCTGCCGATTGCGCCTGACCGCCTACATCCACGACCAGAATGACAGGCCAGCCCATGCGTTTTGCGGTTTCCGCCGAAGAGCCAAAGCCGCTTTGGCCGCGCGTGGCAACGCCATCGTAAAGCCCCATGGAGCCTTCCCCGATGCAGATCTGCGCGCCGTCTGCCTGCTCCGCAACCGCATCCAGAAGGCCGCCATCCATCGCCCAGGTGTCCAGGTTAAAAGAGGCCCGCCCCGCTGCGGCCAGATGAAAGGCCGGATCGATATAATCCGGTCCGCTTTTGAAGGGCTGCACGGCAAGATCATCCTCGGCCAGTGCGCGCAATAGGCCCAGCATCACAGTGGTCTTGCCCGTGCCCGAGGCGGGCGCCGAAATCATCAGACCCGGCGGATAGGATCCGGTCTTGCCCGTTTCAGTCATCGCCTTCGCTCCAATCCGCCCATTGGCTGTCGGCGCTTTGCGGGCGGTAACGCCGGTCATAGTCCTGCGCGTAAAGGCAGCTTTCGTCGAAGTGCTCGGCGCCAAGTGCACGGCCTACGAGGATCAGCGCGGTGCGCCCGCGCGCGCCCTCGGTCGCCTCGATCAATGTGCCGAGTGTGGCCTTGATGATCTTCTGATCTGGCCATGTCGCCCGCCAAACCACTGCGACCGGGCAGTCGTCGCCATAGGCCGGAGAGAGACGCGCCACCACATTGTCCAGCACATGCACCGACAAGTGAATGGCCAGCGTCGCGCCGGTGCGGGCGAAATTCTCCAGCGTTTCGCCTTCGGGCATCGAGGAGGCCCGCCCCGAGGTGCGCGTCAGCACCAGCGATTGCGCAACGCCCGGCAGGGTCAGCTCGGCTCCCAGCGCAGCGGCGCCTGCGGCAAATGCGGGCACGCCGGGGGTTACGTCATAGGGGATGCCCAGATCGCGCAGACGACGCAGTTGCTCGCCCATGGCGGACCAGACCGACAGATCGCCGGAGTGCAGCCGCGCCACGTCCTGCCCCGCCCCATGTGCGGCCTCGATTTCGGCAATGATCTCATCCAGCGACAGGGACGCCGTGTTGATGATCTTGGCGCCCTCCGGGCAGTGCTGCAGCAGCGCCTCGGGCACCAGCGAGCCGGCATAGAGGCAGACGGGGCAGGCGGCGATCAGGTCGCGGCCACGCAGGGTGATCAGGTCGGCAGCACCGGGTCCGGCGCCAATGAAGTGAACGGTCATGAGGTCAGTCTTTCTGCAATGGCCGCAGTGGCAAGGCCATCTGCGGTGACAACGCGGGGAACGAGAAGGCGGGCGGTTGCTGTGGTGCGGCCGTGGCATGCGCCGCAGAGGGCAGCAGCTTCGGCCAGCGATCCGGTTGCGAACCGGGTTTTGATACGGGGCGACATGGTCGGCGTTTCAAGGCCAGCAATCGCCTCTTCCGACAGGGCGATCATCGGCAGGTTCAACTCGGCGGCAAGGGCTTGAAAGGCGGGGCTTTCCACTTTCGCTGCGAGTGAGGCGAGCGCATCGGGCTGATGCTCGGTCAGCGCCAGGGCGGCGCGCAGGTCGGCAACGGTCGCCGCTTTGCGAAATCCCAGACCCGCGACCTTCATCGTGTGACGCTCCACTGGATGACGGGACGTGCGCGCTCCCAGCCGCGCATGGAGCCAAGCGGCCCGGCTTCGGCCAGTTCCACCTTCATCAGATTCCCGCCGCGTGTGGCATGGGCCTGCATCAGCAGGGTCTCGGTCTCTAGTGTCACGCCATTGGCGACGATCCGCGTGCCCTCGGGCAGCACTTGCCACAGATGATCCAGCAAGGCCTGTGAGCCACCGCCGCCGATGAAAACGCAATCGGGTCTTTTCTGTCCATCCAACACATCCGGCGCGCGGCCCAGAACCGGTTTCATGCGGTGTTCAATCCCGAACCGTTCGGCATTGGTGTGGATGTTGATGAGGCGGTCAGCGCGCGGCTCGAAGGTGATGGCGCGGGCACCGGGGGCCGCAAGACACCATTCCACCGAAACCGAACCGGATCCGCCACCAATATCCCACAGCAGTTCGCCTGCGCGGGGCGAAAGGGCCGATAATGTCAGGGCACGGATGGGGCGTTTGGTGATCTGCCCGTCGCTCTGGAACAGATCGTCGGGCAAGCCGCTGGCGCGGGGCAGGCCCGTGCTGCCCGCCACCTGAAGCGCGGCCACCACGGGGGCAGCGATGCCAGTCAGGTCAAAGGTATCTGCGCGACTGCTGCGCACTTGGGCGCGGGGCCCGCCCAGCGCCTCCATCACCTTCAGCGTTGTTGCGCCGAATCCCTGCGTGGTAAGCCAATCGGCCAGCGCGGCAGGACTATTGCCATCTCGAAGCGTGCAGATGATCCGGGCTCCGGCTGCCAGCACAGGGGTCAGCCGAGCGAAGGGGGCAGCATGAAGGCCAAGGCAAAGTGTCTCCTCCAGTTTCCAACCCAAGGTATTTGCCGCCAGAGCAAAGCAGGAGGGGGCAGGGTGCGATACCCATTCATCCGGGCTGAGATGCGCCACTAGCGATCCACCCGCGCCGTGCCAGAAGGGATCGCCCGAGGCCAGCACCACGGCGCGTTGACCGCGCGCATCAAGCACGGGATCGATGGAAAAGGGTACCGGCCAGGGCTGGCCACGATCACCTGCCTGCACCAGGTCCAGATGGCGGGGGCCGCCAAAGATCACCTCGGCCTCGTCCAGCGCCTTCCGGCTTGCATTCGCCAGCCCAGCCGGTCCATCGTCGCCGAGGCCGACAATGGTCAGCCATTGTTTCACAAGAGGATCAGACATGACGCGCATCCTGCTTCTGGGAGGCACCACCGAAGCCTCGCGCCTTGCCGAGGCACTGGCCGAGGCCGGGATGGATGCGGTGTTCTCCTATGCGGGCCGCACGGCGCGTCCCGTCACCCAGCCGCTGCCACTGCGCGTCGGGGGCTTTGGCGGGGGCGAGGGCTTGGCGGCTTTCCTTCAGGCCGAAGGGATCACCCATGTGATCGATGCAACGCACCCCTTTGCCGCGCAGATGAGTGCCAATGCGGTCTATGCCTGTGAACTGGCGAATGTGGCGCTTTGTGCATTGGAGCGCCCCGCATGGCAGGCGCAGTTGAGCGACGACTGGCGCCATGTGGACAACTTGGCCGAGGCGGTTGAGGCGTTGCCGGAAGTGGGGGCGCGAGTCTTCCTGGCGATCGGCAAACAGAACCTCGCTGCCTTTGCTGGCAAACCCGGAAACCACTATCTGTTGCGGCTGGTGGACCCGCCCGAAGGCCAGATTCCCCTGCCGGACAAGACCGTTGAAATCGCGCGTGGCCCGTTTGATGTGGCGGGGGATCGGGCACTGATGCAGGCCCATGGTATTACCCATATTGTTTCCAAGAACGCCGGTGGTTCCGGTGCCGAAGCCAAGCTGCAGGCGGCGCGCGATTTGGGGTTGCCGGTGATCATGATCGCCCGCCCGAAGGTGCCGCAGCGCCTGACCTTTGGAGCCGTGCCTGCGGTCATGGCGTGGTTGTCTGGCCGCCCGGATCACGGGATCGAACCTTCTGCGTAGCGGGGCGTGTAGACGTGCCGCCCGATGGCCCGCGTGTCGCGGTTGCCAACGATCACCATGGTGCGCATGTCCGCCATTTCCGGCCGTGCGTCCTTCAGCGCGACGGTGGTGATCTCCTGCGTCGGCTTGGTGACGTCCCGGGCAAAGCTGATCAGCGTGTCTTCTCCGCAGGCGGCGCGCAGGATCTCAAGCGCGCGGGCGAACTGGTGAGGACGGGACTGGGAGCGTGGATTGTAAAAGGCCATGGCAAAGCCCGCTTCACCTGCCGCGCGCAGGCGGGATTCGATCAGCGACCAGGGTTTCAGATTGTCGGAAAGGTTGATCGCCGCGAAATCGTGCCCGAGCGGCGCACCGATCTGGGCGGCGGCAGCCAGCATGGCGGTAATGCCGGGAAGCACGCGGATCTCAAGCTCCAGCCAGTCGTTCGGCCCAGCCTCAAGCGCCTCGAACACGGCGGAGGCCATGGCAAAGACACCGGGATCGCCAGAGGACACAACGACAACGCGGCGTCCCGCAGCGGCCATCTCAAGCGCATGGGTGGCGCGGTCGACCTCGACCCGGTTATCCGAAGCATGAAGCACCAGCCCGTCGCGCGGCGCGATGCGTTTCACGTAAGGGATATAGCCGATGATATCTGTTGCGGCGTCGATGGCATCGCGCACCTCTTGGGTCACCAGCGCCTCATCCCCCGGGCCAAGGCCCGCGACGACCAGCCATCCGGTTTCTGTCGCTTGCGTCATGGCCGACGTCCCTGTCCGTGTACCAGCACGATCGAGAAGTAAGGCACCTCGCCGCTCACCTCTGTCAGCTTTTGCACGCTCTGTGTCGGCATGGTGCCGCGTTCCACCAGCCAAGCATCGTCGAGCTTGCCCGCCGCCTGCAGCGCGCGGCGCAGTTTGGGCAGGTTGCGGCCGATCTTCATCACCACCAGCGCGTCGGTTCCGCGCGCGCGCTCGGTCAACTCTTCCTCGCTGAGGGTGGCCATCGCGACGGTCAACACGTCATCGCCCCAGGTGATCGGCTGATCCGTGGCGGTCCAGCAGCCGGACATGCCGGTGATGCCGGGGATGATGTCCACTTCGGCGCGGGCCTGAAGGCGGCTGTGCAGATGCATGAAGGAGCCATAGAGGAAAGGATCGCCTTCGCAGAGGACAACGACGTCGTCGGTCCGGGCGATCTCTTCCAGCCGGTTGGCCCATTGATCGTAGAATTCCGACAGCAGGCGATTGTATTCGGGATCGGAGAAATGGATCTCCGTTGTTACCGGATATTCCATCGCATGTTCCTTCACCGTGTCTGGCAGCAGATGTTCGACGATGGCCCGGGCCTGCCCCTTGCGGCCTGCCTTGCGGAAATAGGCGATGTGGCGCGCGCCGGTGATGGCGCGGTGCGACTTAACACTCATCAGGTCCGGATCGCCGGGGCCGAGGCCTGCACAGATAACTTTGCCCATGGTTATTCTTTCCAGCTGGCCAGCGCGTTGACGGCTGCTACGGTGATGGCCGATCCGCCAAGGCGGCCCTTCACGATCATAGACGGCACGGGAAGGTCCTGCATCAGCGCCTCCTTGGATTCCATGGCGCCGACAAAGCCGACTGGGCAGCCGATGATGGCCGCGGGGCGCGGGCAGGCGGGATCCTTCAGCATATTAAGAAGATGAAACAGTGCGGTCGGGGCATTGCCGATGGCGACCACGGCACCGTCGAGTTTTGGGCGCCACAGCTCCAGTGCGGCGGCGGAGCGGGTGTTGCCCATCTCCTTGGCCATGTTCTGCACCTTCGGATCGCGCAGGGTGCAGATCACTTCGTTGTTCGCGGGAAGGCGCGGGCGGGTGATGCCTTCGCTGACCATATAGGCATCGCAGAGGATCGGCGCCCCCGCCGCCAGCGCCGCGCGGGCGGTTTCGGCCATGCCGGGGGAAAAGCGGATATGCTCCTCGAGCCCCACCATTCCGGCGGCATGGATCATGCGTACGACGACGCTTTCCTCATCGCGGGTGAAGCGGCCCAGATCGGCCTCGGCCCGGATGGTGGCAAAGCTTTCGGCGTAGATCCTGGCGCCATCGGTTTCATAGGTGTGGAGCATGTCAGCTGCCCTCTGTCAGAAGTTCGGGAGCGGCGCGCAGGTCGCGGGCGCTCAGGCGGTGTTTAATGGGCTGATCGGCGGCAGAACCGTTGCGGATCAGGGTGAAGGTGTCATTGGCAGTGGCGGTCAGGGTCAGCGGCGCAGGGCCAGGATGGGCGCAGCCCTTGGCGCAGCCGGAGACATGTAGATGGGCGTCTTCCGGCACATGCGGCGCCAGATCGTGGGCCAGATTGCGGGTCGCCGACAGCGCCTGCAGGCAGCCGGGCGCCCCGGTGCAGGCGCTCACCCGCAGGCGCGGATCCGCTGCGTCCAGGATCAGGCCGGGCAGGGGAGCGATATTGCTGGCACCTTCGATCAACAGCATCCGCCAGGGCGTGAGGCGCAGGGCGCCGTGATCGGCAAGTGATGTGAGCGTGCCCGCTAACATTTGGCCAAATTCCAGCGCAACCAACTGGCCTGCGCCCGTTTGGCCCGGCCTAGCAGCCGAAGAAGCCACGTTGGCGACCAAGCTATAGCCTGATGGAAGTGGTGTGCCTTTGGCTAGGTGCTGCCTCATCCGCCCGCGCCCATCGGGTGCACCACCTGTGTCAAGGAACCATCGGGCGAGGTTCAGTGCCTCGGGGACGGCGGTTTCCCGTGTCACGGACAGGCCAAGCTCGGCGCCATCGGGGCGCAGGATCAGGCCCGATGCATCGCGCTCGATACGGATGTCAGCAGCAGCGTCCCGCAGAACGGGCACTGTGCCACAGTCCACGGCAAATCCGAATTTCCCCGGCAATGTCAGATTCGTGGCCGCCGTCAGAGCGGAGGCCAAACGCCGTGCAATCACCGCGCGGTCGTCGCCTTCTGTCCAGAAGGGTGTCAGCAACACATTGTGCCGTGCTTCGGCAGCCTCATCTGTATCGAGAAGCCCAAGATCCCGTAGGCCAGAGAGCAGCGCAGCGTGGCTGTAGTCCTTGACACCGCGCATCTGCAGGTTGGCTCGGGCTGACAGGTCGAGAAGGCCATTGCCATGTCGCCGGGACAGTTCAGCGACGCCGCGGGCCTGATCGGGGGTGAGCCTCCCCATGGGGGCGCGCAGGCGCACCACCAGCCCGTCGCCCGACATCATTGGGCGCAGGGCGCCGGGGCACCAACCGTAGACTATTGGGGCTGCGCTCATGGTGCGCCCTCCAACTCGGCGATGATCGAATTGCGCCGGGTGACCCACAGACCAGCCTCAGCCAGGGCGCGGAAGCGGTCGCGCAGGGCGGCCAGCGCGTTGGGGTTCTCCCGCTCCAGGAACTCCACGAGATCTTCGCGACCCAGGGTGGCCTCGAAGTAGAGGTCAAACAGGTGTGGCGGCACTGCCTGTGCCAGATGGGCAAAGGCCGCCATGTGATCGAGCGTTGCAGCAATCTCGGCGCCGCCGCGAAAGCCATGGCGCATCATCGAAGTCGCCCAATCCGGGTTGGCGGCGCGGGCGCGGGTGACGCGGGCGATTTCCTCGCTTAGGGAGCGTGCCTGCGGTGTATCAGGGCGGGTGGCGTCCATATGGTATAGTACGGGCGCTTTTTGCCCGATACGGGCCATGGCGGCGGCAAAGCCTGCCTCATGCGCAGCGTAGTCCGAGGCCACGAGGAGGTCCGTTTCCGGCAGGTCCTGAAGGTGTACGAAACTGTCGGCGCCTTTCAGGCGATCCTCCAGTGCTACGCGCGCCTCGGCAATCTCGCCCTTGGCGTCGATGGCATGGGAGGAGGCATTGAGCCAGGCCTCGCCCGCGGCGGCGCGGGCCTCGTCCGAGTAATCGTCCAGATGTGCGCCCATGGAGAGACCGTATTGGCCGGGTTTCGGGCCAAAGACGCGCGGCGCCTCTGCCAAATAGGGGTTATCGGCCTTGGCTTCGTCCCGGTTCGCCAGAGCGGCGGCGGCGGTCTCGAACATCTGGGCAAGGCCGGGAAAGACATCGCGGAACAGGCCCGAAACGCGCAAGGTGACATCAATGCGGGGACGGTTCAGCATGGAAAGCGGCAGAACCTCGAAGCCCGAGACCCGTTCGGAGCCTTCGTTCCATTTCGGCGCAAGGCCTGCAAGATGCAGCGCCATGGCGAATTCCTCGCCCGCGGTGCGCATGGTGGCCGATCCCCAGAGATCGATCACCAGCCCCTTTGGCCAGTCGCCGTGGTCCTGAAGATGGCGGCGCAGCAGCTCTTCTGCCAGCTTGACCCCCTGTGCATGCGCCGCCCGCGAGGGCACCGCCCGTGGATCGGTGGTAAAGAGGTTGCGCCCGGTGGGGATCACGTCCGTGCGGCCGCGAAACGGAGAACCAGAGGGGCCGGGGGCCACCAACCGCCCAGAAAGCGCATCCATGACCCCGGCGATTTCCTGCGCACCGCACTGACCGGTGCCAAAGATGTGCAGGCCCTCGCCGTATTGGCTTTCCTTGATGTCGCAGACAAAGGCATCGATGCGGGTGATCGCCTCGGTAGCGGAGCAGTCGGGGGTGAGGCCCAGATCCGCCTCGACACCGGTGCCTTGCGCCTCGGCGCGGATATCTTCGATCAGACGGTCGCGGCGGGCAGGGTCCAGTCCATCGGCGGTTGAATACTCATCCAAGAGGCTTTCCAGCCGCGCCATGCCATCGGGCAGGCTGGTCTGCGCCAGTGGCGGCGGCAGGTGGCCCACGGTCACACCGGCGATGCGCCGTTTGGCTTGTGCGGCCTCGCCGGGATCGTTGACGATGAAGGGATAGATCACTGGCAGGGCACCGATCAGCGCCTCGGGCCAGCAGGCGGACGACAGGGCGACCGCCTTTCCGGGCAGCCATTCCAGCGTGCCATGGGCGCCGATGTGAAGGACGGCGTCAACCTGTGTCTGGAGCCAGAGGTAGAAGGCCACATAGGCATGGCGCGGGGTGCGCTCCAGATCGTGATAGTCGTCGACGCGGGTCGTAACCTCGCCGCGTTCGGGTTGCAGGGCGATAATGGTCTTGCCTGCGGTGAGGGCCTTCAGGTGGAAGGCGCCGTCGCGCAGGTCTGGGTCTTCCTCCGGCGCGCCCCAGGCCGCCTTGAGGTCGGTTTGCAAGGGGTCGGGAAGCGTTTTCAGAGCCGCCTTGTAGTCCGCCAGCGGCAAGGCGATGCGCTCCTCTACGAGGCGGGCACCAAGATCGCCTGTCCCCGTGACGCTGTAGCCCTGATCTGCCAGAGCGCCCAGTAGCTGTTCGCAGGAAGCCAGCGCATCAAGGCCCACCGCATGGGCGATGTTGTAGGCGCGCCCCGGGTAGGTGGAAAGCACCAGCGCGAGACGCTTGTCGCGGTTTTCCAGTTGCGCCAGCCGCAGCCAGCCTTCGATCCGGTCCACGGCGGCGCGCACGCGGCCCGGATCGGCGCGGTGGGCAAAGCGCGAATACTGGAGGTCGGGGTCTTTCTTGGAAGGCGCCTTGAAGCTGACCACGCCCGCCATGATACGGCCATCCACCTCGGGCAGGACCACATGCATGGCAAGGTCAGCGGGCGACAGGCCCCGCGCCGCCTCGGCCCAGTCCTTGCGCCGCGCGGTGGAGAGCGCCACCTGAAACACCGGACAGCCAGTCACGCTGAGCGGCGAGGGGCGCCCGTCTGAGCCTTGCGCGGAAAAGGCGGTGGCGTTGATGATGGCGGCGGGGGCAAGCCGGGGGAGTTCCGCTCCCAGCCAATCGGCGGCTGCGGGGGCCTTGAGGCTGGCGGCAAAGGTGCCATAGGCGGCATAGCCGCGCGCGCGCAGCTCGGCGATCAGCGCATCCACCGGGGCGGTGTCTGCCGAAGTCAGGTAAGAGCGGTAGAAACTGACCAGCACCAGCGGCCTGTCCTCTTGGGGGATCTGCGCGATCACGCCCCGATCAGGGTCGTAGTAACCATAGTCGGGCGTTGTCTTCATCCCCGGAACCGGGCCCGCGTATAGGCCCGCTGCCAGGGCAAGCTGTGCCAGGGCCGCTTGGGCTGCGACCGCGCCGCCTGCATCGCACAGCGTCTGAAGACGCCGCAGGGTCGAGACCGGCAATGTAGAGAGTTCGTCAAGCCGCGGATCCTCGCGCCCGTCGGCGGGCAGGATCGCGAGGGCGATCCCCTTGCGACGGGCCAGATCCTGCAGGGTGGCAAGCCCGTATGACCAGTAGCTTTCGCCGCCAATGAGGCGCACCAGAACACCCTTGGCGCCTTCCAGCGTCTGTTCGGCGTAGGTGTCCACCGAGAGGGGATGTTTCAGCGCCACCAGATTGGCAAGGCGGCAGGAGGGCAGCTTGCCCTTTGCGCGATGCCAGCCCGCCGCAAAGGCGCCCAGATCGCTGTCGGAAAAGGACAGAACGATCAGCTCCGCCGGATCCTGCCCAACGTCAAAGGGCGTATCGGTTTCTTCAAGGCCGTGACTTTCGCGAAAGACGACATGCATGGGTCAGCTCCACCCGATCTGATCGGATACGCCGAGGACGGCCCACTGCCGCGGGTGGGGGCAAAGCCCCCGCCCATGGGGGCGGTCGGGGGCTGTCCGGTCTTTCGACCGGACGAGACAGCAGTTTTTGCCCCAGTCTTGCACCGAACTCAGGCTCCCAGATCCGCGTGGATGCCGGTCACATCGATATCGTCGTGTTCGGCAATCACCACCAGTTGGGTCTTGCGCGGCTGGGCGCCCCAGGGTTGGTCGTATTGGGCGCGCAGCCGTTCGCCCACCGCCTGAACCAGCATGCGCATCGGTTTCCCTTCCACCGCGACATAGCCTTTGACGCGCAGAATTTTGCGGTTGCGGGCCATGTTGACGATGCGGTCCTGCAGGTCCTGCGGGTCGGAGACTTCGCCCATTTCAACGACGATGCTTTCAAAGTCATCATGCTCGTGATCGTGGTGGCCATCGTGATGACTGGGGCGGGCCTCCAGATCGTCTTCCGCCGCCGCGCCGATCCCCAGCACCACACGCGGATCGATCACGCCTTCGCTCATCGGCAGGATCGGCAGTTGGCGCGGGGCTTCGGCTTCGATTACGGCACGGGCCTTGGCAAGGCCTTCTTCCCCGGCAAGGTCCGCCTTGGACAGAAGCACGATATCTGCACACGAGATCTGGTCCTCGAAGACTTCGGACAGCGGGGTTTCATGATCCAGACTGTCGTCCGCTTCGCGCTGGGCCTGCACGGCGTCAAGATCCGGGGCGAATTGCCCTGCGGCGACGGCTTCGGCGTCAGCCAGGGCAATGACCCCGTCTACGGTGATGCGCGAGCGGATCGCGGGCCAGTCAAAGGCTTTCAGCAGCGGTTTCGGCAGCGCCAGCCCGGAGGTTTCAATCAGGATATGTTCGGGCGTTTCCGGCAGCGCCATCAGGGCCTCGATCGTGGGGATGAAATCGTCCGCCACGGTGCAGCAGATGCAGCCGTTCGCCAGCTCCACGATATTGTTTTCCGGGCAGTTTTCATCGGCGCAGGATTTCAGGATGTCGCCGTCCACGCCTGCGGTGCCGAATTCATTGACCAGCACGGCCAGACGTTTGCCCTGTGGGTTTTGCATCAGGTGGCGGATCAACGTGGTCTTGCCCGCGCCGAGAAAGCCGGTCACCACGGTGACGGGAATTTTGTTGAGATCGCTCATCGGTTACTCCTCGGATGGGCTGTCACCCGGCTGGGGTGCCGGGGGAATGCGGGCGATGGATTGCTTGCGAAAGACCTGCGGGCGGGCGCGCCAAGGGACCAGACCGTCGTCGGTCGCGGCATAGGCCGCCGCGCCTTGCAGGATGTCATCAACGTGTTGATCGGGATCCAGATCGCCGTAGATGTAGCTCCAGCGCTCCGTGCCGCCGCTCAGCACCATGGAACAACCGCGCTTGCAGGCGGACAGGCATTCGACGCCGCGCACCGAAACCCCATCGGGCAGGTCGGCGGCGCTCAGCGCCTGCAGCAACAGGGTGCCGGACCGGGTGGCTTCGGGATCAACGCCTTCGCGCTTGCAGGTGGTGCAGATGGTCAGGGTGACCTCTGGGCTACCTTTGGGGGGCTGTTCAGCCGTATCCTTCGCCATTGGCGGGCGTCTCCTTGCGTCCTGTCAGACAGACGGGGAGAGGCCAGAGGGGAGCCGTATGGATGAATCGGCTCTCATCCGGTCGCGGCACACCCCGTCCGCCCGTAGATTAAGTCTGTTGGCAGGTCTCCCGGCTTGCGGATCTCAAGGCCGCCGCATTGCTGCGGGGTCTTTGCGGTTCTCCGGCCTTCCCGGTGTTACCCAGTGGCGTGGAGACCTCTCCGGTCACGGTCGCGGGGGCGGCTGTGCTTGGGCCAGATGGCCGTGTCACATTCCCTCTTCGCCTGCTTTCGCAGGAACCAACAAAATCCCCTTGCGCTATTGCGGGCTTCCTTGTCAAGACATGGTGCCAAACTGCAGGAGGGCACTTGGTGACCGAAAAGTCTGATAACGGCATTTCCGAGGAAGAAGCGGCACGGCACGCGTCCAAGATGGCGAAAAAGAAAGCGGCGCGTGACCGCATGATGGCCAATAAGGACGGTGAAAAGGGGCTGATCATCGTCCACACCGGCCCCGGCAAGGGCAAGTCCAGCTCGGGATTCGGCATGATCATGCGCTGCATCGCCCACGGCATGCCATCCGCCGTGGTGCAGTTCATCAAGGGCGCCTGGCAGACCGGCGAACGCACCCTGATCGAGGAGCATTTCGGCGATCTGTGCCAGTTCTACGCGATGGGCGAAGGGTTCACTTGGGAAACGCAGGATAAGGCCCGCGATATCGCAGCAGCCCGCGCAGGCTGGGAAAAGGCCAAGGAAATGATCCTGGATGAGCGCAACACCATGGTTTTGCTCGATGAAATCAATATCGCGCTGCGCTATGAATATCTGGATCTGGATGAGGTTCTGGAGTTTCTGGTTGAGCAGAAACCACCGATGACTCATGTGGTTCTGACCGGACGCAACGCCAAGGAAGAGCTGATCGAGATCGCGGATCTGGTGACCGAGATGGGCCAGATCAAACATCCTTTCCGCGCCGGGATCAAGGCGCAGAAAGGGGTGGAGTTCTGAGGCTGCCAGCCCATCTACAGAGGTGTCACCGGGCAGGGAAACCCATGCCCGGTGCGTTTCGATTTCCCCGCCGTTACGCGGCAATCTTGTCCTTGATATAGGTATCGACGGCCGCGCGCTCTTCCTCGGTCAGGCGCAGGCCCAATTTGGTGCGGCGCCACAGGAAATCATCGCCGCTGCGCACCCATTCGTTGGCAATCGCCCAGTCCAACTCCCGCTCAGTAATGGTGGCGCCGAAATCGCGCCCCAGCGCCTGGGCGGATTTTGCATCACCCAGGATCAGCCGCGCTTCGGTGCCATAGGCGCGGATCAGACGCCGGGCCCAATAGGGCGTCAGGAAGGAATAATCCGCTGCAAGGTCCGCCTGCAGCTTGGTCACATCTTTGACCGCGAAATTGCCGCCGGGCAGGGGCACACCTGCTGTCCAGTTGCCGCCGACGCCGGGCAGGGCCTCGGAGATCTTGGCAAGCGCGGCCTCGGCCAGTTTGCGGTAGGTGGTGATCTTGCCGCCAAAGATGTTCAGCAGCGGTGCATTGCCCGTGTCCAGTGACAGCACGTACTCCCGCGTCGCCGCCGTCGCCGAGCTGGCGCCATCGTCATACAGCGGGCGCACACCGGAGTAGGTCCACAGAATGTCGTCGCGGTGCAGCGGCTTTTCGAAATACTGCGAGGCGAAGTCGATCAGGTAATCCTGTTCCTCGGGCGTGCAGGTGGGGGCGGTCTCCGGGTCGGGATGGTCGGCGTCGGTGGTGCCGATCAGGGTGAAATCCTCTTCATAGGGGATGGCAAAGATGATCCGCCCGTCGGTGCCCTGAAAGAAATAGCAGCGCCCGTGGTCGAAGAGTTTCGGAACCACGATATGGCTGCCGCGTACCAGACGCACGCCTTCGCCGCTGTTCTGGCCCAGTTTCTGGTTCAATACCTCCGCAACCCAGGGACCCGCCGCATTGACCAGCATCCGCGACCGACGCGTGAACACTTGCCCCGTCAGACTGTCCTTCAGGTGGATGAGCCAGTGATCCTCGGCGCGTTCAGCCGCCAGAACTTTGGTGCGAGTCATGATTTCGGCGCCGCGCGCCTGCGCGTCGCGGGCGTTGAGCACGACAAGCCGGGCATCCTCGATCCAGCAGTCCGAATATTCAAAGGCGGTCTGGAACTTGTCCTTCAGCGGCGCCCCCGCTTCGTCGCGGCTGAGGTCCAGCTTGCGGGTGCCGGGCAGGATGCCGCGCTTGCCCAGCGTGTCATAGAGAAACAGCCCAAGGCGGATCAGCCAGGCCGGGCGGCGGCCCTTCATCCAGGGCATGATCCGCGTCAGCAGGCGGGAGGTCGGCGTTTCACTGTCGAACCGCATCTCCTTGTGAAAAGGCAGCACAAAACGCATCGGCCAGGAAATATGGGGCATCGCCTTCAGCAGGACCTCGCGCTCGATCAGCGCTTCGCGCACCAGGCGGAATTCGAAATATTCCAGATAGCGCAGGCCGCCATGAAACAGTTTGGTTGAGGCCGAGGAAGTGGCCGAGGCCAGATCGTTCATTTCTGCAAGGCTGACCGACAAGCCACGGCCTGCCGCATCGCGGGCAATGCCGCAGCCGTTGATGCCGCCGCCGATGATGAACAGGTCGGTGATCTTTTGATCAGTCATTTTCGTTTCTTTCGTTTTGGCTGGCGGTGTCTCCCGCCACGATGATGCGTGTTCCCGCGGCGCGCGCGGCCTCGGCAAAGGCATCGGGCATCGGCGCATCGGTGATCACTACGTCGAGATCCGCCACATCACAGATCCGCACTGGGGCGGAGCGGTCGAATTTGCTGTGATCGCAGACCAGAACGCGGGTACGTGCGTTTTTCAGAATGGCGCGGGCGACGGAGACCTCGCGACCGTCGTGGTCCATGATGGCGCCATCCGCATCGAGGGCGGAGGCGCCGATAATGGCGAAATCGACCTTGTAGCGGGAAATGAATTCCACCGCGTCTTCGCCGACGATGGCGCCGTCGCTTTGCCGGACCGCGCCGCCAACCAGGATCAGCTCACGCGCCTCGCCACCCATCATCATATTGATAATGTTTATGTTGTTGGAAATGACTGTCAGGCCGCGATGGCCGGATAGGGCACGGGCCACTTGCTCGGTCGAAGTGCCGATATTGAGCGTGATCGAGCAGTCTTCGGGGATGAGTTCTGCGGCCTCGGCTGCCATCGCCAGTTTCCCCGCCGCGTTCAGCTTGCGCCGGTCCGCGTAGGCGCGGGTGGCGGCTGAGCTGACGCGCACCGCGCCGCCATGCACCCGCGACAGTGCTCCGCGTTGCGACAGATCCCGAAGGTCGGTGCGCACGGTCTGCAGCGACACGCCAAACCGCTGTGCCAGATCCTCGACCTCGACGCGATCCTGAGTGTTAAGCAGCTCTATGATTTCGTTCTGACGAGTCGTGGCATCCATGGGCTTTCCTTTTCAAAGCCCATCTAGCGATTCATTTTCGCTTTGTCATCGTTTGTTTTCGAAAAAGTTCGTTTTGCGCGGAGAACAAAAATCCACTTGTCGCGCAGGCTTCATCTCGCCCGCCCCGGCGATATGCGGGACGGGGGGGGGTGTTTCAGATGTCAGGGGAGTGTCAGATCACAGGGATCAGGTGGTTGTCCCAGCGCAGCTCGGCCTGGTTCAGGACCGACAGGCGACCCTTGCCGATCTCGACGATCTCACCGCTGCCCGAACTTGCGATGAACCCATCTGTCGATTGGGACAGGCCGCAGACATCGGGCAGATGATGTTCCGTGGTGAGGGCGCCGCTTGTGGTGTCCATGACCTGCACCACGCCGCCGCGGGGCGAGGTGACAGCCACTTGTCGGCCATCAGTGGAAAAGGCAATGGAGCCGCCATATCCATTGAGGTTGCGCAGGCGCGGGTCATCGGCGGCCATCAGCCGTGGTGCACTGCCGGGCTTGTGCAGCCCGACGATCGGCACATCTGCACCCAGATCGCCCTGCCATTGCATGGCAAAGGCAACGGTGCCATCCGCCTTCATCGCCAGATGGCGGATCGAATTCTTGTGGAGTACGGCGTCCAGCTCGACCTGCTCGGTCACCTGGCCGTCAAAACCAAGATAGCTGAGGTTGGGCCGCATCGTCGGGATGTTCAGCTTGGCCCGGCCACTGTCGGGGTGGGTGTCGATGCCGCCATTGGCGACGACCAGCCCCGCGCCATCACCGCGCAGCATCATGTCATGCGGGCCGATCCCGCCCGAGGCAAAGCTGCCGATGCGGCGGTAGGGGGCAGCGCCATCCCAGACGCCGATGATACCGCGCCCGGCCTCAAAGTGGTTTTCGGTGGTGAGCAGCAGACTGCCGTCGGGTGTGAAGACGCCGTGTCCGTAAAAGTGATGGCCTGCGGGCGGCTCCAGCCGGGCCAGCTGCGCGCCGGTGCGGCAGTCAATCACATCGGCGAACCGTCCGGGGCGGCGGGCAAAGGCGACCGCGATGGGCCGCATGGGGTGGGCGGTGGCAGCATGGCCGCGACCGGGCAGGGGGTGGCTGAACAGGAGGGTGCCAAGGTCCGAAAGACCCGCCAGGATAAAGCTGCCGTCGGCGGCCTTGCCTGCGGACAGATAGGCGGGCGAGCCCAGATCGGCCCAGCTGGCCGCCGGGGCCATCCCTGCCGCCAGAAGCCCGGCCAGAAATCCACGTCTTGAGGGCATGTCTTTGGGTCCTTTCTGTTAATCGCCATCCAGGGCGTTGAAACCGGCCTCGACGCCAAGTGCGGGACCAAGATCCTCACCGATGGTTTCGCGCAGTTTCCGGATGTCCTGCTGCACTGCCTCGATCCGCAGCCGCGTGCCCGGCTCTGCAACGCCTGCAAAGGTCGGATCGTCGAGGCGGCTGGCGTGCTCGACCGCAGTGTCAAAGTCTGCATCCAGTTCTGCTGCAAGATCGGTATCCCCGTCGCTGAGGATGCGGGTCAATGGTGCCAGCGCCTCCAGCGCCAGGATCACGTGGTGCTGGGAACGGCCCGAACGATAGGCTTCGGCGCGTTTTGGGCGCGGCCTGTCGTAGGTGCCCAGCGGCCGCCCCAGCCGCATGTCGATCAGGATCTGCAGGCCGGCATTCAGCGCCTTGAACAGTTCCTGTTTGACCTCGGCCTCGGTGCGATAGCGATCACCGGGGTGGCGCATCTTGTCGGCATAGCTGTCGCGCCAGTCCGTCCAGATCGCATCTGCTGTGGTGGCGATATCCTCTGCAATGGCGCGGGTCAGCTGGCAGCGGTAGTCGGCGCTGCCCAGCTGCTGCATGTCCTCGTCGTAAAGGAGGAATTCCAGCGCATAGAAGCCGCGCGCTGCAATCGATACGCTGGTATAGGCCGTCGCATCCTTGGCAATCGGATCCTCGGCAGTGATCAGCGCCCGCAGCGCTTTTGGCGTTTTGCCCCGGCTGTCCGGCCAAAAGGCGAGCGCAAAGGCGCGGTTATCCCTTTCGGTCGGCCCGAACCGCAGGTGGCTGACCGCGACCCAGGCATCAAAAGCTTCGCCATAGGCCTGCTGCAACTGGACCGATCCGGGGTCGCAGACCTCAGCGGCTGTCGCGTTCAGTTGCTGGGTCTCCTGCGCCAGTGTTTCGAAGCCCGGCAGAATGTGCTGTTCCAGAGCCTCCTCGACCACACCGGCTTGTGCGGTGGCAGGTGTCAGGGTGAGCGGCAGGGCAAGGCTGACGGCAAGGGCGGGTGTCAGCAAGTGGGACAGTGAGGGGCGTGTCATAGGCTCTCCAGAAAACGGATAAGATCGGCGCGGTCCTCGGGGGAGAGGGAGACCACGGTGTTGCGGGCATCTTGTGCCTCGCCGCCATGCCACAGGATCGCCTCTAGCAGGCTGCGGGCGCGACCATCATGCAGGTAGGTGGCGCGCGGCGACACCTGCTGCGTCAGGCCAATCCCCCAGAGCGGCGTGGTGCGCCATTCCCGCCCGGTGGCGCGGGCTTCGGGGCGGTGATCGGCAAGGCCTTCGCCCATGTCATGCAGCAGCAGGTCGCTGTAAGGCCAGATCAGCTGGAAACTGTGCTCGGGGCGGTCTTTCAGGCGATGGGTCACGAATTTGGGCCGGTGGCAGGCGGCGCAGCCGCTGTCGTAGAACAGTTCCTTGCCGCGCAGCACTTGCGCATCGTCCAGGTCGCGGCGGGCGGGTACGGCCAGGTTGCGGGCGTAGAAGGTGACCAGATCCATGTTCGGTTGATCAATCTCGGTGCCGCGGGCGTCATCATTTCCGTGCGGGGCTGCGCGGCATTTTGTTTGGCTCGTGGTGCATTCCCCCCAAGGGGCGGGAAACAGCGGCGTGGAAATGCCGATATCGCCGGAAAAGGCGGCGGCGGATTGTTCGTGCACCGTCGGCATGCCCGCCTTGAGGCCAAAGCGGCCCAGCATGATCTGCTGAAACTCTTCGGACCAGACCAGATTGGCCCGACCGGAAATGCCATCTCCGTCGGCGTCGTCCGGATCTGCAGCGGCAAGGATATCGGCGGTGGGGATCGCCTCAAGCAGGCCAAGGCCAATCATCGGCGGCGCCACGCGGGGGGACAGCATGGCGTTGGTGTGCAGCGGGCCGTAGCCCAGATCCTCGGCGCTGTAGATCGGTCTGCGCAGCGAGGCGGTTTCGCCACCGTTCAGATCGACGGTCTCTTCTTCATATCGGATGCCAAGCCGGTATTCCGGGGAAATGCCTGGGGCCGAGAAATCCTGAAGCTGCTGCCCATAGGTGGGGTCGGGGGCCGTGCCGATATAATCCTTGATTGCCTGAACCTGCTCGGGCACCGGACCGGGAGCTGAGACGCGCAGAAACATCGCGGCAGAGCGGTAATCCGGCCCAGCAGGCACATGGCCGCGCCCATCCTTCAAATGGCAGCGCTGGCAGGAGCGGGCGTTGTAAAGGGGGCCAAGCCCGTCAGAGGCGCGGGTGGAGGAGGGTGAGAACACCCAGATTTTCTTGAACAGCCCATTGCCCAGTTTGAATTCCAGCTCCTGCTCGAAAGACAGGTTAGCGGAGTGTTGGGAAAAGGCCTCATCGTCGCTGCGGGCGCGTGTTGTCGTCGCGCCGGCAGGATGGGTTTCATAGGCTTCGGGAGCCGAAAAATCCGTGGCAGGGGCCGTCACGGCGCGGATGCGCTGGCTGTCCTCGGTGGTGCGGGGGATCACATCCAGATGCGGATCGCCAAGGGGCAGGCTGGTTAGATCCAGCGCCTGTCCGGTGCTGGCTGCGACAAGCGCCGCAGCCAGAAGAAGGTTACTCTTCAGCCTCTTCCATCTTGGTGGCGTTGAGTTGTGCATAGTTTTCGGCACCGATCCGCTCGTGCAGGTCCAGCTGTGTCTCAAGAAAGTCGATATGGCCCTCTTCATCGGCCATCAAGGCTTCGAACAGCTTCATGGTTACGTAATCGCCTGCGGTGTCGCAGGCTTCGCGGGCTTCCTTGTAGAGCGCGCGGGCGCTGATTTCGGCCGCCAGATCGCATTCCAGTGTTTCCTTGGGGTTCTGGCCGATGCGCAGCGGGTCCAGTTTCTGCAGGTTGGGATGCCCGCCAAGGAACAGAATCCGTTCGATCAACTTGTCCGCGTGCTGCATCTCTTCGATGCTTTCCTCGCGGCTTTTCTTGGCCATGCTGCCCAGCCCCCAGTCTTCCTGCATGCGGAAGTGAAGCCAGTACTGGCTGACAGCGGTCAGTTCATGGCGCAAGGCCTTGTTGAGGTAGTCGATGACGATTGGGTCGCCCTTCATGGCTGTTCTCCTGTCCGAGTGGCTTGCGTAGGTTCTGCAACTGCGCAGGTACACTTACCTTAGCATTGCCGCGCATCGTGTCGAGGAAGAGCGGCATGCATCCGCCACAATCAGCGGCTTTGCCAAGCGCATGGTAGATTTTGCCGGGGGTGATGATCGTCCGGGGATCTGCGGCGCGCATCCAGTCGATGGCGGCGTGAATGTCGTGATCGGTGATCTGTGTGCAGTGGCAGACGATCATGGCCTGGCTCCCTTAGAGGTGGCAAAGGGGATCTCGATTCCTGACATCAGGTATCTGACAAAAATAGTCAGACGGCAAGGGGTAATGCTGACTATTTTTATCGGAGATAGTCCTTGGCACAGTGTCGCTGGTCCAATGGGGGCAGCAGGGCGCATGAAAAAGGGCCGCAGAAACTGCGGCCCAGTCGGGTTCTGTTGCGAAAAGCAGTCAAAACCGAGGGATCGTTCAGCCGCCAAGCGGAATGATCAGGCTCACACCCAGCGTCGTGTCGGCAACGCCGGTGTCTTCGACCTGGGCCAGCGCTCCGGACAGGGTCATGCCGTTCTGGAATTCGTAATCCGCGCCAACCGAGATCAGATCGGTGTCGCCTGCGCTGTCCAGATCACGGTGGGCCAGGGTGCCGGACAGGGTCCATTGGCCAATGCCATAGGCCGCGTTCAGCGTGGCATAGGTGGCGTCATCCGCGCCGCCGCCAAAGTTGGAGAAGGAGGCAACCTCTGCGAAGACATCAAACCCGTCTGCAAAGGAATGGCCGATGCCGACGACGAAGCCTTGTTCGTCATCCACATCGCCAGCGCTTGCGCTCAGATGGCGGGCGCCAATATGGAACCGGGTTGCGCCGACGCTATGCGCCCATTGGATGGCAAAGTTGTCCAGCTCGCCGGTGTTGCCTGCGCCGCCCGCAGCGGCGGTATTACGGCCCCGGTCGAACCAGGCCGAACGGCTGAGACCGGTGTCATCCGCATAGAAGACGCCAAAGGACAGGGTGCCCGCGCCGTTGAGCTCTACATCAGCCAGGACACCGATCTGTTCGGCGAGTTCATAATCTTCGGCCAGGGTGCCGCCAAAGAAACCCGCTGCATCGTCCCATGCGGTGCCGAACACGGGGTGGAGTTTACCAATGGAGACGGTGGTTGCTTCGCCGATGCCAAAGCTGAGGCCGATCTCTTCGACGTAGAGGCCGATGTCGTCAAAGCTGCGGTCGGCAGTGGCGTCAGTCACACTTTCGGCGGTGAGGGTCGAGAACAGCGAAACGCCATTGCCGAAGGTATAGGTGCCGGTGGCGGTGATGGTTGCGTAGGTGTCGCGGATTTCGTTCGCGGCCACGTCCGAAGAGATGATCTGCTCGTTGCCGATTTCGATTTCACCTTCCCAGGTGAATTCGGCCTGTGCCGCCGTTGCGGAAAACACGAAAGGGGCGCCGAAAGCCAGCGCCGCAGCCAGAGTCTTGTTCATAGTACTGTCCTGATATTTGGATTCCGGGCGGCGTATCTGGCTGCGGTTGGCGGCTGGGCCGCCCGGTGATTTTTTGAGTTATTGGAAGACGGCGCCCGGGTTGTCGAGCGAGTCGGAGCCTTCGAATTCGACGTCGGTCAGTTGCAACGTCGCAACCGCGCGTTCGATCGAACGGGTCTGGTCGATCAGACCGTTCACACCGCCCATCACCAGCGCTTCGCCTGCGGCATTGCCCTGTTCCAGCATCTGGTCATAGGAGAAACCGGCCTCGGCTGCGGTCTTGATCCGGCCAAGCGCCTGCATGGTGTCGGCCAGCTTGCCGCGCAGTTCCGCGTCCAGATCGGCATCGGCTGAGGCAACAAGATCAGACAGCGAGGCGCCGGAGACGAGCTCACCGTTCACCCGCACGTATTCGCCCAGATAGACGTTCTGAATGCCAAGCCCATCGTAATAGTGGCTGTTGTGGGTGTTGTCGGAAAAGCAGTCGTGCTCTTCCTCGGGGTCGTTCAGCATCAGGCCAAGGCGCATCCGCTCACCGGCCTGTTCACCGTAGGAGAGCGATCCCATGCCGGTCAGCATTGCAACGATGCCAGCACCTTCATCGGCCATCAATTCGGCGCGGGCGGCGCCACCCTCGGCCCATTGTGCGGCCATCCAGTCCAGATCGGAGACCAACAGTTCGGTTGCGGCCTGCAGGTAGGCGCCGCGCCGGTCACAGTTGCCGCCGGTGCAGGCCTCACCCTTGGCGTAATCGGTCCATGGGCGGTTGCCCGCGCCATGATCGGTGCCATTCAGATCCTGCCCCCAAAGCAGGAATTCGATGGCGTGATAGCCGGTTGCCACGTTGGCTTCGACGCCGTCTGCCTCGTGCAGGGTGTCTTCCAGCAGTGCCGGGGTGATGTCGCTGGTGTCGATGGTCTGGCCTGACAGCTCAAATGCGGGATTCGCGATCACGTTCAGCGCGGCCAGTGCGTTCTCATCTGACGGGCCACCATAGGAGGCATCCACGTAGTCGATCAGCCCTTCATCTAGCGGCCAGGCGTTCACCTTGCCTTCCCAGTCGTCGACGATGGCATTGCCGAACCGGAAGGCTTCGGATTGCTGGTAAGGCACGCGTGCGGCCAGCCAGGCGGTGCGGGCGGCTTGTAGAGCTTCGGCCGAGGGCTCTGCCACCAGCGCATCAACAGCCGCCTTCAGCCGCTGGGCGGTGGTCAGGCTGTCCTGATAGGTCGCCTGGGCAATATTGGCATAGGTGGTCAGAACGGCGCCTTTTTCGGGGGCCGCTGGTGCGGCCATTGCGGCAGAGCCGCCCATGGCGAGGGCTGTGAGAGCGGTTCCGGTGAGAAACAGCGATTTCATCGGGGGTATCCTTGCTTGGTTGGATCGGAAGATGGAGGGGCGCAGGTCGTGCGTAGGCTGTGGCGAGCCTAGGAGGTTATTTTGTGAGGATCAGCTTCCCGGCGCGGGTGATGCGCAGGCTGTAGATCTGGCCGTTCAGCAGAATGCGTGCCTGAATTCCGCCGCGCGTCAGGTCTTCGGCGTGATATGTGGGGAATGCTTCCGTCGTGGCGGTGGTGGCCACGGGTTCAGATGTAATCTGGTTCATGATGAGTGCCCATTTCTGAAATCCGCCCTGTCAAATTCGGCCCGGTCCAGCAGCCATTCCAGGCAGAACCCCGAAAGGCTGCCGGAGCGCGCAAATACTTCGAGCCAGATCTGGGACAGGCTGTCCTGATCGTCAGGTTCGGATGCGGTGGGCGCGGGGCCAGGAGCGATGTTCGACATGATGACGCAATGTGGTTGTCTCGGTTCGTTCGGGCTGGCCTGACAGATCAGGTTGGCTGGATTGCGTTATACCTGATTTATTTACTCACCTTTGTCAATCCGACTTTTTTACTCGGAAATTTGTGCCGAGCGGCTCGCCTTGGTGTGGATTGTTTCCAAAACCCAGGAAGAGGCGCAGTTTTCGTGCGGTCTGTTGCCGTCACGTGTCTGCCGCCCGGCTGCAACCTGGCGCCGCGAGGTCTGATGTTTGCTGAACTTAGGCCGAGTCGCTCAGGTGGCAGCAGACACAATAAAAAAGGCCGCCAATTTGGCGGCCTTTGAAATTTGATAAATTGGGCGTTGCTTAGTCGCGGGTGCCCGAGAACCGTTCCTGCCAGTCTTCGCGCTGCTCGTCTGCGATCTTCGCGAACAGAACCTCCGGCACGGTGAAGCCATGCCCGGCGGGCAGGGCCGAAAGGGCCGCAGCAACATCGGTAGGCCAGCCCATGTCCGAGCTATTCAATGCTTCCATCAGCTTGGCGCTGGCCTGCGGGATGAAGGGTGCGCTGAGCACGGCATAGAAGCGGATCAGGTTGAGGCCGAGACGCACCTGCGCAGCGGCGCGCTCGGGGTCTTCCTTGAACACCGACCAGGGCGCAGCCGATTGCAGGTATTCGTTGCCCGCAACCCAGATCGCGCGCAGCTCCTGCGCCGATTTGCGCACCTCCATCGCGCCCATCTGCTGCTCATAGGCGCGCAGGCGGGTGGTCAGCTCTTCGATCAGCGCCGTTTCCTGTTCACCGTATTCGCCGCCCGCCGGAACCTCTTCGCCGAACTTGGAACGGCAGAATTTGGTGATACGGGAGACGAAGTTGCCCAGGACATCCGCCAGATCCTTGTTCACCGATTGCTGGAAGTTCTCCCAGGTGAATTCGGAATCGCTGCTTTCCGGTGCGTGGCTCAGCAGCCACCAGCGCCAATAGTCGGCGGGCAGGATTTCAAGCGCCTGATCCATGAAGACGCCGCGCCCCTGGCTGGTAGAGAACTGACCGCCGTCATAGTTGAGGTAGTTGAACGACTTCAGGTGATCGACCAGCTTCCAAGGCTCACCCGACCCCAGAATGGTCGCCGGGAAGGACAGGGTGTGGAAGGGGACGTTATCCTTGCCCATGAACTGGACGTATTTCACATCTTCGGCGCCTTTGTCGGTGCGCCACCAGCGTTCCCAGTCGGCATCCGTTTTGCCATGGGCATCGGCCCATTCCTTGGCGCAGGCGATGTATTCGATGGGCGCATCGAACCAGACGTAGAAGACCTTGCCTTCCATGCCGGGCCAGTCTTCCTCGCCCTTCTTGACCGGAATGCCCCAGTCGAGATCACGGGTGATGCCACGGTCCTGCAGCCCGTCACCATCGTGCAGCCATTTCTTTGCGATGGAGGTCGTCAGGACGGGCCAGTCGTTCTTGCTGTCGATCCAGGCGTCCAGCTGGTCCTTCATGGCGGACTGGCACAGGTATAGGTGCTTGGTCTCGCGCACTTCCAGATCGGTCGAGCCGGAGATAGCCGAGCGCGGATTGATCAGATCAGTGGGGTCAAGCTGCTTGGTGCATTCCTCGCACTGGTCGCCACGCGCCTTCTCGAACCCGCAGTTGGGGCAGGTGCCCTCGATATAGCGGTCCGGCAGGAAACGGCCATCGGCGTTGGAATAGACCTGTTTCTCCACCACTTCACGGATCAGCCCGGCCTCGGCCAGCTTGCCCGCGAAATGCTGGGTCAGCGCGTGGTTCTGCGGGCTGGAGGAGCGCCCGAAGTGATCGAAGCTGAGGCAGAACCCTTTGGCAATCTCGGCCTGCACATCGTGCATCTCGGCGCAGTATTCCGCGACCGGCTTGCCTGCCTTGGCAGCGGCCAGCTCAGCCGGGGTGCCATGCTCGTCGGTGGCGCAGAGGAACATTACCTCGTTGCCGCGGCCACGCTGATAACGCGCGTAAAGATCGGCAGGCAGCTGGCTGCCCACGAGGTTGCCCAGATGTTTGATCCCATTGATGTAAGGGATCGCCGAGGTAATCAGAATGCGTTCCATACCATCCATCCACATGTCGCTTTGCCTGACCCTCTATCGCATGGCGGGGGCGGCGGAAACCCCGCCTGTGCCATTCGCGCGAAATCCAACAGAAGTCGAAACATGTTCAAGGTTTTTCTTGAGTATCAAACGGTCCCCGGCCATCGTACCCTCAGGTTGTACAGGGTGCGGGATTGAAACGGTCAATAACCCTTCCCATATTAATTGTATACTACTGCATACTTTGTGATCCTGATTTGTGAGGTCCGTTTCTACATGCTGCAATTTCTGCTCGACGGAGCCTTTGCCCCGTTCACATTGGCGCTTGCTCTGCTGACCGGCCTGATGGTGCTGGAATTGGTGGCCTTGCTCTTGGGCGGGAGCCTGATCGGCGCTGACAGTGATGCAGATCTGGATATCGATGCGGGCGATGGCGGCGACTTCGATCTTGATCTGGATGGTGCGGAACTGGGCGGGGTTGAGGGCATTGATGTTGCGGATCTGGACCTGCCAGATGCAGAACTGGATCTGGAACTGGCACCTGATGCACCTGCAGATGCAGGTGTTTCGACCCCGACAGGCCTGGCATCCTGGCTGGGTCTGGGCCGCATGCCGACGGTGATCTGGCTTGGGGCTATTTTGCTCGGCTTTGGCCTTTCGGGTATGGGCTTGCAGGTGGCGCTGTCCTCGCTCTTTGGGCTGCTTGCCCCGGCTTGGGGCGCAGCCATTCCAGCAGGCGCCTTTGCCTTTTGGTTCGCACGGGTTTTTGGGGCTGCCTTTGCCCGCGTCTTGCCGCAGACCGAAACCGAGGCACTGTCCGAGCGCAATCTGGGCCGCCGCCGCGGTATTGTCACCCAAGGCACCGCCGCCAGGGGGCGCCCGGCTGAGGTGCGAGTCATGGATGGCTATGGCAATGCCCACTACTTGCGCGCCGAACCTTTGAAAGATGGCGATACCATCGCTCAGGGCACCGAGGTTCTGGTGATCCGGGATCGGCGCAGGGGGAGTTACGTGCTTGTTGCCGTCTCCGAATAAGCTTGACGATAAAATTCTAACTTTTGTCCCACAGGGAGGTTTCTCAATGGAGTTTGAGTTTCTGTTGATTGTTGTTGTTACCGTAATTATTTTTCTTGCCCTGTTCGGGCTTGTTATTGGTCGCCTCTACCGGCGCTCTACCCGCGAGATCAGTCTTGTGAAAACAGGGGCTGGCGGCAAAAAGGTGATCATGGATGGTGGCACGATCGTTGTGCCCCTGTTGCATGAGGTCAGCCCGGTCAACATGAAGACCCTGCGCCTTGAGGTGAAGCGCGACGGCGAGGCGGCATTGATCACCCAGGACCGGATGCGCGTCGATGTGGGGGTGGAATTCTACGTCTCGGTCATGGCCACAACAGAAGGGATCGCCCGTGCGGCTCAGACCCTTGGCAGCCGGACCTTCGATGTGGAGCAGCTGCGAGAAATGATCGAGGGTAAGCTGATCGATGGTTTGCGCGCCGTGGCTGCGCAGATGACCATGGATGGCCTGCATGAGAACCGCGCTGACTTCGTTCAGGAAGTGCAGAATGCGGTTTCTGAGGATCTGCTCAAGAACGGTCTGTCGCTGGAATCCGTTTCCTTGACCGCGCTCGACCAAACCCCGTTCGAGGCGCTGGATGAAAACAACGCCTTTAACGCGGTGGGTATGCGCAGGCTGGCCGAGGTGATCGCGGTCTCGAAAAAGGAACGCGCCCAGATTGATGCAGAGGCGGATGTCGCCGTGCGCCGCGCCGCGATGGAGGCCGAGCGTCAGAAGCTGTTGATCGAACAGGACGAAGAACAGGCCCGGATCGAGCAAAAGCAAAAGGTGGAAACCCTGCGTGTGGCGCAAGAGGCCGAGATTGCCGCCCGGACTGAGGACAGTGTGCGTGAAACCGAACGCGCCCGGATTGCACGGGAAGAGGCCATTCGCGCCGCCGACATTGAGCGCGAGCGTAAGATCCGTGAGGCCGAAATCTCCAAGGAGCGGGAGTTGGAGGTCGCTGAACAGGAGCGCCAGATCATCATCGCGCAGAAATCCGAAGAGGAAAGCCGCGCTCGTGCCTCGGCGGATCTGGCCCGTGCCGAAGCCACCAAGGCAACCGAAGCGGTGGCAACCGCCCGCCAGGTGGCAGAGGCTGAGCGTCAGAAGCAGATCGTTCTGATCGAAGCTACGCGCGAGGCGGAACGTCAGGCAACCGGCATTCGTCTGGCGGCTCAGGCGGAGAAGGAAGCCGCCGCCGACCGCGCCGAAGCGCGCCGTGAAGAGGCGCAGGCCGAAGCCGATGCACTCAACATCCGCGCGGAGGCCAAGAAGAACGACATGCTGGCCGAGGCGGAAGGTAAGCGCGCCATCGTTGAGGCAGACAATGTCCTGTCTGAGGCTCAGATCCGCTTCAAGGTCGATCTCGCCCGGATCGAAGCGATGCCCTCCATCGTGGCGGAAATGGTCAAACCTGCTGAAAAGATCGACTCGATCAAGATCCATCAGGTCGGGGGCATGGGTGTTGGCGCAGGCGGTGCAGGCTCCGTGGCCGCACAGGCGGGTGGCGGCGACAAGCCCGTCGTCAATCAGGCGCTCGATTCCATCATGGGCATGGCGGTTCAGATGCCTGCCCTGAAGAAGCTGGGCGAAGAACTGGGCCTGTCCATGGAGGATGGGGTGGCCGGTATCACCAGCGGCGCTTTGGGGGTGTCATCTGAACCTGCCAAAGAGACGGTGGAGGCCGAGGCATCGGCGGCAGAAGAAGCGGCTGATGAGGTGGAGACGCCGCTGGCCTAGATCGCCTGGTTGCACACATTGTATGAAAGGGCCGGATTTCTCCGGCCCTTTTTCGTGGGATCTAGCGTTTCTCGCGCGAGCCTTTCATCAACCGTCCGATGGTAAAGGAGGTGCGCGGGGCGTAGACGTAGTTGGTGCGTTCGTCCGGGGTCGGGCGCGAGCGCATGCGCGACAGGCCGAACAGGATCAGCCCGAAATGGCCAACCGCGATAAAGGCAAACAGCGCCTTGGGGCCGTAGCCGCTGATCAGTGCGGAGGATACATAAGGCGCAGCGATGGCGCCGAGCGCGTAAAAGAACATCAGTGCGGCAGAGAGTTCGACCCGCTCGTCTGATGTGGCAAAGTCGTTGGCATGTGCCGATGAGACCGAGAAGACCGGGAAGGCGGTGAAGCCAAACAACCCTGCCATCATCATGGTGGCCTCGGTGCTTTGACCCGATATGAGGATCGTCAGGCCGCAAGACATAATGGCGGCTGCCGACAGCCAGATCAGCACCCAGCGGCGGTCATATTTGTCCGCAAGCCAGCCCACCGGGTATTGCGCGAGCGCGCCGCCCAGCACGAAGGCTGCAAGGAAAAAGGCGATCTGGTTCAGCTCCAACCCAACTTCGGTGCCGTAGATCGGCCCCACCATCCGGAACGAGGCAGCGCCGATCGCGGCGACGATGACGCCGACAACGGCCAGTGGCGAACAGCGCCAGGCCAGCCCGGGCCGCAGGCGCGGCGCGGCTGGGGTTGCGGGCTGGCTGTTGCGGGTCAGGGTCAGCGGCAAGAGCGCGGCGCAGCAGAGCAGGGCCAGAAGGTTGTAGGAGACGTAAGAGGCCGGTGGCAGTACCGCGATCATCATCTGCGCCGCAAGGGAGGCGATCAGGTCGGCCAGCCGGTAGGTGCCCATGGCCCGGCCACGGCTTTCGTTGGTGACCTTGGCGTTCATCCAGGCTTCGATCACCGTGTAACAACCAGCCACCGACAGCCCGGATGCGATGCGCATCGCGGCCCAGGCCAGCGGCGCTTCGGTGAGGGTGTGTCCGATAAGGCCCATCGCCCCGAGGGCGGTGCAGACGGCAAATGCGCGGGAATGGCCCACCGTGCCCATCAGCCGCGGCGCCCACCAGCAGCCGATGAAAAAGCCCAGAAAATGCGCTGACCCCAGTAGACCGATTTCCTGCTTGTCAAAGCCGAGCGTCAGGCCCGAGATCGCATCCAGCGGTCCGACGCCGCCAGCAGAGAGCTGCAACAGAATGACAGAAAGGAATAGGGCGGCAAAGGAAAGGATCAGGCGCATGGTGTTGCCGACTGTGCCAATGCGCATGGGGATTGCTAGCCCTTTTCGTCAGATCATGTCGTATTCAGCTAACTTTTTTGATTTGCTTCCCGGCTTCTTCCATTGGGGGCGTGCCTCGGCTCTGGCCTTGGTCCTGTCCGGGGGAGGGAGCGGGCGTGTCAGGGGCAACAGTTTCCGTCAAAGGGCCGCCCGGAGCCCGTTGTGTCAGCTGCCAGCTGCGCGGGGGCAGGGCGCGGGCGCGCAGCCGGTCCAACTGCCAGATACGATTGCGGTACTGATGCGCGGGGCGCATGGTCCAGCGGCTTTCGATGCCCTGGGCGCCACCCGCGCCGGGCGTCAGCAGCAGCGCCAGCGGCGCGTTTCCGTCCATCGCCAGAGGCCCGCCCGCCGCAGCTGCCATATGCAGGCGCCGGACCGGGGTGATGGCCGGGGGGGCGGGCAGGTCCGCGATGACAAGCGGGGTGGCGCCGCTACGCAGGGCTTCCTCCATGGTCCAGAGAACATCTTCGGATCGGGGGGCTGTCACCCAGAGAAACCGGGACGGATCCGCAAAATCCACCATGCCGTCGGGGTTCAGTTCTGCGGCGTCCCGGGGCGGAGAGATCCACAGCACTGGCCCGGCCATCGCCCCGGCCAGCCAAAGCGCGAAACTGTACCGGGCGCTGCCACAGGCTTCATGCGCTCGACCGCGCTGCAGGGCGATATCCCCGAGCAGGATGACGCTGGCCTTTCGCTGTCGTTGGCCAGAGGTGGAACCAGAGGCTAGTCCGGTAGGCAGCTGTGGAGGGATGGGGTGAATCGACATGGTTGTCAGATTACAGTGTTCGCTTTTTGTTCTCAATATTGTTTGGCGGGAGTGCAGCAGAAAGGGCAAGGCATGAAGGAGGGGGAATGGGGCAAAAGGAAAGCGGCACGGGAGGGCCGTGTCGCTTGCCTTTTGCCGCTCAGGGCGTGTGATATCCGGCGGTGGGTCAGCTCTCGCGGGGGACGACGGCGCCGCCCTCTTCGGCCCATTTGGTAAATCCGCCTTCCAGATGCATGACCGGGGACAGGCCCATCTCCATCGCCGCGCGTGCGCTCAGCGCCGAACGCCAGGCACTGGCGCAGTAAAACACATAGGTTTTGTCCTGGTTGAAGATGGGCTTGTGATAGGGGCTGTCAGGGTCGATCCAGAATTCAAGCATGCCGCGCGGGCAGGAAAACGCGCCGGGGATCATGCCCGAGCGCTGCAGCTCGCGAATATCGCGCAGATCGACAAAGACGTAAGACTCGTCCTGGGCTTTCTCTTTGGCGTCCTCCACGGACATGGTGTCAACCATGGCGTTGGCTTCGGCAAGCAAGGCCTTGATGCCTTTGGTGATGTTCTGTGGCATGGAGACTCTCCCTGATTAGATCCGCCGCAGGCTGTTCTATTTTCACACCCTCGGCAAGACCCTCGGATGCGACAGGCAGCAGGAAAGCGCAGGGAGACATGACGCGCCCCGGCATTCGGAGGTGCCGGGGCGTCCAGAGAAGGGCGCAGGCCCTCTCTTCACTCAGTGCGGGTAGGCCAGCGTTACCATTTAACCGGACACAAGGCGCCGCCGCTTTCCATCCAAGCGTCCAGGCCGCCCTCCAGATGTCGGACCTCGGGAAGGCCCATTTCCAACGCAGCCTTGGCAGCCAAAGCCGATCGCCAGCCATTGTCGCAGTAAAAGACAAACAGCTTTTCTTCGTCAAAGACCTCCTTGTGGTAGGGGCTTTCCTTGTCGATCCAGAATTCCAGCATGCCACGCGGGCAGGAAAACGCGCCGGGGATCACGCCGGTGCGGTAAAGTTCGCGAATGTCGCGTAGATCCACGAATTGGGAGCGTGCCTGGCTTAGGAGCGCCTGGGCTTCATCGAGCGTCACGTGTTTCACCACGCTGTCCGCTTCGGCGATGAGTTCCTTGTAACTTTTCTTCAGTGGAAATGTCATGGGGTGCTCCTTCAATTCGGGTTATGTTTCAGGGTCTTGTTCCGGGTCCTTACGTGATTTTCGTTCGGGTCGGGCGGTACCTGTTCGCGTTAAGAGTGTGCCTTTTTTGGAGGCAGCAGGTAAAGCGACCAACGGCATAGGGTTGCACTCCTTTGGGTCAGGAGTAGTGTCTTTTGAAACGTTTGAGACAGGGATCGCGCGATATGAAAATGAACCCTCTGGGCCGCACCGGAATGACGGTATCCGAGCTGTGCCTTGGCACCATGACCTTTGGCACCCAGACCAGCGAGGCTGACGCACATACTCAGATCGACATGGCGCTGGCGGCGGGCGTGAACTTTGTCGACACCGCCGAAATGTACCCGGTGAACCCGGTCAGCAAGGAAACCGTCGGCCACAGTGAAGCGATCATCGGCAACTGGAATGAAAAGACCGGACGCCGCAGTGATTACATCCTGGCAACCAAACACTCGGGCGAGGGGCTCGCCGTGGTGCGCGACGGAGAGGCGATCTCGTCAAAGACCATCGCGCCGACCATCGAAGGCTCGCTGAAGCGGCTGAAGACCGATTACATTGATCTCTACCAATTCCACTGGCCCAACCGGGGCAGCTATATGTTCCGCAAGAACTGGAGCTATGATCCCTCGGGCCAGAACCGGGAGGAAACCCTCGCCAATATGCTGGATTGCCTGGAGGCGCTGCAGGCGCAGGTGGACAAGGGCAATATTCGCGCCTTTGGTCTTTCCAACGAAAGCGCCTGGGGCACAGCCCAATGGCTGCGCCTGTCCGAGGAAAAGGGCTATCCGCGGGTGGCTTCGATCCAGAACGAATATTCGCTCCTGTGCAGGATGTATGATACGGATCTGGCCGAACTCAGCGTCAACGAAGACGTGGGGCTGATGGCGTTTTCGCCGCTGGGAACCGGACTTCTGACCGGGAAATACCAGGGCGGTGTGGTGCCAGAAGGATCACGCAAGACGCTGAACCCAGAGCTGGGCGGGCGCCACTCGCCGCGGGTCTACGCCGCCGTTGATGCCTATCTGGAGATCGCAAAGCGCCACGGGCTGGATCCGGTGCATATGGCGCTGGCCTGGTGCCGCACGCGGCCCTTCATGGCCTCGGCCATTTTCGGGGCGACCACCGTTGCGCAGCTGGAGCATGCCCTGCAATCAGTCGATGTGACGCTGGATGCGCAGGTGCTGGAGGAGATCGACGCGGCCCACCGCGCCCACCCGATGCCTTACTGATCGTTCACTACACGAAACAGAGTGCTCCCGCGCCCGCAGGTGCATCGGCTGATGCCGATACCCCTTGGCGGCCTTGGGCCAGGCTCGGCGCTTCCGCGCCGAGCCTGGCCCAAGGGGAACGGTACATGTTTCATGTGCCGGTGACGCGCGGGAGCGCCCCGCGATCCTTCAGCCCGGTTGTGTGACTAGGTCGGCCCGTTTGCCGCACCCTCAGTGGGTGGTGGGGCGGTGATCCTGCGCGGCGTGGTCCGCGGTGGAATAGGCCGTGGATTGCGTTTCGTTCCGCTCCTGGCGCAGATCCCGGGCCGAGCTGCCATGCGCCAGCCGGAAGGCGCGGGCAAAGCTCGATTGCGAGGTGAAGCCCGTGGCCATGGCCACATCCATTAGCGGAAGATCGGTATCGGTCACCAGCCGCCGCGCCTCGGCCAGGCGCAGTTGCAGGTAATGGTCCTGCGGCGTGGTATTAAGGCGCAGGCGGAATTGCTGCTGCAGGCTGCGCGGGCTGGTGCCGAGGCTTTCTGCAATGCGCGCAAGTGGCATTGGATCATCCAACGCTGCTTCCATCAATGCATTCGCCTTGGCCGTCAGCGCGTTGTGCTTGTGTCCGCCAAGGCGGCTTTGCGGGCGGGCCATGCTGGCAGCCCCGTCATAAAGGAACAGACCAGCGACGCGGGCGGCAAATCCGGCGCCATGACGGGCGCTGATGATATGCAGCATCATCTCGATCGCAGGGGTTGCGCCGCCCGAGGTCATCCGTCCGTCGGACACGGTAAAACGGTCGCTGCGGCAATCCACATCCGGGAAACGGGCCGAGAAATTCTCCAGATCCTCCCAATGGGTGGTCGCGGGGTGATCGTTCAGCAGGCCCGCTTCGGCCATCAGCCATGGACCGCCGTCGATGCCTGCAATGGTGGCGCCGGTGCCCGCAATGCGGCGCAGCCCGGCCAGCAGGCTGGGGGTGGCGTGGCGCGCCAGCTGAAACCCGGCCACCACGATCATCAGCTCGCATCCTTCGAGCCGGGACAGAGGCGTGGTCGGCACCGTCAGCCCGCTGGTCAGCATCGGCGGCTCATCCGTTGCGCTGATATAGTCCCAGTCAAAGGCACAGCGACCGGCCAGCCGGTTGGCCGCGCGCATCGGGTCGACCGCCGCCGCAAAGGACAGTGTGTTGCATTCGTCCAGCACCAGAACCGCGCATTTCAGCGGGCGATGCTCGGGTTGCAGGATGTTTTTCGCGGATTTCATCAAGTCGGATTCGCTTTGCGTAAACTGTTCCCCGGAAGGCTGAGGCACAGTAGAGGTCAACGCAAACAGGAATCTGGGGAGGAGCCTGGGGATAACCCACGGCAAAACCCTGTACATTGAGGGGAAAACGAAAACATGCCTCTGACCATGAACCGCGACGTCTTTATCACCTGCGCCGTGACCGGCTCTGGCGGCAGCCAGGACCGCAGCCCGCACGTGCCGCGCTCGCCCAAACAGATCGCCGACAGCGCCATCGCAGCGGCCAAGGCCGGCGCGGCGGTGGTTCACTGCCACGTGCGCGATCCCGAAACCGGCACCCCGAGCCGCGATCTGGGTCTTTATCGCGAAGTTACCGACCGCATCCGCGACAGCGACACCGATGTGGTGCTGAACCTGACCGCCGGCATGGGCGGCGACATCACCTTTGGCGACGTGGAAAACCCGCTGCCGGTCAAGGACGCTGGCACAGACATGATCGGCGCCAGCGAACGCATGGCGCATGTGGCCGAATGCCTGCCGGAAATCTGCACTCTCGATTGCGGCACCATGAACTTTGCTGAAGCCGACTACGTGATGACCAACACCCCCGGCATGCTGCGCGCCATGGGGCAGATGATGACCGATCTGGGCGTGAAGCCCGAGATCGAAGCCTTTGACACTGGCCATCTGTGGTTCGCCAAGGAACTGGTGAAAGAGGGCATTTTGGACAGCCCGGCGCTTGTGCAGCTGTGCATGGGGGTGCCCTGGGGCGCGCCGAACGACCTCAACACCTTCATGGCGATGGTGAATAACGTGCCGGACGACTGGGACTGGTCGGCGTTTTCGCTGGGGCGTGATCAGATGGCCTATGTCGCGGCCTCGGTTCTGGCGGGCGGCAATGTGCGCGTGGGGCTTGAGGATAACCTCTGGCTGGAGAAGGGCGTGTTGGCCGAGAACTGGCAGCTGGTGGAACGCGCAGGCACCATCATCGAGAACATGGGCGCCCGGGTGATCGGCCCCGAAGAGGTCCGCAAGCAGCTCGGCCTGACCAAACGGGCGCCGGTGGCGAAGTGATCCGCCGGGCTCTGACATCCATGGTCTTTTGCGGCGCGGCGCTGTCTGCCGCCGCAGAGGAGGCACCGCTTTGGGAGGGCTACTGGTCCCCCAATGCGGCCTGGTGCGCCCGGGCTGGGGATGTCGGAGAGCAGACGCCTGACTGGTATGGGCGTGAAGGGTTATTCGGCCTGGAATGGAGCTGTGACATCGCGGCGGTCCGCGAGACCGGCGTGGGCAACAGCTGGGCTCTGAAACTGCAATGCCTTGATGCGGGATACGCGTACAGCGATGCGCAGATATTCCTGGTTACGCCGGATGATCGGCTGCAGATCATTGATGAAAACGGGTTCGCGGCCGATCTGGTGCGCTGCGCAGCTCCACAAGACTAAACTGATGGGATGGCGTGCACGGCGCGCCCTGTGAAAGCGCAGGCGTTGCTCGCGCAGAGGCACAGCCAAATGCAAATGGAAATGAGAACATGAAAACAGCAGCAATCATTGGCGGCGGCGTGATCGGCGGCGGCTGGGCCGCGCGGTTCCTATTGAACGGGTGGAACGTACGGGTCTTTGATCCCGATCCCGAGGCGGAGCGCAAGATCACGGATGTGCTGGATAACGCCCGTCGGTCCTTGCCGGGGCTTGGCAATGTGGCCCTGCCTGCCGAAGGCGCGCTGTCTTTCCATCCCACCATTGCCGAGGCGGTTGCTGGCGCCTCCTGGGTGCAGGAAAGCGTGCCTGAGCGGCTGGACCTGAAGCAGAAGGTCTATGGCGAACTTCAGCAGCATGTGGCGCGGGGCGCGGTGATCGGCTCCTCCACCTCTGGCTACAAGCCGTCGCAATTGCAGGAGGGGTTTGACAATGCGGCGCAGATCGTGGTCGCGCATCCCTTTAACCCGGTCTACCTGATGCCGCTGGTCGAAGTGGTCACCACCGAGGCCAATACGCCCGAGGTCATCGACAAAGCCAAGGCGATCATCGCCGAAATCGGTATGTACCCGCTGCACCTGAAAAAGGAAATCGACGCCCATGTGGCGGACCGCTTCCTGGAGGCGGTCTGGCGCGAAGCGCTATGGCTGGTCAAGGACGGCATCGCCACCACCGAAGAGATCGACAATGCGATCCGCTATGGCTTTGGCATCCGCTGGGCGCAGATGGGCCTTTTCGAGACCTATCGCGTTGCGGGCGGCGAAGCGGGCATGAAGCACTTCCTGGCGCAGTTCGGCCCCTGCCTCACCTGGCCCTGGACCAAGTTGATGGATGTGCCGGAATACAACGACGAGCTGGTCGACCTGATCGCCGGTCAGTCCGATGCGCAATCGGGCAAATACTCGATCCGTGAGTTGGAGCGGATCCGCGACGACAACCTTGTCGGCATGATGCGGGCGCTGGGCAATACCAACTGGGGCGCGGGTGCGCTTCAGAACGCCCATGATAAGGCGCGCGAAGGCGCCATGGGGCTGGCCAGCACCATGGAGGATGTCGCCGACCTGTCGCAGCCGGTTCTGACCCTGAACCGCACCGTTCCGTTGGATTGGACAGACTACAATGGTCACATGACCGAAAGCCGCTATCTGGACGCCTTTGCCCAGTCCACCGACCGAATGATGGCAATCATCGGCTGCGATGCCGACTATATCGCCTCGGGCGGCAGTTTCTTTACCGCCGAGACCCACATCCGCCACATCGACGAGGTGCATGCAGGCCATCCCATTCAGGTCAGGACGCGGGTGATCATGGCCGAAGGCAAGAAGATGCACCTGTGGCATGAAATGTTCGAAGGTGAACGTCTGCTGGCGACCGGGGAACACATGCTGCTGCATGTGGATCTGAAAACCCGCCGCTCGGCGCCGCCCGCGCCGCATCTGGCAGCGAACCTTGCGAAGTTCGCTGAGGCGCATGCGGCGCTGCCGACCCCTGAGGGGCTGGGCCGCGCCATCGGCGCGCCGCGCTAGGGCGGCGGCGATGCGGGTTCTGATCACCGCCGGGGCATCGGGCATTGGCCGCGCCATGGGCGAGGCTTTTGATGCCGCCGGGGCCGAGGTATGGGTCACCGATCTCGACCCCGCAGCGCTGGAGGCGCTGCCGGATCACTGGCACTGCCACGCGGCGAATGCCGCGTTGGAGCCGGAGATGCGGGCGGTCTTCGACAAGATCGCCGACGCTGGTGGGCTCGATGTGCTCTGCGCCAATGCAGGCATCGCCGGGCCGACCGCGCTGGTCGAGGATATCGACCTTGAGGACTGGCGCTCTTGTGTCAGCGTCAATCTCGAAGGCGCTTTCCTTGCTGCCAAACATGCCACGCCGCTGATGAAATCGGCGGGGCGGGGGGCTATCGTGCTGACGTCCTCGACGGCGGGGATCTATGGCTATCCGAACCGGGCGCCCTATTCGGCGGCGAAATGGGCGGTGATTGGCCTGATGAAGACCCTCGCGATGGAACTGGGGCCTTTTGGCATCCGCGCCAATGCGATCTGCCCCGGCGCGGTGGAAGGACCGCGCATGGAGGGCGTGCTGGAACGCGAAGCGGCGCTGAAGGGCATGAGCCGGGACGCTGTGTATGAGGGCTACGCGTCGGGCACCTCGATGCGGTCCTGGGTGACAGCCGCGGATGTGGCCAATATGGCGGTGTTCCTAGGCTCGGATGCCGCGCGGCTGGTGTCGGGGCAGGTGATCGCGGTGGATGGTCATACCGAAAACCCGGACCCGAAGGTCTGAAGGTGGCTCTGCCTGCTGCCGCAGGCCGAGCCTGAAGCTGCGCCGGGGCGCAGCTGTGCCTAATCGCAGATACCGGTCTTCCAGGCCCGCAGCCGTTCGGGCAGCTGACGAGCGGTCAGATCCGCCTCGCGGATCAGCTGGTCGAAATGGTTGGTGAAGGTCTCGATCCGTTCGCGGTCGCGGAAGGCCATGTAGTGGCTGCCGGCATAAAACACGCAGAGCAGCGGCCCGAAAATGGTCACGGGCGATGCGAACAGGCGTTTTGCATCAAAGAGATAGATCCGCAGTCGCGGGTAGAGTTGGGTGCAAAGCCGCTCGAAATGATCCAGCTGCTCCAGCCGGATGTCCAGCGGTAGGCCTTCGTAGTAGCCACAGGCATTGGCAAAGCTTTCCAGCTCATAGAGCGGCATCGCGATTTCATAGTCGGATTGGGCTTGCCGCATCAGGGACAGGCGGTCTTCGGAGGCGCCGATGGCCTGATCGGCAGTGCGGCCCAGGTGCGGCGCATATTCCCATTCCAGCAGGGCGCGGGTTTTCAGCAGATCGGGCAGGGCGGCCGGCACATGGCGGATCTTGTAACCCGCCGCCTCCCGATGCCATTCGAAAATCCTTTCATCCACCAGGGCGCGTGGGGCCTCGGTGACGGACATGCTGGAGGCCAGCAGCTCTGCCGCGCTTTCGGGGCGGTCCGACAGGCTCAGCAGCCAATCCGCCGATACGCCAAGCGCCGAGGCGCAGGACCCCACCACATGCGCATTCGGCAGCCGGGCGCCGTCATCGGTGAGCAGCTGCGAAATGGTGGACCGGTCCACGCCGGTCTGGCGGGCCAGGGCGCTTTGACTCATCCCGCGTTCACCAAGTGCCCGGTTCAGGCGTTCGCGGAATTGCTGCGCGCGAACCCGTTTGTCAATTTTAGTATCCATTGGTGATAAATATCACATGTGATGAAGTTTGTTAATTACATTCAGAATGTCGAACATCCGATACCGGGCCTAGTCTGAACGTAGAAGCAGAGCAGGACGCGACCGACGGCAGCGCCTGCCAGCTCCAGTCAGCACAGTGTAGGAGGTACTATGGAAACGCGCAGACGTTCTGTCGTGAAAGCGGTGATCTGGAATGTGATTGGCCTGACCGTGATGACGGTTGTGGGCATGCTTGCAACCGGATCGGCGACAGTCGGCGGGGCGATGGCCCTGGTGAACACGGGGCTGGGGTTCGTCACCTACCTGATCTATGAACGGATCTGGGCCGGGATCGCCTGGGGGCGGGCGCATGTCTGAGGCGCGCGCACAAATGTCCGAGGCAATCGGCCAGGGTATGGAGGCGCCGATACTGCCCTCTGACCTGATGCCGCGCGGCGTGGAATGGGGCACGCTGGTGCTGATCCTGATCTGCTATACCGCCTGGTTTGCGGTGATTTTCTGGCTTGCGGCCCTCAGCATGGCGCTGGCCGTGGTACTGGCGGGCGTGTTGATCGCCTTTCACTCTTCGCTGTGTCACGAGGCCTTGCACGGGCATCCGTTCCGCAACCGTCTGCTGAATGAGGCGCTGATGGCGCTGCCGCTCAACCTGGCGATCCCCTACGGCCGCTTTCGCGACACCCATCTGGCGCATCATCAGGATGAACGGCTGACGGATCCGTTTGACGATCCCGAAAGCAATTTCATGTGCCCCCAGGTCTGGCGCGGGCTGGCGCCGTGGAAACGTGCGGTTCTGCGTATCAACAACACGCTGCTGGGGCGGATGCTGCTGGGGCCGCTGATCGGGCAGGTCTGTTTCATGGCAGGGGACTGGCGGCTCGTCCGGCAGGGCGACAGGCGGGTGATTGCGGATTGGCTGCTGCACATTGCGGGCAGCGCGCTGGTGGTCTGGCTTGTGCTGCGTGCGCCGATGCCGGTCTGGGCCTATGCCATTGCCGCCTATCTGGGATTGGCACTGCTGAAGATCCGGACCTTTCTGGAGCACCGCGCCCATGAAGAGGTCCGTGGCCGCACCGTGGTGATCGAGGATCGCGGGCCGCTGGCGCTGCTGTTCCTCAACAACAACCTGCATATCGTGCACCACATGCATCCAGGGGTGCCCTGGCACGCGCTGCCGCGGCTCTATCATCGGCACCGCGCGCTCTATCAGGCAGCCAACCGTGCCTATGTGTTCCCCTCCTACCGGCAGATTTTTCGCGACTATTTCCTGCGGGCCAAGGATCCGGTGCCGCATCCGCTCTGGCAAAAGGGGAAATAAGCGCTCATAAGCTGATCATGCTGACCTGGATTCCCGTTTCAATCGCCGCCGCGAGCTTTCAGACCGTACGCTTCATGCTGCAAAAGGTTCTGAGCAGTGTCACCCTGTCCCCGGGCGGGGCGACCTTTGCCCGCTTTGCCTATTCGGCGCCGATCATTCTGGCGGCACTGGCGGCTTATCTGATGGCAACAGGGCAGAGCCTGCCGCATCTAGGCCTCATGTTCTGGGTCTTTGCCACCATCGGCGGCACGGCGCAGATCCTCGCCACGGTCTGTGTGGTAGCCCTGTTCAAGCAGCGCAATTTCGCGGTTGGAATCACCTTCAAGAAGACCGAGGTTATCCAGACCGCGATTGTCGGCCTTGTGGTGCTGGGGGACGGGATCAGCCCCTGGGGCTGGGCAGCGATCCTGATCGGGCTCTCGGCCGTGCTCGTCTTGTCGAAAACTCCGGAAGTGAAGGGCGCCTGGTGGCAGCATCTGACCAACAAGGCCTCACTGCTGGGGCTTGGCTCTGGTGTGCTTTTCGCCTTTTCCGCCGTCAGCTATCGCGGGGCATCACTGCAACTGGGCGATCTGGACCCGATCTTTCGTGCCGGTGTTACGCTGGCATCGGTTGTCTCCTTGCAGACGGTGCTGATGCTGATCTGGCTGGCGCTCAAGGAAAAGGGTGAGATTACCCGCGTCTGGCAGGCGCGCCGGGTTGCGGTCTGGGTTGGTCTGACCAGTATGGGCGGTTCGTTCTGCTGGTTCTGGGCCTTCACCTTGCAAAACGCTGCCTACGTCAAGGCGCTGGGACAGATCGAACTGGTGCTGTCGCTGCTGGCCTCGGTCCTGTTCTTCCGGGAGAAAATCACCGTCCGCGAAATCACCGGCATGGGACTGCTGATCCTGTCGATCCTCGCGTTGGTGCTGGCGATCTAACTAACCCCCTGCGTTGGCAAAGGGCCGCGCCGTATCAGGAGCTTTCCGGCATCGGATAGCCCTTCAGCCGCAGGAACAGGCTGGTTTCATCATCGTTGCGGAAATAGGGTACGCTGTCCGGCGGGTTGGTGTCGCGGATGCGGCCAGTCACCTCGGCCAGAACCACTTCGGTGATAAAGGGCAGATCGAAGGTGCGCACCTCGCTGAGCGGGATCCACTGCAGATGCGACAGCTCGTCCGAGGCCTGTGAGAAATCATCGAGATCGCCGACAATGGCATCGGCATCGATCAGAAAGAACCGCGCATCAAACCGGCGGGGGCGGCCCGGCGGCGTCAGTGCCCGGAACACGAATTGCAATGCCCGCGCCGAAGGCAGATGGCCGCTTTGCGCAAAGGCCTGCCAATCTTCGGGAATCGGATCGCTCCAGTCCCCCGGCGTACCCAGCAAGAGCCCGGTTTCCTCCCACAGCTCGCGGATCGCGGCAATGGCCAGTGCGTGGTGCAGATCGTGCGGCGCCTGTTCGGACAGGCGGTCGCGGCAGACTGCGGGCAGAGGATCGGCCAGCGGCACGGAACTGTCGGCCAGATCCACCGCGCCGCCGGGAAAGACGAACTTGTTCGGCATGAAGGCAGCCTTGGCGCCACGCTGGCCCATCAGGACCTGCGGGTCATCGGCCATCCGATCACGTACGGCGATCACCGTCGCCGCGTTGCGGATTGCCGTTTTGTCCTGACTTGTTACGCCCTGAACCTCTGCGCTGCTCATCTGCCTCTCCCCTTTGTTTCCAAAGGGTTCAGGTTCTGTCTTCGAACCCGTGCATCCGCCGCGCCCATTGATAGGCGACGACAACCCCCTTCAGTCTGGGGAGAAGATACAGCGACGAAGCCAGACAGCCAATCGAGAAAACTGTGAACGTTACGAGAGGTGCCGGCCGCCAGGCGAAATAAACCACATGCAACAGCGGCGCCATCAGATGGCCCACCACCAGAATGGTCAGATAGGCGGGGCCGTCATCGGCGCGGTGGCCGGACAGATCGAGGCCGCAATTACTGCAGCTGTCGTTCACCTTGAGGTAGGAATGCAGCAGTTTGCCTTTGCCGCACTCGGGGCATTTCTGGCGCCAGCCTTTCAGCAGGGCAGGCATCGTCTCGCGTTCGGTATCGGTGTCGGGGGCCATCACGGCTTGGGACTCAGTCATGAAATATCCTGTGTTGCAAACGCATGTTTGCGCGCTTCTTGCCCGAGGGAAAGGGGGGCGCACAAGGTCTGCGGCTGGATGCCGCAAAAATAGCGGGCAAAAGTAAATCACATTTTTGCGACGGAAAGATCGGGCTGCGGCGTTTCTTCTATGCATCGGGCAGCACAGGGCTGCCACCAATCAAAGGGAAGATGACATGAAACATACGCAGTTCATCGCCGCTATCGTTGCAGTTGCCGGCCTGGCCGGAGCTACGGCTGCTCTTGCTCAATCGGGTCCCGGCCATCACGGCCCTAAAGTGTCGTTCGAGGAACTGGATGCCGATGGCAATGGCGCGGTATCGCCCGAGGAAATGACCGCCCACCGCGCGGCCCGTTTCGCGCAGGTTGATGCGAATGGTGACGGCAAACTGTCGGTCGAGGAAATGCAGGCCGAAGGCGCGCGGCGCGCAGCCCAGCGTGCGGCGCGGATGATGGAACGGTTCGACAGCGATGGCGATGGCGCCCTCAGTCAGGATGAGTTGCCTGATCACTCCAAGCGTGGTGATATGTTCTCTCGGATGGACAAGGACGGCAATGGCGCTGTGTCAAAGGAAGAGTTTGACCAGGCCCGGATGAACCGTGGTGGTATGCATCATGGCGGCAAGGGCGGCAAGAATTGCGGTCAGAAACAGGGCATGGGGCAGAACTGATCCTTCAGGCGTGCTGCAAAGAATGGATACATCAGCGGGCAGGGCTTCCTTGGAAGGCCTGCCCAAGGTGAGCGCGTCGCCGGATGACGAGGTGCTGCTGGAACTCTTTGCCCAGGGCGACCAGCGCGCGGCAGCCCTGCTGACCGAGCGGCTTGGCCCCCGTGCATTCGGGGTGGCCATGCGGGTTCTGGGCAACCGGGCCGAAGCAGAGGATGTGACACAGGAGGCGATGATGCGCCTGTGGGGGATCGCTCCGGACTGGCGGCGCGGAGAGGCGAAGATCTCGACCTGGCTCTACCGGGTGGTGATGAACCTTTGCATCGATCTGAAACGTCGCCAGCGCGGAGGGTATCTGGACCTGGACGCGGTCCCCGACCCGCCGGATCCGGCGCAAAGCGCGCCCGAGGCGATGCAGGACGGTGCCCGCCATGATGCGCTGCAGGCGGCGCTGATGCAATTGCCCGAGCGGCAGCGTCAGGCAGTGATCCTGCGCCATCTGGAAGAGCTGGCAAATCCGGAGATCGCCGGAATTATGGATATTAGCGTTGAGGCGGTCGAAAGTTTGACCGCCCGGGGCAAGAGGGCGCTGGCGGCACTGCTTGCCGGGCGCCGGGAAGAGTTGGGGTATCACGATGGCTGACACCGAAAAAGATATCGACCTGCTGGAGGCGCTGTTCGAAGAGGCGCGGCGGGACCAGCCGACATTGCCGGATGACCTGAGCGCGCGCATTCTTGCGGATGCGGAGGATGTGCAGGCCCGGCAGGCGGCGGCTTTGGCCGTGCCCCCTGCGCAAAACCCGGCCGCGACATTTGCCGCATCCGCAATCGGGATGTGGTGCCAGTTTCGCGCTGCGGTTGGCGGATGGCCCGCCATGGGCGGCATGGCGGCCGCCTGCGCTGTCGGGCTGTGGATTGGACTGGCGCCGCCGTCTTTCCTACCGGACCCGGCCGAGTTCACGCAGCTGTCCGTGGATACGACAGCACTGCCATACGATAGTTACGACCTGGCTGTGATGCTGGGTGAGGAGACAGAATGAGCACTGACGGACAAACCCCGGCCTCTTCGAATACAGCGCGTCCCGGCTCCTCTGGCGGCGGAGCGGATGAACCCCGGACTGGAATGCGGCTTTGGTTGAAGGTACTTCTGGCCGTGTCTCTGGCGACCAACCTTGCGGTGGCAGGGCTCGCGATCGGGGCGTTCATGCGCTGGCATGACGGATCGCATCCGGGCAAGCGTCCTCCCTCGGTCGGGTCGATGATATTTCGCGATCTGGACCGGGAGACCCGGACAGAATTGCACCGTCGCGCCGAAGGGGATCATGGCAGCTATGGGGCCCGCCGCCGCGCCGAGGGCGAGGCGGTCATCGCGATCTTGCGGGGGGATCCCTTTGATGCCGGGCAGCTGGCCAGGGTCCTGGAGCAGCAGGCCGACAACCGGCGGGCCTTTCAGATCTCGGTGCAGCGGGCCTGGATCGCACAGGTGGAGGCCATGACTGCAGATGAACGCGTCCGCTATGCCGAGCGGATGCGGGAGATGCTGCGCCGACATGCGGAATGGCACAAGGCGCATAGGTCCGGGAAACCCTGATATTGCTGCGCAACGTAGGCAGTGCCGGAAACTAATAGCAGCGATGAGGAGCGCTCAGGCGACTGCTGTGTCGGGCCGTGACAAGGTGACCTGGTTGCGGCCTGAGTTCTTGGCGCCATAGAGCGCCTGATCTGCCTTGGCGATCAGAGAGGTGACATTTGTCATCTCCTTCTCAGCACCATCGCCAATGACCGCGCCGATGCTGATCGTCACCGCGATCGGTTCATCAATTTCTGGCACATCAAAGGGAGTGCTGTTGATCGCGTTGCACAGGGCAACGGCGGCCTCGCTCGCTTCCTGTTCATTGGCGCCGGGCAGGACGATCATGAACTCCTCGCCGCCGACCCGCGCCAGCAGGTCCACCGGGCGCAGGTGGCTTTGCAGCCGGCGGGAGGCTTCGATCAGAACCGCGTCGCCGGCTGGGTGGCCATAGCGGTCGTTGATCTGCTTGAAGTGGTCAAGGTCGGCCAGCATCAGGGCGAATTTATCGCCGCTTTCGGCGGCGCTGCGGGCGGTGCGGTCCAGAAATGGTTTGGCATAGCGGCGGTTGAAGAGCCCAGTCATTGGATCTTCGACAGCGGCGCGCAGCCCGTTGCGGACGCTGTCGCGCAGCAGGTCGTGGCGGTGCTTGTATTGCAGCTGCGTGCCAAGACGCAGCGCCAATTCCTCGACGTTGAACCCGTTTTGCAGCACATCATGGGCGCCGCGGTCCAGCGCTTCGGCCGCGATATGCGCATCGGCCGGATTGGGCACTGCGATGACCACCGACTGACGGGTGGTGGCCCGGGCCCTCAGATCGGCCAGAAGCCGCAGGCCGACGCCCGACGACATTTCGTTCAGCTCGATAATGAAAACATCGGCGACGGGATCGCTCATCAACGGCTGGATGTCACCGATCTGATGGGTGCGGATGTCATGCGGCACGTGGTGGGACAGACGGTCCTGCCAGTCCCGCGCAGTCTGGATATCCTCGGCCACCAGCGCCACCGTTGCCTTGATGTTGTGGGGGGCGCGACTGCGGTCGGTCAGGGGCAGGACAAAGCCATGCGAGGCATCGCGCTGGAGGTTCAGTTCTTCATTGGCGCTGCGGGTGCGCAGCAGGCTGCGGATCCGGGCCTGCAGGATCACATCGTCCAGCGGTTGCGGCAGCACGTCGTCGATCCCTGCCGAAAGCGCCTCAAGCCGCCGCATGGGGTTATCCGTGCGGCTGACGGCGATCACCGGCACATCCGCCAGGCTGTCGTCGCGGGTCAGTTCCCGTTTCACATCTGCGGCACTGCCATCGGGCAGGGAGTTGGCGGTCAGAACCAGATCGGGGCGGCAACCCCGGGCAATTTCAAGTACACCGGTGACCTGTGTCGCCAGCACGACATCATAATAGGCGGCAGCAAGCTGCACCTTCATCATGATGCGGTTGGTTGATACACCGTCTATGACCAGAATGGTTCCCTGCACGCGCAATCCTTTCGAGGCATGCGTTTCTATGACTAGAAGTTTTCACCTCTGCTGGTTAATAAACCCTTTCATATTTTCATTAAAATGGCCGCAAAGTGTCAGGAAGGTGCCGATATGCAGTTTTCCGCCGATCAAGCTGAAACCATTGCCTTGCAGGCCCTTGCCTGGCTGTCCGGAAATGACGAGTTGTTCCCGGTGTTTATGGGCGCAACCGGCGCCAGCGAGGACGATTTGCGCAGTCGCGCCACCGATCCGGAGTTTTTGGGCTCGGTGCTCGATTTCTTAACGATGGACGATTCCTGGGTGATGGAATTCTGCGACAGCTTGGGCCTCAGTTATGAGATGCCAATGCACGCGCGGATGGCGCTTCCGGGTGGTGCGCAGGTTCACTGGACCTGATATGCAGTGCTCTGACCCTATTCTGATCAGGATCTTGTGATGCCGGTAGATGCTTTTCTGTTCGACAAGGACGGAACCCTTTTTGATTTTGCTGCCACCTGGAACAGCTGGGCGGCCGGGGTGCTGAAAAGCCTCGCGGGCGGGGATGTGGCCCTCGCAGGCGTCATGGCCGATACGCTGCGGTTCGATCTGAAGCGGGAGTGTTTCCATCCGGACAGTTTCGTGATCGCGGGCACCAACGGTGAGGTGGCGGCGGCCCTGGCGCCCCATGTGCCGCACATGAGCGAGGCCGAGCTGGAGCGGTTTCTGGCCGAAGGTGCAGCCAATGCGGCGCTAGCCGAGGCCGTGCCGCTTGCCGATTTCCTGGACGGGCTGCTGGCGCGGGGCAAGGTGCTGGGGGTGATGACCAATGATGCCGAAGTGTCGGCGCTGAGCCAGCTTGAGCGGGCAGGGGTTCTGGACCGCTTCACCTTTGTCGCCGGGTTCGACAGCGGCCATGGTGCCAAACCGGATGCCGCGCCGCTTCTGGCCTTCTGCAAGGCCTGCGGGGTTGCCCCAGAACGGACCGCGATGGTTGGCGACAGCCTGCATGACCTGCAGGCGGGGGCGGCGGCGGGCATGCGCCGTCTTGGGGTGCTCACCGGAATGGCCAGCCATCAGGATCTGGCGCCCCACGCCGATGCGGTCTTGCCGGACATTGGCCATATTCCCGAATGGCTCGACCGCGCGGGCCAGCCAGCGGCGCAATAACCTGCGATCCTGACGTGACGTTGCTGTGCGGATCTGTCCGCGCAGCCAAAAATTTGGGCTGAACTGTTCACTTGTGTCCAGAAAATGCCTCCATGCACCCCGGGGAGTGAAAAAACGACAGCGGATGTCGTGAACGGAAAGGTTGCAGGCCTCGTTCTCGGGCCAGTTGAACGGCGCAAGAAAACGCAGACGCTTCAACAGGACGGAGGTCATCATGGCACGAGCAACAGCGGGACGCAGGCGCGGCGGCGGCAGAGCAGGCGCGGCGGCCCGGCGCGGAGACGCGGCACTGGCGCAGATGCCTTGGTCGATCCCGGTGAACATTGACCGTCCCATTGAACCGCTTAGCCCGGAAGGTGTTGAAGCCATCCACGATGGCGCCATGCGCATCCTCGAAGAGATCGGTATTGTCTTCCTCAACCCCGAGGCGCTGGAGATTTTCAAAGAAGCAGGCTGCCGTGTAGAAGGCGATCTGGTGCGGATGGACCGCGAGTTCGTGATGGAGATGGTGGGCAAGGCGCCGGACAGCTTTGACATCACCCCGCGCAATCCAGAGCGCAGGATCCCGATTGGCGGCAATCATATCCTGTTCGGTAATGTTTCCTCCCCGCCCAACTACTGGGACATGGAGCTGAACAAGAAAGTCGCGGGCACGCAGGAGCAGTGCCGGAACCTTCTGAAGCTGACGCAGTATTTCAACTGCATCCATTTCGCCGGTGGATATCCGGTGGAGCCCGTGGATATCCATGCCTCTGTGCGCCACCTTGATGTGCTTTATGACAAGCTGACGCTGACCGACAAGGTGATGCACGCTTACTCGCTGGGCAAGGAGCGGGTTGAGGACGTGATGGAAATGGTGCGGATCGCCGGGGGGCTCAGCCATGAAGAGTTCGAGTCCCGCCCGCATATGTACACCAACATCAACTCGACCTCGCCGCTGAAGCATGACTTCCCGATGATCGACGGCTGTCTGCGGTTGGTCCGCAAGGGGCAGGCGGTGGTTGTGACGCCCTTTACCCTGGCCGGGGCGATGGCGCCTGTCACCATGTCGGGTGCAGTGGCGCAATCGCTAGCGGAATCGCTTTGTGCCATTGCGTTGTTCCAATATGTGCGGCCCGGTACGCCCTGTGCGATTGGCACCTTCACGTCAAATGTGGACATGAAATCCGGTGCTCCCGCCTTTGGCACGCCAGAATACATGCGCGCCACCCAGATGACCGGCCAAATGGCGCGCTACTATGGTCTGCCGATGCGCTCTTCCGGGGTCTGCGCGGCCAATGTGCCGGATGGGCAGGCCATGTGGGAAACTTCGAACTCCCTCTGGGCGGCGGTGCAGTCGGGCACCAATATGGTCTACCACGCCGCTGGCTGGCTGGAGGGCGGTCTGATCGCCAGCCCGGAAAAGTTCATCATGGATTGCGAGGTGCTGCAGCAGATCCAGCGCTACTTGCAGCCGCAGATCTGCGCCACCGGCCCCGAGGAGATTGCTCTGGATGCCATCCGGGAGGTCGGTAACGACGGGCACTTCTTTGGCCTGAAACACACGCAGGACCGCTATACGGATGCATTCTATCAGCCGTTCCTCAGCGACTGGCGCAACTATGAAGCCTGGGAGGCGGCAGGTGCAGTCTGGACGCCGGAGCGGGCGCATAAGATCTATAAGGACATTTTGGCCGATTTCGAGGCGCCGCCGATGGACGACGCGATCCGCGAGGAGCTGGGCGATTTCGTGGCCCGTCGCAAGGCCGAAGGCGGCGCACCCACAGATTTCTAATCAAAATCGGCGACAGGGAGTCATAAGGGAAACGCCAAGCGTGGGGTCAAAATGACCCGTGGCCCTCTGATTCCCTGTCATTTTGTCCAAAGGGCCAGAAAGTTTGCATGCGCAGATTTTCTGGCTACTGCTGTCTGCCCGGATTGTGAGCCGCGGGTCTGAGACAGAGCGCGGCGGTCTCAGTTTTGATGACCGCGATAGCTTGTGTTTTCCTTGCAGTGTTCGTGGCTTACGCAGACTCTCTTGGCAGAGTCCCGTGTCGGAATAGTGAAAACCTGGGATGGTTTTCCGACTGGTTTCCTGAGGTATTTGGCCGAATTTCGTGCGCTTTCAGGGCCGCGTTGGCTAAAACCACCGACGTTAATCTAAGAGAAAATTAGGGAAGTATCTCTAACCTTGCATGTAAATGAGCGTCACTAAAGGACCAGTCTACTATGCCTACGTTTCTCTACCGATTGCCGGCCCGTATCTATGCGCTGGCAGGATTGGGGGTTGCTCTTGCCGCCGCTTTGACCTTTGTGCTCCTGACCCGCGCTGTCGACAATGCCTACGAGATGCGGGAAAAAGAACTCGACAGCCTGACCGATGCCATGGTCAGCGTGCTGGCCGATCTGGAGGCGCAGGTTCAAGCAGGTTCCCTGACCCCGGAAGAGGCCCAGGAACGCGGGATCGCCGCGGTTGAGACGCCGCGCTTTGGCACGGCGGGATATTTCTTTGCGCTGAACCGGCAGAACTACATGGTCGCCCATCCGGTCGCCAAGCAGCTGATCGGCAAGGATCAGACCATGTTCGAAGACGTCAATGGCGTCCTTGTGTTTCAGGAATTCCAGAAGATCGCGGATTCGACGGGTCACGGTCCGCTCATTTTCCACTTCAACAAGCCTGACTCGGACATCCCTGAGGCAAAGATGGGCTATGTGAAGCTGTTCGAGCCCTGGGGCTGGATCGTCGGTACTGGCGCCTATGTAGCCGATATCGAGGCGGATGTTGCCGCCATGCGCAATTCTGCCCTGATCGCGTTGGTGATCGGACTGGCAGCCATGGGGATTGCAGCCTTCTTCCTGGCGCGCAGCGTGATCAAGCCGGTTGAACGGATCAAAGACCGTATGCAGTCCATGGCCGAAGGGGACACCAGTGCCGAGATTCCGGGATTGGCGAGCCACAGCGAGATCGGCGATATGGCGCGCACGCTGGACGTGTTCCGTACCTCTCTGATCCGCCAGAAAGAACTGGAAGCAGAACAGAAAGAGCGCGACCAGGCTCAGGCTCAGGTGGTACAGACTTTGACCAGCCGCCTGTCGGTTCTCGCGAATGGCGATCTGACCGTGCGTATCGACAGCGCCTTCCCCGAGGACTACGAGCAGCTGCGTATCGACTTCAACCGGACGGTGGAAAACCTCAGCGATACCGTGTCGAAAGTGGTGGAATCCGCGTCCAGCATTCGCAACGGCGCGGCTGAGATCAGCCAGTCCTCGGACGATCTATCGCACCGCACCGAAAGCCAGGCCGCAACGCTCGAAGAAACCGCTGCTGCGCTGGATGAACTGACAGCATCC